>WHTO01000119.1:0-286 GCA_009377665.1 Dehalococcoidia bacterium
CTCTCGTCGAGCGCTTACGCCACCGAAGAGATCCTGCTGATCCTGATCCTTGCCGGCACCGGCGCGCTTTACGGCTCGATACCGATCAGCGCTGTGATCGCGATCCTGCTGATAACGGTCGCGATCTCGTACCGGCAGACGATCAGGGCCTACCCAAACGGCGGCGGAGCCTACGCGGTCGCTGCCGAGAACCTCGGGCGGATGCCGTCGTTGGTGGCGGCCGCCGCGCTGACCGTCGACTACGTGCTCCTGGTGGCGGTCTCCACCGCGGCTGGCGTGGCGGCGA
>WHTO01000119.1:296-7942 GCA_009377665.1 Dehalococcoidia bacterium
CATCTCGGCGGTGCCAGAGCTCGCCGAGATCCGCGTCCAGCTGGCGATAGCGTTCGTTGCCCTCGTCACGCTGCTCAACCTGCGGGGGATCCGGGAATCGGGGACGATCTTCGCGGTGCCGACGTACTTCTTCATGGCCGCCTTCGGCCTCATGCTCGCGGTGGGCCTCGGGCGGGTCGTCCTGGGCTATGGGCCCGTGGAAACCGAGGCGGTTGAGGTCGGGGAGGCCAGCCAGGCGCTGGGGCTCTTCCTGGTCCTGCGGGCGTTCTCAGCGGGCGCGACCGCCCTTACGGGCATCGAGGCCATGGCCAACGGCGTGCCGGCGTTCAAACCGCCTGAGGCGCACAACGCGGCTATCACGCTGGCCTGGATGGCGGGTATCCTCACCATCCTGTTCGTGGGCATCACGGTGCTGGCGAACCAGTTCGACGTGGTGCCCGGCGGAGACGTCACGGTCGTGGCGCAGGTTGCGCGGGGAGTGTTCGGCGACGGCGTCCTGTTCTACGTGGTGCAGGCGGCGACGGCGCTGATCCTGATCCTGGCTGCTAACACGAGCTTCAACGCGTTTCCACGGATGATCTCGGTGCTGGCCGAGGACGGCTACGCGCCCCGCCAGTTCCAGTTCCGCGGCGACCGCCTGGCCTATTCGCACGGCATCCTCGTCCTCGGGCTGGCGGCGGTGCTGCTGCTGCTGGCGTTCAGTGCCGACACTCACGCGCTGATCCCGCTCTATGCGTTGGGCGTCTTCGTCGCCTTCACGCTCTCGCAAAGCGGAATGGTCGTGCACTGGCTGCGGGCCAAAGACCCGGGCTGGAGGGGCAGCCTGGCCGTGAACGCGTTCGGCGCCGTGGCGACCGGCATCGTGGCGGTCATCGTCGGCGTCACGAAGTTCGTGGACGGCGCGTGGATCACCGTCATCGCCATTGGCTTCTTCGTGGCGATCTTCTACCTGATCTACAAGCACTACCGCGACTTCGAACGGGACCTGGCGCCGCCGGAGCGGGTCTTGCCGCCAACGGAGCGCCTGCTCAGCTCGCAGCGGGTGATAGTGCCGGTAAACAAGCTCAACCGGGCCGTCGTCTGGACCCTGGAATACGCGCTCTCGATCTCGGACAACGTGACCGCGGTGCACATCGAGCACGAGGACGAGCAGACGGGCGACAGGCTGCAGGAGGAGTGGGCGAAGGCGCTACCTGGCATCCCGCTGGTGGTCATCGAGTCGCCCTATCGATCGTTCATGGCGCCGTTCCTCGCCTATCTGGACGCCCTCGGCACGGACAAGCCGATCACCGTGGCCATCCCGCAGTTCGTGACCAAGCACTGGTGGGATGACCTGCTGCACAACAACACGGCCAGCAGGCTGCGCAAGGCGCTGCGGCGCCGCAAGTACACGGTGGTCGTCGATGTGCCCTGGCTGCTCAAGAGCAAGCGCTCGCAGCCGGCGGGCGAGGGGGCCGCGCCGGCCGAGGCGCGCCAATAGAAGTCGCCGGTGAACCACGGGATCACCTGCGAAGGCGCCCCACGGGCGACGAACACCTGGCGAGAGTCAGGCGACGCCGGCGATTTTGAGGCCTTCGTCGAGGACGGGCTTGACCAGCGCTTTGTCCGGCACCTCGGTGTAGACGCGCATCAGGGGCTCGGTGCCCGAGAACCTGATCAGCAGCCAGCCACCACCGTCAAGGCGCCAGCGATAGCCGTCCACCGTGTCGTGCGAGGCCACGCTTCGGCCGGCGATGCTTGCCGGGCTGGCGGAGGCGGTCGACTCGACGATCTGCTCCCGGCGGCGCTCGTCGATGGTGACGTCGACGCGCTCGTAGAAGTGGGGGCCAACCCGCTCGTAGAGCTCGGCGAGAAGCTGCGAGGGCTTCTTACCGGTGCGGACAATGAAGTCGAGGAAATAGAGGGCGGAGAGGATGCCGTCGCGCTCCGGAATGTGGCCGCGGAACCCATAACCGCCGCTCTCCTCGCCGGCCACGATGGCGTCGTGCTTCATCATCTCGGGCCCGAGGTACTTGAAGCCGACCGGAGTCTCGATCAGCGGCACGCCGTAGATCTCGGCGAGGCGCTCGACCATACCGGTGGTCGTCACCGACTTAACGATTGGGCCTCGCTCGCCCCTGACGTCGAGCAGGTAGTAGGCGAGGAGGCCAAAGACCTGGAGCTGGTCGAGGTAGTTTCCACTCTCGTCGAGGATGCCGATGCGGTCGGCGTCGCCGTCGGTGGCGAAGCCGACATCGAAGCCGCCGCCCTTCATCAGGGCCATCGCCTCGCCGAGGTTGCGATCAATGGGCTCCGGGGCGCGGATGCCGGGGAAGGCCGGGTTGACCTGGGCGTGCAGCTCGCTGAACTGCAACTTACCGCCGGCGAGCAACTCGGCGAGCCAGCCCTGGGCCGTGCCAAACATCGAGTCGTGGAGCACGCGCAGGGGTGCGGCGCGCAGCGCCTGGACGTCGAGCAGCCCACGCAACTGGTCGAGGTAGGGCCCGCGTGCGTCGAAGCGAGTGACATCGCCGGAGGGAGCTGAGCCATCGGTGGCAAAGCGCCCAGAGGCGGCGATCTCGGGGATCACGGCCTCGACGCGGGCGACGATCTCTGGCGATGCGCTGCCTCCATAGTGCGGCTTGATCTTGAAGCCGTTGTAGGCGCCGGGGTTGTGGCTGGCGGTGATCACTATCGCGCCGCCGGCGTTGTTCTGGACGGTGGCGTGGCTGACCGCCGGGGTGGGCGCAAAGTTGTCGGTCAGGAGCACCTTGATCCCGTGGGCAGCGACCACGGCGGCGGCGGCCTCGGCGAAGCGTTCCGACCCGAAGCGCGTGTCGTAACCCACAACGACCCCGCGCCCGGCCAGCCCCTCGCCTTCTAAGTAGCGTGCGAATGCCTCGGCGCAGATCCTGACGTTCTCGAAGGTATACGTGTCGGCGATCAGGGCGCGCCAACCGTCGGTGCCGAACTTGATCGGGCTGGTCACCTGGCACTCACCGCGAGCCGTTCGGAGACGGCGTTGAGGTCCTTGATGCTGTCCACAGCCTGCCAGTAGTGCTCGCTCTTGAAGCCGGCGAGCTGCCCCCTGCGCGCCAGCTCGGGAAAGGCGGAATCCTCGTGGTCGCCCTCCTCCGGGCAAAGATCGAAGAAGGCGGGCGTCAGTGCATAGACGCCGGCGTTGAGCCAGTAGGGCAGGACCGGCTTCTCGCGGAAGTCACGGATCATGCCGGCGTCGTCGGTCTCGACCAGTCCGTAGGGGCTGACCAGGCTCGTGAGCATGACCGTGGCGGCGGCCGACGCCTCCTCGTGGCGCGCGACGATGTCGCGCAAGGGCTGCTCGGTGATCACGTCGCCGTTCGTGCCGATCACGGTTCGCTCGCCCGCCGGCACCAGGCCGTAGCCCTGTTTCATGGCGCCGCCTCTGCCCAGGGGATGGTCTTCGACGCTGTAGTGGGCCCTGAATCCGGCGGCGGAGCCGTCGCCAAAATGATCCTCTATGACACCGGCCAGGTAACGGGTCAGGAAGACGATGTCGGTGACGCCGCCGCGCAGGAGCCAGGCGACGTGGTAATCGAGCAGTGGCCGCCCGTTGATCGGCACCATGGGCTTGGGGACAGCGTCGGTGTGGGGACGCAGGCGTTCCCCCTTGCCACCGGCGAGGACCAGTGCGTACATGTCGCTCCTCGAAAAGAACGCGTCGCACCCGGTGCAACGCCGCTCGATTATATCACCGGCGTGGAGCGGCTTTAGGGCTGGGCCGTTGGTGTGAGCTCCAGCCCGAAGCACTCCTGGCTGCGCCAGTGGCCGGCTTCGAACACCATGCGCCTGAGGGCGGGTGGCTCCTCGGGATCGCGGGGCGCCGGCTCGCCGTCGCGAACGACCGTAAAGTCGACGCGGACGATCACCTGGTCCTCCGCGTCACGCTGCAGCAGCTCGACGCCATCGACGCGGACGGCGTTCTCGGCGAGGGCCTCCTCCGTGTCACGCAGCGCACCCAGGTAAACCTCGCGGCTGACCAGGGCCTGGCAGCCCGACCAGAGGAAGTCGTCATAGACCCGCTCGAAGTTGCCGGCGGCGAGGGCGTCGGAGAGGCTCTCGAGGTCATCGTGTATCGCCTGCTCGACATCCGCGGCGACGGGGGTCGCTTCTTCCTCGGGAGCGTCGTCGTCGCCCCCGCAGGCGATCACGCAGGCGAAAGCGAGGAGCAGGGTGAGGGCCCGCACGATGGGAGTATCGCAGCAGCAAGCGTCCTGGTTCTGCCGCGTCGCAGGTGAGTCCTGCTTGACGAACGATCTCCTGGTATTCGAGGCCCTGGCTTTGGCTTGGCCCTCCCCCTTGCCCTCGCCACGGCGAGTCGGCTGCCGGAGACCTCTCCAAAGCGAGAGAGTTGGAAAAAGACAATCAAAGGGGACATCCTTTGAAACCCCGCCAGAGAGGGTGCGCCCTCTCTGGACTCACCGTGGCCGGCAGTTCGGGGCGGCGGTCATCCTTCGTCACGCTTTAAGCCTGAGAAAGGTACCAACCGGGTGCGTTTCCAGGTCCGAATGGGAAGGCTCCCCAGAGTGATTTCGCGGCGAGAGAGCCCAACCGGGCTTTTCTGCGTTCTTAGTAACAGGACTCTGGAGTCGCGCGGCTCGCTTGACTCGCCCGGCGGGTCGCCGCGATGATCGGATGGCTCCGCGTACTCAGGTGCGCAAACCCGAATCAACCGGATATCCGGAAGGAGGGCCGCACGGACGGCTTTGCCGGGCCGCCGCGCACCAGCGAGAAATGAATAAGCCCAGGCGATTTCCCGCCGCGCTTGGCCTGTCCCTGATTGCCCTCGTCGTCATTGGCACGGCGGCGGTCGCGGGATACGTGGCCTCGCAAAGCGGCGATGACGCGACCACGGAAGCCGGCAACCCCAACAACCCCCGTGCTACCCCCACCAGCAGCCCGACGGCCGAGCCGACGCGCGCCGGCGAAGGGGCCTCGCCAACCCCCACTCCCACCGCGACCTCGACGCCGGCCCCCGGGTCTGCAAACGGGGCCCTGGTCTACGCCGAGTTCGGCGAGCAGTCAGACCGTATCGTCTCATTCGACCCCGCGAGTGGTACGGCGAGCGAGGTCGCGGCGGTCCCGCACTTCCCAAACTACGGAATCACGGGCTCCGTCTCCAGCCGTGGGGCCGTGGCTTTCCTCAGCGTCCCGACCGACCTCAACAGCGCCAACGTTGACCAGGCGTCCTACTCGCAGTCCGAGCTCTGGCTGATCCCGCCCGGCGGGTCGCCGGCGCTGCTGACGGCCGGCGTCGACGTGCGCCAGGCTCCGGTCTGGAACAACGCCGGCGACGCCGTAGCCGTGCGCAGCGTCACCTACGACGGCGACGGCCCGGCCGAATCGGCGCGAATCGACCTGGTCGGAGCCGACGGCACGGCTCGAAACCTCGTCTCGCGCTCGAACGTCAACACGATCGCCGCACTCGGGTTCAACGAGGGCGGCGACACGCTGTACTTCGCCGAAACCGCCGCGGGGGGCGTAACGATCATCCAGCGGGTCGACGTCGAGTCCGGCGCCGTGTCGGAGGTCGCGCGGGGGGGCGACTACATCGAGCTGATCTCGTGGCGGGTTGGCAACGGCCAGCTGGCCGCCATCGTCCTCGAGCCGCAGGGCGACGCCGAAGCGCTGCGGCGCGTCGTGACGATCGACCTCGAGAGCGGCAGCCGCTCGCTGCCGGAGCGCTCGGATGCCATCGGCAACGGCAACACCTTCAGCCCGGCGTGGGGCAGGGAGCTGTCGTTCGCCGCCGAAGCGGGCGCATCAGCGCGTGGTGTGGTCGTGCTGGGCGCCGACGGGGTGCGCCAGCTGGCGCAGCCGGGATCGGGCTTCGACGCGCCGATCGCCTGGACCAGGGACGGCTCGCTGCTGGCCGGTCTTCACTTCGAGCAGTTTCCGCCCGCCCGCGCGGGTTCTGCCTTCATCCTGCTTTCCGACGGAGGTCGCGTGGACGTGCCCGCGGACGCCGAGGTGACGATTCTTGGGTGGCGCTAGGCGAGGCACCGCCCCGGTAGTAATCGTCCTGGCGGTGGTCTGGGCGATCGCCTTCATGGTCTCGCGCGCGGCCTTCTCGCCGGTCGGCGAGGCCTCGCACTGCGGCGTCCCTCACGACCCCGGCGAGGGGGGGTACCAGGCCGCCTATCAGCCACACCTGAACGAGGTTGCGACCACGTTCGAGCGCGCCTCGGCCAACCAGCTCTATGGGGGGGCCGGCGCGCCCTGGTGGCTGTACAACATCGAGCGGGGCCCGCGCGGAAACCGCAGCCCGGCCGGCGCCCCGTACGTCCCGCCGACGCTGCTGAAAGCGACCGGCTTCGTCGAGAGCAGCTGGTTCCAGGCCGACTATGACACGGCGCGCGGCTCGTCGGGCCCGCCGCTGGTGTCGTTCGACTGCGGCTACGGCATCATGCAGATGACCAACGCGCTCGGGTACTACATGGGGGACAGCTCCGACCCTAACGGCGTGAAACGAAACGTCGCGGTCGACTACCAGCGCAACATCGCGATCGGCGCCAACGTGCTGATCGACAAATGGAACGCGGCGCCGGAGTTTCGCCCTGTTGTAGGCGCAGGCAACCCCTCGATCCTCGAGGACTGGTACTACGCGATCTGGAGCTACAACGGCTGGGCCGCCTCCAACGATCCCAACTCGTACCCCTCGACGCGGCCGGAGTACCGCTGCGACGGCCTGAACTACACGGCGGTGCCCTACCAGGAGCGCGTCGTTGGCTGCATGCGCAACCCGGCGCAGGGTTTGTGGTCGGCGATCCCGGTGACCTACCGCAGGACGCTGCCGGCGTTCGTGGGCTGCACCGGTTCCTGCGACACCTCGTCGATGGACATCCCGACGCCTCAGCCGCACCACACCGAGGGTGGTGGTGGCGGCGGTGGTGACACCACGCCCCCGCGGGTGACCGTCCGGCGGACGCTCGACCGCAACGCCAACGGACACATCGACGCCATCGAGCTGCGCTTCAACGAGCGTGTCAACGACCGCTTCGGCGGTCTGAGGGTAGCCGTGGGGGGTTACTGCGATAGCGATCCATCGACGCTGGTGCAGCCGTGCCGGTATCACACCGGTGGAGTGAACAACAACCGGATGCTCGTGATCTTCGGCGAGAAGAGAGTGTTCGACACGGCCCGCACGCCGCGGGTGCGCATCCTTTCCAACCAGACTCTCGCTGACGCTGCCGGCAACCTGGTACGTCCAGAGACGGTCGGCCGCATCCCGGCAGACGGTGCGGGGCCGGCCCTGGTCGGCGCGCGCACGGTCTCGCGCCAGTCGGTCGAGATGCGCTTCTCGGAGAAGCTATCGACGCCTTCGGTGCAGAAGTGGGACTTCGTGTTGATCATGAGGGGCCGCGAGCGCCTCGTCACCACGATGATCAAGCGGGGCCCCACGCCGCACAGCGCTATCTGGCGGCTGCGCACAGGCACCTCGGGCTGGTCCCCGAACGCGACGGGGAGCGTGCGTTTCTCGTCCTCGGGTGCGGCGGTGACGGATTTCCCTGGTAACTGGAACATCCAGGTGAGCTTTGTGCGCGTGCGGGATGGCTTCCCCTGACGTACCCAGGTCTGGATCGGGCTCGCGCTTCGATTGGGACCGCTCTCGGGAACACGTTCCACCG
>WHTO01000120.1:0-3918 GCA_009377665.1 Dehalococcoidia bacterium
CGGCACGGCGGGAGCTGCCGGAGGCCCGGCGGCTGTCTCGGCCTCGGCGGCCGGGCGCTGGCGCTCGGCCTCGCGCAGGATGTCCGACAGGCGCAGACGGGCGCTGGTTGTACCCGTCGCGTCCACACCGTTGGGGAACGCCGGAGACGAACTCGCTGCGGCCGCTTCCTCGCCACCGGCCTGTTCGGGAGCCGGGAGCGTGTCGCGGATCACCGGCTCGGCGAAGAGGCCTTCGCCGCTGTCGTCTTCAACGGTGGCGTCCGCGCGATCTACCGTGGGCAGCCGGCGCGTGGCGGTTAGGTCCTGCGCGTCGTCTTCCTCGAGTTCGGGGACGATGGGCTCGTGTGAGGCTGCGGGCGCCTCGCCGGCTTCAAAGTCGTCGGCTGCGTCCACTGGTGCGCTATCAGAGTCATCGGCTTGTGGGTCGTCGGAGGTGGCGTCGCCGTCTGCCTGCTCGCGCAGCCAGGGCAGTGGGTGATCGCCGCGTCCAAAGCGTTCGAAGGACATCAGCTGGCTACTACCACCGTACCGGCGAGCAGGTCGTGGAGGGTGCGCCTCTCGCGGTCGAACAGCGACATCAGAAAGCCGGCCAGGCCGACGGCCGCCACGAGGGCGAAGACGACGATCGACACCAGCAGCTGTCCTGCGCTGCTGTCAAAAAGGTCAAAGAGGACAACCGAGGCCCAGAGCGTGAAGACGGCGAGAAGGACGAAGATCGTCGGAATCGAGAGGGCGAGGTAGCGCAGAAAGGCGCGCGAGAAGCCGACCGGGTATCCATCGCGTCGCACGACGCGGATTGCCGTGATCATCTGGCCGATCGTCTGGCCGGCCCCGACCCAAAAGCCGACGAAGTAGAACATTGTGCTGAGGATGAAGGCGGGCACAATCGGTATCACCGTCCAGATTGCCCAGTCGGGCAGGTCTTCCTCGCCCGAATCGGTCGCGAGGACGAGCGGCAGCAAGCAGATCGCGACCAGCAAGAGGAAGATCCCCAGGAGCACGACCAGGTCGAGCAGGTAGGCGATGACCCGGGATTCGAACGAGGCGTAGTGCAGGCTGCTCTGAGCAAGCGAGTGCCGGGCGCCGGCGGCGCTAATCAAGTCAGGACGTCTCCGCGCTTTTCGCTATCCGCGAATTATAGGTGGTCATCGTGTCGTAGACAGCCTGGCCTCCCTGCGCGCCGAGGTTTGCAGCTCGCGCAGTGTCGCCTCGATCAGTTCCAGCTTGTAGGTTTCGCCCTGGCTGTGGATCAACTTCATGCTCTGGTGGACGGTCGGCAGGTCGATGCCGCGACGCGACCCAAACCTGTTGACTATTACCTGAACGACGGCGAAGGCCTTCTGTGTCATGAAGTTCACACTGGCGTCGCCCCCGACCCGGTTCTCCAGGTCTGACTGCGCTATCGAATCGAGGCCGAAGCGGTCCCAGAAGTCGATCAGAAGCCCGACCTCGACGCCCAGCCCCGACGTAACCGTGAGCCTTTCCAGCGCCGAACGCCTGGCGGCGTGCTCGCGACTGAGCGGTTCGACCACGCCCGAGAGCTCGGAAAAGAAGAGGTTGAGCAGCGGCCTCGCGGTCAGCTCGGTCAGCTGGAGCATGTTGCCGCTGAAGGCGGCGTCGCCCGCCGAGTCCGGGCGCTCGTAGAACCCCTTCACGTACTGCAGGCGTTCCTGTGTGAGCAGCGGACCGACGACGCCGTAGACCATGCGCGGATGGATATTGCGGATGTCGCCGTCGATCCAGGCGATGATGTCGCCGCTGAGGGCTTGCAGGCTTTCGACCAGCACCTCGCCGGAGGCCGCGTCGATTGCCGCTGCGTCGTCGTTCGCGGGGCGGCCGTGGCCGATGACGGCTATTTCGTCTACGAGCGGGTTGCGCTCCTGGAGCTCGGCGCGCAGGGTTTGGACCACCCGCGGCAGCCCCTCGCCGTTGCCGGTCGACATAACGCCCAGGCTGATCCGCTGTCCGCTGCGCTCCTTGAGGTCGCTCAGCGCCGCGATGTCCGAGAACTCACGGCAGTGGAACGTGTTGTTCGAGAACCAACGATCGACGACGACATCGAGCGCCGGTCGCGGTGACTGGAAGATCGCCGGGTCGATGGGACTCGCCGTCTTGACGACGATCGATGCGCACTCGGCCCGAGCGCTGACCGCTTCGGGCACCGCGCCCAGTCCGGGTGATGAGCTGTCGCTGCGAATGCCCGCGCCCAGGACAACGAGGTCGTGGCCGCGAGCTTCCTTGACGATGGCTGACACTACGTCGCCGCTGCTTACGGTATGAACCTTGACGTGGCCGTAATCCTGGCATCGCGCCAGGAGCGACTGGAAGAGGTGGTGCTCGCGGCGACGCAGAGCCTCGTCGTCGTCCGAGCGCTCGATGTGCATGAGAGTCACCTCAGCGCTGCATCCTTTTCCGATGTCCAACGCGACAGCGAGGGCCAGCTCGGCGTAGGGTCCGCCTCTCACGGCGAGCAGGATCCGCCGGTATTCCCTGCCTTCGCTGGGTTTTAGCACGACCATGTCGCACGGTGGCGCCGCGATCAATCCTGTCGCCGACCTCTCTGCCCGGCTCGCCCGGCCCTCGCTGTCGAAGGCCAGCAGCAGCAAGTCGGTGGCCTCCTCGGCCACAACAACACGGACGCCGTCGGCGAACGTTGCAGCTGTGCGAACCACCACCCGCCGGTCTACCCGGCCTCCGGCGAGGCGCCGCAGCTCGCGGCGCAGCGAGCGCGCCCTGCTGGTGTCCTTGCCAGCGTCGTTGGACCAGGGCACCACGCCGAGCAGGATGATCTCCGCCTCCGCGCGCCCGGCTGTAAGCCCCTCAGCGAAGGTGACCAGGGACGAGGCGGTTTGAGGATTGTCGAGCGGAACGACTAGCTTGTACGCTTGGTCTCTCCCGTGATCCCGCGCTGGGGTGAGGGTCCGTCAAGTTGGGGGCGCGGTCAGACTAGCCCTGCGTACGGTGGGGTGTCAATCCTGCGCCGGGCGGCCTTGACCAACGTATGATCCAGAGACCATGCGTCGTATCGACCGCCTGGGCGTGGTGGCCGGGGTCCTTTTGGCTCTCTACCTGGCGCTGGTCGCGGCCGGGACGGTCGCCCAGGCACGCCTCCTGGGCGTGGGCGATGACGGTGTGGCGTTCAACCTGCAGCGCTGGCAGGTTGAACAGGTCCTGGGTCACGGTCTCTTCCAGCTGCGCGTCCTCGCCGGCCTCGAAGACGACGACCCGGCGGCGGGGGATAACCTCGTCCGCGAGTACCTGGACCTCACCACGAGGATCCAGACATTGCAGGTGACGGCCGGGCTCGCGCAGCGTGAGGGCGCAACCGACCTGGCGGACGAGCTAGCTGAGGCCCTCGACAGGCGGGCCGCCATCGAGAACGCCGTCGAGTTGACGCTGTCACGGCGCGTTTCCTCGGCTGCCCGAGAGCTGGGACTGACAAGGCACGTGCCGCTCTTTGCATCCTTCGACCCCGTCTGGCCGCCCGTGGACTTCGAGTTCGACGCGCCGCCGAACGTGTTGATCACATCGCCGCGCCACGAAATCGTCCTGCGCAGGTCGAGCCTGCTCATCCCGGACCTCAGCCTGCCGCAGGTCCTCGAATTTGAGGCCGAACAGGAGGCCGGCGGCCTCTCCGCCCTCGTTGAGGACATCGGCGGCCTTGGCACCTATCCCAGCACCGTGCGGCCGCGTGGCTCCTACGAGGGGACCCTCGAGTTGATCGCCCACGAGTGGACGCACCAGTACCTCGCTTTTCACCCGCTCGGCTTCAACTACTTCGGGGGCAACGAGCTGCGCGTGCTCAACGAGACGGTGGCCAACCTGGCCGGCGCCGAGGTCGGCGCGCTGGCGGCCGAGATGTTTCCCCTCGAGCGCGAGCAGCCTTCGCCGCCCGACCAGCGTCCACCGCGAACGGTC
>WHTO01000120.1:3928-7923 GCA_009377665.1 Dehalococcoidia bacterium
CAATTTCTCGGAAGTAATGCGCGGCCTGCGCCTGGATGTTGACCGGCTCCTCGCCGAGGGCGAAGTCGAGCGCGCGGAAACCCTGATGGAGGACGTCCGGCTGGAACTCGAGGAGGGCGGCATCTTCATCCGCAAGATCAACCAGGCCTATTTCGCGTTCCACGGCAGCTACGGAGATACGCCGGTGTCGAGCGACCCGATCGGTCCAAAGCTCATAGCCCTGAGAGAGGGTGCTGGCAGCCTCTCTCGGTTCATCGAGCTTGCCCGGGACGTTACCAGCGAGGACGACCTCGACGATGCCCTCGAGGCGCTGGCAAGCGAAGGATAGGCGTCGCCGACCTTTCTGCCCGGCGCCGGGCCACCCTATACTCGGCTGGCCACCTATCAGACGGGTCGATGACCCACGGGAGTTCATCCTGGCGCTTACCAGCGAAGAGGTACGTCACATCGCCCGGCTTGCCCGCCTCGGCCTCAGCGAGGAGGAGATTGAGCGGATGCGCGTCCAGCTGTCCACGATCCTCGAACACTTTGAGCTGCTGGGCGAGATTGACGTGTCAGGCGTGCAGCCGACAGACCACACGCTGCCCCTGACCGATGTCATGCGCGACGATGTCGCAGTCGACAGCCTTCCGGTGGACGCCGTCAAAGACGCGGCGCCGAGGACCGAGGGAGATTACATCCGCGTCCGGGCCGTCCTCGAATAGTGGATCTCGCCTACCTCACAATCGAGCGAGCCCGGGAGCTCCTCGATTCGCGGCAGGTCAGCTCCGTGGAGCTGACTCGCGCCTGCCTGGACCGCGTTGAAGCGCTTGACGGGCGCATCAACGCCTTCCTGACGACGACGCCCGAACTCGCGCTGGCGCAGGCAGAGGAAGCCGACCGCCGGCTCGCGCGGGGTGAGGGCGGTCCGTTGACCGGCGTACCGATGGCCCTGAAAGACGTGCTCTCGACCGCCGGCGTGCGGACGACATGTGGCTCAAAGATGCTCGAGAACTTCACGCCGCTGTACGACGCCACGGTCGTCGCCCGCTTGCGCGACGCCGGCGCCATTACGCTCGGCAAGACCAACATGGACGAGTTCGCGATGGGCTCGTCCAACGAGAACTCGGCCTTCGAGCCCACGCGTAATCCATGGGATACCGAGCGCGTGCCCGGCGGCTCCTCGGGTGGTAGCGCCGCTGCCGTCGCCGCCGGGGAGGCCGTGTTCAGCCTCGGTACGGACACAGGCGGGAGCATTCGCCAGCCCGCTGCCTATTGCGGAGTAGTCGGCCTGAAGCCGACCTACGGACGCGTTAGCCGCTTTGGTTTGGTGGCCTTCGCCAGTTCCCTGGACCAGGCCGGACCCCTCACTCGTACCGTTGGCGATGCCGCGCTCGCGCTACAGGCCATCGCCGGCCACGACCCCCGCGACTCAACCTCCGCACCCATAGAGGTCCCGGACTTCATCGCCAGGCTCGATGGCGGCGCCTCGGGGTTGAGGATTGGTGTCCCGGTTGAGTACTTTCCGCCCGACACGCAGCCGGGAGTGAGAGAGGCTGTGTCGCGGGCAATCAACGACCTGGTCGCCGCCGGTGCCACGGTGGACTGGGAGGTGAGTCTGCCCAGCACGCCCTACGCCCTCGCCACCTACTACATCATCGCCCCCAGCGAGGCATCGGCGAACCTCGCCCGCTACGACGGTGTCAAGTACGGGTACTCGTACCAGGACGGCGCGACGATGTGGGAGAACATGGAGACGACGCGTGGGCTGGGGTTCGGCGACGAAGTCAAGCGCCGCATCATGCTGGGGACATACGCACTCTCGGCCGGCTACTACGACGCCTACTACCTCAAAGCGCAGAAGGTGCGCACGCTGATCCGGGCCGAGTTCGATGAAGCCTTCCGCAAGTACGACGTGCTGGTGGCGCCGACCGCCCCCAGCGTTGCCTTTCCCCTCGGTTCGAAGGTCAACGACCCTTACGCCATGTACCTCAACGACGTCTGCACGCTGCCCGTGAACATCGCCGGGCTGCCGGGTATCTCCGTCCCCTGCGGACTCGTGGACGGGCTCCCGGTCGGTCTGCAGATTATCGGCAGACCCTTCGACGAGGCGGGGGTCCTGCGGGCGGCCCGCGCCTACGAGCTGGCGGCGGGGAGTGAGGCCCTTCGCCCGCCACTGGACTGAGGCGCCGACGGTCCCGCACACCGCGCGCCTTGACCTCGGCTCGACGCTTGTCGACTCTCAACAGATGAAGGATCTCCTCCGCGCTCTCGAACAGGATGCCCGCCTGTCCCCGGAAACCCTCGCCCGCGCGCTGGGCACGACTGCTGATGAGGCCAAAGCGCAAATCGCGGAAGCCGAGAACGACGGCGTGATCCTGGGCTATCGCACGATCATCGATTGGGACAAGGCCGGTGAAGAAACCGTCATGGCCTGGGTCGAGCTGCGCGTAGTCCCCCAGCAGCGCGTCGGTTTCGACGCGATATCCGAGCGCATCGCGCGCTTCGAGCAGGCAGTCTCGGTTTACCTGACCTCGGGCACCTATGACGTTGGCATCCTCGTCCGCGGGCGAACGATGCACGATGTCTCCAACTTCGTGGCCGAGACGCTGGCTACGATGGAAGGCGTCCAGAGCACCGTGACCCACTTTATCATGCGCCGCTACAAGGTCGAGGGTTCCCTGACCAGCCAGCGCGACAGCGACGAACGGCTACCCGTCTCGCACTGATGGAAGCCAGGGCGACCGCGAAGGGCTACGTTTCCGAGCGCGTCGACCGCATATCGCCCTCGGGCATCCGCCGCTTCTTTGACCTGCTCGGCTCGATGGACGGCGCGATCTCCCTCGGTGTCGGCGAGCCCGACTTCGTGACGCCGTGGCACATCCGCAACGCTGCCATCCGCTCGCTCGAGCAAGGCCAGACGCACTACACCTCCAACTACGGCCTGCCGGAGCTGCGCCGGGCGTTGTCTGACCATCTGCAGGGGCTTTACGGCCTGCATTTCGACCCGGCCTCGGAGCTGCTCGTCACGACCGGCGTCAGCGAGGGCCTCCAGCTGGCGCTCACCGCGGTGCTCGACCCTGGGGACGAGGTGCTTTGCCCCGACCCGTATTACGTGGCCTACAGGCCATGCACCGAGCTTGCCGGGGCGTGCTTCGTCCCGGTGCCGACCGAGATGGAGAACGACTTCAAGCTACGCGCGGCCGACATCGAGCGCCGCATCACTGAGCGTACGAAGGTCCTGCTGCTGGGCTATCCGTCGAACCCCACCGGGGCCGTGCTGGACGCCGAGGACCTGCGCGCGCTGGCAGCCGTTGCGACGGAGCATGACCTGGTCGTGGTCGCCGACGAGATCTACGACCGGCTGACCTATGGCCGGGCACACATCCCCGTCGCTTCGTTGCCGGGGATGCGCTCGCGGACGATCACCCTCGGTGGGTTTTCCAAGGCTTACGCCATGACGGGCTGGCGTGTGGGCTGGATCGCGGCTCCAGCCGCCCTGCTTGAGGCGATGATGAAGGTCCACCAGTACGTGATGATGTCTGCCCCCACCACGGCGCAGCATGGGGCCATCGAGGCGCTGCGCAACGGCGAAGACGAGCTGGACCGGATGCTCGGGCAGTACAACCTGCGCCGCCGCATGATGGTTGATGGCTTCAACCAGATCGGCCTCACCTGCTTCGAGCCCCGCGGCGCCTTCTACACCTTCCCATCGGTCCGTTCCACGGGCCTGACCGACGAAGAGTTCGCTGAACGCCTGCTGATTGAGGAGAAGGTTGCGGTCATACCGGGCTCGGCCTTTGGCGAGGGCGGGCGCGGCCACGTCAGGGCGTGCTACGCCGCCTCGCTTGACGAGATCGACGAGGCGCTGGGCAGGATCTCCCGCTTCGTGTCCCGCCTCTAGGTGTACTGAGCACAGAGGTTGGTGACAGCCCGGGTGAATGAAAGGGGCCTCCGACGGAACGTGTGATTGTACGAATCACCGTCCGAGGAGGCCCCATGCACCGTAACGCGAA
>WHTO01000121.1 GCA_009377665.1 Dehalococcoidia bacterium
CGCCGCCAGGATCGCCTCCGGAGACCCGCCGATCCCGATGTACAGGTCGACGCCGGACTCGCCCGGTAGGGCAGAAGCGATGGCCCCCGCGACGTCACCGTCGCTGAACAGCTTGATCCGTGCGCCGACGCTGCGGGCGTTCTCAATCAGCTCCTCGTTGCGAGGCCGGTCGAGCGCGGCAACCGTCAGCTCCTCCACGGGCACGCCCTTGACGCGCGCCAGCACCTGCAGGTTCCGGGAGGGTGGGGCGGTGATGTCGATCACACCCTTCCCTGTCGGGCCCACGGCGATCTTGTTCATGTAGACCATTTCGTGTGGCACCTTCAGCATCGAACCGCGCCCGCTCAAGGCAACGGTCGCGATGGCGCCGGGAAGCCCGCGCGCCAGCAGCCGCGTGCCGTCGATAGGGTCGACCGCGATGTCGACGAGCGGTGGATTGCCGTTGCCGATACGCTCCCCGATGTAGAGCATCGGGGCCTCGTCCTTCTCGCCCTCGCCAATGACGACGACCCCGTCCATGTCGACGGAGTTCAGGGTTTTGCGCATGGCGTCCACGGCCGCGCCATCCGATACCTTCTTCTGGTTGCGCCCCATGTAGGGGGCTGCCGCCATCGCCGCGGCTTCGGTCACCCGCATCAACTCGATAGCGACATTGCGCTCGATGGAGTTCGTAGTGCTCATTCAGCCTCTCGATTATTCCCGCGGCCCTAGCCACGGTTGAAGATTTGGTCTGCGCTCCATTCTACAGATCACCATCGGCGGGTACCCTTGACCCAGTCCCGCGACGCAATGACCAGGCACACTTCCTCCGGACAATCCCACGATGGCAGCCGGCCACCGCTCGCCTTTCTCTTTGACGTGGACAACACGCTCCTCGACAACGACGCCGCGAAGCGTCGCCTCGCTTCGGACCTTCAAGCCCTTGTCGGAGACACACGCGCCCGCCGCTTCTGGGAGCTGTACGAGGACCTGCGTGGGGAACTCGGCATCGTCGACATTCCTCTGACCATCGAACGCTTCGTTGCCGCGCACGACTTCCCCTCGCTGCGCAGCCAGGTGGCGTCCGTATTCTTCGACTGTCCGTTCCGCGACTTCGTCTTCGAGGGCGCTTCAGCCGCCGTCAACCACGCACGCACCATGGGCAGCGTCGCCATCGTCTCAGATGGAGACCAGGTGTTTCAGCGACATAAGATTCGTTCGTCCGGCCTCGACGACCTCGTCGCAGGGAACGTCCTCGTGTTCCCCCACAAAGAGTCCGAGATCCCCGTCATCACGAACGCCTTCCCCGCGGAGCGCTACGTCATGATCGACGATAAGAAGCGAATCCTCGACGCCATGAAAGCCGCGACGCCCCCGGCTGTCACGACAGTCTTCGTCAGGAAGGGCAGCTACGCAGACTCCGTCGTGCCATCGCCCAACGAGCTCACCATCGGCGACATCGGAGACCTGGCGGGCCTGTCCCTGGCGGATTTCCAGTCCTAGCGGTCGCGTGAACGGATCGCCCGGGCCATTGCTCGGTCTGCGTCGCGTGTCGCGATGGCCTGCCGCTTGTCGTACTGCTTCTTTCCCTTGACGAGGCCGATCTCGAGCTTCGCCTTACCACGCTTCAGATAGAGCCGCAGCGGTACGATCGTCGCCCCCTGTTCGGCGCTTGCTCCGGAAAGCTCCTCGATCTCGCTTCTGTGCAGGAGCAGCTTGCGGTCCCTGTACGGCTCGTGGTTGTGGTAGCTGCCGGACGCGTACGGAGCAATATGCGCTCCAACCAGCCACAACTCGCCGCTCCGCGGCCGGATATACGCCTCCCGGATGTTGACCCGGCCTTCTCGCACCGACTTGATCTCGGTGCCGGTCAGCGCCAGGCCGGCCTCTATTTGCTGGAGGACGTGATAGTCGTGAAAGGCCTTCTTATTGGTGACGATACTGCGGTCGCCGCCGCCCTTCTCAGCCACGGCAGGGTATAGTTGACATAACTACAGGCCGCGCAGGTAGTCTATCGCCGCCTGCAGCTGCACGTCGCGCAGGTTGTCGATGTCGTCGTCCGTCGGCGTCACGACCATGTCCGGCTGTATGCCCACCGTGTCGATGCGCGAGCCGTCGGGCGTGAACCACTCGGCGACGCTGACGTAAAGCCCTCCGCCGTCCGGGAGCGGGCGCAGTATGTTCACCGTGCCCTTGCCGAACGTTGTCTCGCCGATGACATAACCACGGTCGTTTTGCTGCAGGGCGGCCGCGAAAACCTCCGCGCCGCTGGCGCTGTTGCCATTGACGAGGACTACGACCGGCAATCCGCCTGACAGGTCTCCCTCGCTGGCGTTAAAGATTTGCTCTTCGTCCTCACGCGTTACCTCGCGGAAGATCTGACCGTCGTTCAGAAGCATGTCCGTGATTTCGACGGTGGCGCTGACCAGGCCTCCGGGATTGCTGCGCACGTCCACGATCAACCCTTGGTAGCCGGAGGCGGCTACCTCCTCGAGAATCCGCGCGACGTCCGAAGCCGCCGTGCCCACGAACTGCTCGATGCGCAGATAAGCGATATCGTCGACGCTCCCACCACCGACGGGCTCCGCAAGCGGGCAGTCCAGGCCCAGGTCCTCGCTCGAGTCGGCTCCGTCCTCGAGCTGGGTGCCGGGGCAGCTGAACACCCGCAGCAGCTCGATCTCGCCCCGCGTTATCGTCAACTCCTCCTCAGTGCCGTCCAAATGCCTCACCGTAATCGCCACCGCGGTATCCCGGGGGCCACGGACCACGCTGGTCGCCTGCTCGACACTCCAGCCCGCCACCGATTCGCCGTTGACAGCCACCAGGACATCGCCCTCACGCACGCCGGCCGTCTCGGCGGGCGAGCCCGTGAACGGTCTTACGATCACGATCTCGCCGCTGTTCGGGTCCTGCGCCACGCTGGCGCCGATGCCTTCGTAGAGCCCGGAAGAGTCGCCCGCGCCACGCGCCAGGGCGTCGGCATTCAGGTATACGGTGTTGGGGTCGCCCAGTGCTTCGAGCATGCCGTTGATGGCGGCCTGCTTCAGCAGTTCGCCATCAACCGACTCAGGGCGTACGAAGTCGTCCTCGAGGACCTCGAAGATATCTTCCAGGACGTCAAATCCGTCATTGTCGTCGGCTGTGGCGTCCGTGGGCGTCGCTGCCGAGTCCTCGCTGGCAAACTCACGGCCGGCCAGGAACGATCCGCCGATCACCGCGAGCGCAACGAGGCCGGCAACCATGCCCAGCAACATGAACTTCAGTGACGACATTGGCTCGATGCTCTCCTGGTCCGCCTTTGGTTACGAACACTCGGTCCGCCGCGGCTCTCCATGAGCCTAGGCAACCCGGCTTCGGCGGTCGATGACTCTTATGTCAACGCCACCCCCCTCAGACTGGACGTACTACATAACGTATATAGTGCGAACCGCAAATGAAGGTTGAAAGGGTGGTCGCTTCAGACCCCGTCGCCTCCGGTTAATCTGGATGCGTCGTGTCGAACGAGTACAGCGTCGTTGTCGAGCGCAACCGGCTGAAGTTTGCTGCCGCCCACATGGCCACCTACGGCGGCGCCCTCGAGCCACTCCACGGCCACAACTACGCCCTGCACCTGGAGGTCCGGGGCAGCCTGGCCGCCAACTCCTGGGTGATCGACTTTGGCGTCCTCAAGCGCATCGGCCGCGACCTCTGCGACCGGCTCGACCATCGGTTCTTGCTGCAATCGGCGTCGCCCATCATTTCGATAGCCGAGACGGCTGGCGAGTACGTCGTAGGGTTCGACGACCGGCGTTATGTCTTTCCGGTTTCCAACGTTGCAGCCCTCGACATCGACAACACCACGGCCGAACGGCTCGCCGAATGGATGTCCTGCCAGGTCTGGCGTGAGCTTCGGGCCAGCGGTGCCGACAACATTGCCGAGCTTCTTGTCGTCGTCGAGGAGGCGCCGGGCCAGTCGGGCTCGTGCCGCACGTTCGCCTGAGTCCCAGACGCCGCGGGTCGCTATAATCTGTCCTTGGTGGCCGCGCGTGGCCGCGGAGAGTTGAATGCAGATCGAGTGGGAAAAGACAATCAACGAGCTCCTGGCGGAGCGCGTAGCCTGCCGCAGGTGCGGCGACCTCAGGACCACGGTCAGCGTGGGCTACTCGCGCAGCCCCGGCCTCGCGGAGTACGCGCCGCGCTGCAACGACTGCACCAACAAGGGTGACTGCGACGCGCGCAAGCTCGTCGTCCTCTGCGCCGACTGCGCCCGCGAGCTCAAGCTGCGCGTGCGCGAGGTCGACGCCCCCGGCCTGATGGGCCTCCTCATGGAGGAATGCCGGCGTGACCTCGAGGAGTGCCTCGACTACCTCGAGGACTACTGGCGCGAAGACCTGGACATCGACCCCGGGGACATGGATCGGCGCTTCGAAGAGGTCGCTCCCGAGGCCTTCGCCGAGGAGGACGGCTGGCGCTCCCACCTCGAAGAGGAGTACGTCTCGTATCACAAGTGGTTCCGCGCCCACCGGGCGCCCGTCCCCGACCCCGGCTGGCGCTCGCAGTACGTCGAGGAAGTCATAACCCTCGGCTACCCCACCCTCCTCGGCGACTGATCGCTAAGAACCCCGGACCCGCCGTCCGTGTAGGCACTGCATTGCAGTGCGCCCTCCCAGGCGGCCGGTGTAGCAACGCACGGCATCGTCCCTAAAGTAGTCGCTTTTGGCGCTTTAATTTGCCTGGACATGGGCGCGTTATGTCGCGTTCAACTCCCCCCGACCGGTCCCCGGCCTTCGCCCTCTCCTGTTCGATCAGCTCGCGCCGCAAGATCTTCCCGCTCAGACTCTTCGGGATCGCCGGGATGAACTCGACTTCGCGGATCTTCTTGTACGGCGCCACCCGCGCTGATACGAAGGCCTGGATCTCTTCGACGCCCACGTCTTGCCCGTCGCGCACGACAACAAACGCCTTGGGTACTTCGCCGGCCTCATCGTCATACTTCGGGATCACGGCGGCGTCGACGATCGAGGGGTGCTCGACCAGGACCGCCTCCAGCTCCGCCGGGGCTATCTGATAGCCACGGAACTTGATCATCTCCTTGGCGCGGTCGTGGATCGTGACGTAGCCCTCGTCGTCCATGCTGGCGATGTCCCCGGTGCGCAGCCAGCGGTCGTGCCAGAACGGCAACGCCAGCGGATCGTCACTGCGCTGCCTGCTGGCGTCGTAGTCAGGCCCCTCCAGGATCGATTCGCCCGTCGCATCGGGCCGGTTCCAGTAGCCCTTCATCACCTGCGGGCCCTCGATCAGGAGCTCGCCGACCTCGCCGATGCCCAGCTCGGCGCCTGACTGCATGTCTACGATCCTCTGGCGGGTATCGGCCACGGGCGGGCCTACGCTGCCGGGCTTGTTGCGATCGAGAATGTTGACGTGGGTCACCGGGCTCGTCTCGGTCATCCCGTAGCCCTGCACCACCTTCGTACCAAAGCGCTCCTCCACGCGGCGCCCCACGTCGGGGGCCAGGGGCGCCGCGCCGGACATGATGAAGCGCACGCTCGAGAGGTCGTACTTCTCGAGGCCCGGGATGTTGGCCAGGGCCAGCATCGCCGGTGGGACCACGTAAAGGTTGGTCGCCTTGTGCCGCTGCGTCAGCTCGAGAAATTGCTCCATGTCGAAGCGGGGCATGATCACCTGGCGGGCGCCCATGGTCAGCCCCACGTTCATCAGCACCACCATGCCGTAGATGTGGAAGAACGGCAGGAAGTCGATCAGCACCGCGTAGCCGTCGACCATGCCGGTCGCGAGGGTCTGCCGTACGTTCGAGGCGACGTTGTGGTGCGTTAGCATCACGCCCTTTGGTCCGCCGGTCGTCCCCGACGAGTAAGGGAGGATGGCGATGTCTTTGAGGGGGTTTATCGCGACCGGCGAGTGCGGACCCGGCGAGCCGCCGGCCAGCGC
The DNA here is from genome assembly GCA_009377665.1 of Dehalococcoidia bacterium. Classification (GTDB taxonomy): domain Bacteria; phylum Chloroflexota; class Dehalococcoidia; order WHTO01; family WHTO01; genus WHTO01. The sequence continues at coordinate 5,908 of WHTO01000121.1, forward strand.
CCAGGCCTCCTCGACGATGTAGAACGGCCCCGGCCGGTCATCCTTCTTCGCCCCCACTCCCTCCCAGACCGGTTGGGCGACGTCCTTGACCAAACCAGAGCAGAAAACGGCCGTCGGCGTGCAGTCTTCGAACTGGTGCTCCAGCTCCCGCTCCTTGTAGAGCGGGTTCATCGTCGTCGCCGTGGCGCCTGCCAGCAGGATGGCGTGAAACGCGATCACCCACTCGGGCGAATTGGGGGCGAAGATAGCGACGCGGTCGCCCTTCTTGATGCCGTCCTCCTGCAAACGCCGCGCCAGCCGGCTCGAGGCCTCCCAGGCCTCGCGGAAGGTGTACTGGGCCCCCGTCACCGAGTTGACCAGGGCGACCTGGTTGGCCCTGTGCTGCGCCGTGCGCTCGAAGAGACTCGAAAGATGGACGTGCGGATACGGTGCTTGCGACAGCCTGGGCGAGCTCATCGTAACCATGTCGTCGGGCCTCCTAGCTGCGTGATAGAGAAGCTAGATTGTACGCTGCGGGGCTGGTGGCGTCCCTCAATTGGGCGTGGATTGAACCTCACCCCCTTGTGGCGTTGTCCACGACTTCGTTGTGCGGCGCGACCTCATCCCGTGGCTGGCTGTTCGTACGCGGGAGTTCGACCTCACCCCCCGGCCCCCTCTCCGCAAGCAGAGAGGGGGGAGCCGCGGAGACGGCCGATGGGAATCGTGCGTTCGTGGTTTCGATGTTCGTGCGGTTGGACTGTTCGTTTGTTCGTCTGCGTGCGCGGCCCCCGACGCAGGCAGCCCTGGTGTGCTCACGGCGACAAGCCTGGGCTCATGGTCGGCGCCGACTGTGGCGCGGGTGGTCGTTGTGGCTCGGATGCGTGAGACAGGGCGCGGAGCTCGCGCAGGCGGACTGGGAGATTGATGCCGGCGGCGGCTTGGGCTTCGGGTGAGAGGCATTCGGAGGCGAGCTGCCAGCTCTCGAGCTCGCGGAGGGCGACCTGGATGTTGCGGGCGAGGCGCGCGGCGTGGCCGTCAGGGCCTGTGTCGGAAGCGTTGCGGGCAGCGGAGAAATGGAGGATGCGACGCTGCTCAACGTAGAGGTTGTAGATGCCGTCTTCCCGTGCGGTGGGCAGCGTGGCGGGAGGAGCCGGCAGGGGTCGATGGGCACGGAGGGCGTCGACCACGCCCAAGCGCCAGCGTAGGTACTCGGCTCGACGGAGGACCGCGATCTGAAGTGCTGCCCTTTCGTCGTCAGACCAGCGAATGGCGCGGAGGTAAGAGTCGGGCAAGCGGCGGGGGTTGTAGAGGCCCGCTTCATCGCCAAGCGAACGCGTTATATCGCCGACGACTGCTTTCGTCCGGCGGATAACTGCGGAGCGGCGTCCGTGCTTGAGTGCATTCTTGTTGCCGGGCTGACCCCCTCTCTTGCGGGCGGCCGTGCCGCGATGGTTGTCGCCAGACGGAGTGGCGTCGAGGTCCACGCCGAATTCGGCGAGGAGCTCCCGGGCCTCGCGACGGGCGACTTCGACCTCGGCGTCGAGGTCGTCTTTTGGAGGTGGCGGCGGAACGGGTCGGTCGTGAGTGACTTGCATAGGACGTTTGTTCTAAGAGATCTATGTTGTGTCGTCAACGTGGTGGAAGCGACTGCACCTGACGTGCGAGCGTGTTGGATAAACCTCTCCCTCTGGCGCGCTCTCGGCAAGCCGGGAGGGGGAAGCTCTGGTCGCACGGTGTGGCTCGTTGCCCGCCGGGATTCAACCTCACCCCCTGGCCGGCGCTCGGCAAGCAGAGAGGGGAGCGTCGGTGGGTCTCACGGTGCTGGCTGGGGCCGGCGGTGAGGGACCTCTCCCCTGGCCCCTTTCCGCAAGCAGAGAGGGGGAAGCTTCGACGCGACCTAGGTGTACTTTCCCGGGAGGTTGGTGACACGGCTGATGGGAGGGAAGCCTC
>WHTO01000122.1 GCA_009377665.1 Dehalococcoidia bacterium
CTCCTCGGACGGTGATTCGTACAATCACACGTTCCGTCGGAGGCCCCTTTCATTCACCCGGGCTGTCACCAACCTCTGTGCTCAGTACAACTAGGCCTGCGTCAGCAGCGGCAGGTCGCCGCGGTCGAAGCAGGTGCGGTCTCCCGTGTGACACGCGGCCGTCCCGGCCATTTCGACCCGCAGGAGCACCGTATCCTCGTCGCAGTCGAGCGCTATTGACCTGACGTTGAGATAGTCCCCCGAAGTCGCGCCCTTGTGCCAGAGCTCCTGCCTGCTGCGGCTCCAGAACCAGGCCTGGCCGCTCTCGCGCGTCAGGCGCAGGGACTCTTCATTCATGTAACCAAGCATCAAGACGTCGCCAGAAGCGTCGTCCTGCACGATCGCCGGCACGAGTCCGTCGCTATTCCACTTCATACAGTCTCCTCGAGTCGAACGGGCACACCGTGCCCGGAAAGAAATTCCTTGATCTCGCGGATTCGAATCTCGCCGAAATGAAAGACGCTGGCCGCCAGCATGGCGTCGGCGCCGTGACGGGCGGCATCGAGGAAGTGCTCGACGCGCCCGGCGCCGCCCGAGGCGATCAAGGGCACGGAGACAGCGGTCGACGCCGCTTCCGTGAGCCCCAGGTCGAAACCGTCCTTGGTGCCATCACTGTCCATGCTGGTGAGCAGGATCTCACCCGCTCCGAGGGCGACGCCCTGCTTTGCCCACTCGACTGCGTCCAGGCCCGTCGGCCTGCGGCCGCCGTGCGAATAGACCATCCAGCCTCCGCTCTCTTCGTGGCGGGCATCGATCGCCAGCACGATGCACTGAGCCCCGAAGCGCGCTGAGCACTCGCGGATCAACTCCGGCCGCACGAGCGCCGCGCTGTTCAACGAGACCTTGTCCGCGCCCAGCGAGAGCAGGCGCCGCACATCGTCATGGGAGCGGATCCCGCCGCCAACCGTGAAGGGGATGAAGATCTCGCTCGCCACGCGCTCCACCAGGGCGTAGACCGTGTTGCGGTTGTCGCTGGACGCCGTGATGTCGAGGAAGACCAGCTCGTCGGCGCCTTCACGCTCATAGATGCCGGCCAGCTCGACGGGGTCCCCGGCGTCGCGCAACTCGACGAAGCGCACGCCCTTGACGACCCTGCCGTTGTCCACGTCGAAGCAGGGGATTATCCGGCGAGTCAGCATTGATCCAGCCCCAACGTCACTTCTCGACGCCGCCGTTGAACGGCTCGGCGCTTGGACCGCACCAGTTCGGTCGTCGTGGCTCTGGCCACGGTCTTGCCGTCAGGGGTGGCCAGCGTGGCCTCGGCCGTGATCAGGGTGCGCCCTCGATGCAGCACACGGGCCTCGCAGATCAGCTTCCCCATGGGGGCGGGGCGCAGGAACTGGACGTGCATATCGACCGTGTTGTGGATCTCGTCTTCGGAGAGCAACGAGATCACCGCCGGACCCATCGCCGCGTCGAGCATCGCCGAGAGGAAGCCGCCAAGCGTGACGCCGTTCCAGTTGCCGTGCTCCGCCGTGGCCTCGAACTCGGCCTTCAGGTAGCCCTCGCGACCATCGATGACCCGGCCACCGAGCGTCTTGAAGCAGTTGGCGGGATCCTGCTCGCCGCTGAGCATGCGCGCGATGATCCGCTTCATGCCGCCGCTCCGCCCAGGGCGACACGCACGGCGTCTTCAAGGCTCAACCGGCCCTCGTAGAGCGCCTTGCCCACCACCACGGCCTCGGCGCCGGTCGCCGCCACCTTCTCCACGTCGGCCAGCGAGCCCACGCCGCCGGAGGCGATCACCGGACTGCTCACCGCGCGGATGAATGCAGTCAAGGCAGTCACATTGGGTCCCGCGAGCGTACCGTCGGTCGCGATGTCCGTGTAAAGGAAGCGCGTGGCGTGCGCCGATTCCTCGATCTCGTGCGCGAGGTCCACCGCGGCGACGCTCGTGACCTCGTGCCATGCCTCGGCGGCGACCATGCCGTCGCGAGCGTCGATTGCCACGACGACGCGGTCGGGGAAGCGCGCGCAGGCGTTCAGGACCGTCTCCTGCTCCTTGATGGCGGCGGTGCCAAGGACGATGCGGGCGGCGCCGGCCTCGATGTAGGATTCGGCATCCCTGAGGCGGCGGATCCCCCCGCCGACCTGCACGGCGACGCCGGGCACGCTCTCAATCAGGCGGACGACGACCGCCTGCTGGTCCGGTCGACCCGACTTCGCGCCGTCCAGGTCAACGACGTGCAGGCGGGCGGCGCCTCTTTCGGCCCAGCGTCGCGCCACCTCCACCGGGTCATCGGCATAGACCGTCTCGCGAGTGTAGTCGCCCTGCAACAGGCGCACGCAGCGGCCGCCGCGTATGTCGATGGCCGCGATCACGTCCAAGGGCTGTCAGCCCCGCGCAGCCGGCCGCGCTCGTGGGCGCAGACGGGCAGGGCGCGCTGTGTCGTTGGCCATGAACACAGTCTAGTTAGCGGCGGTCGCAGACGCCCCGATGGCGCCCCGTGCCGCGAGGTCGAGGAAATTGCGATAGATGCGCAGTCCTGCCTCTCCACTCTTCTCAGGGTGGAACTGCGTGGCGACGATGTTATCCGCGGCGACAAGGCTCGGGAAAGAGAGGCCGTATTCGGTCGTGCCTGCGATGACGCCCGGGTCAACCGGTTCCACGTAGTAACTGTGGACGAAGTAGAAGTAGGCCCCGTCGGCAATCCCGTCGAGGGCAGGGTGTTCGCCGATCCGGTGCACCCGGTTCCATCCCATCTGCGGCACCTTGAGGCCGGGCGGAAAGCGAGTGACGCGCCCCTCGATGACGCCCAGGCACTCGTGGCGGCCACCCTCTTCGGAGTAGGACATCAACGCCTGCAGGCCCATACACACGCCGAGGAAGGGACGCCCGGAGGCGATGTAGTCCTTGAGCGGCTGGGCCAGCCCGCGCGCATTGAGGTTCGACATCGTGTCGGCAGCCGCCCCGACACCGGGCAGAATGACGGCCCTGGCGCCGTCGAGCGCCGACGGACGGTCGGTAACCTCGGGCTGAAAACCTGCCTTCTCAATGGCCCGGCGCACGCTGTGCAGGTTGCCGGCTCCGTAATCGATAACCAGCGGTTTCACTCCGGCAGAATAGCAGGAACCTGTGCGCATCCCTGCGCGTAGGATGAGTGTGATGTCGCGGCTGCTGGGCCCCCTGACGGCGCTGATCCTGCTGGTAGCGGCTTGTAGTAACGAGGGCGCCGGGAAGGGCCTTGAGGCGGCGGACCCGCCGGCCACGACCACCTCCATCGCGACAGCAGAACCAACACCAGCCCCGCCGGAAGCAACACCCGAGGCGACCGTTGGCCCGCCTTCTCCGTCGCTGGCAACCCCGACGCCCGCGGAGGAGCCGCCGCAGGACCCGGTCGTGCGCTGGTATCCAATGCGCTACACCGGCCCCGAGGAGGTGGTGTTCCTGCGCGAGCTTTTCGAGGCGTCGGTCGTGCTCAACGCCGAGGTCACCTTCCAGCTCGAAAGCGTGCTTGAGGATGCTAGCGGCTGGCAGCAGTCGGGGCTCGATTTTCAGCGCGTGGATAAGATGCCGGAATCCCTGTTCGACGGCACCGTCGACATGTTCTTTTTCATCTCCAACGAGGGAAGCTTCCCCTGCTCGGACGACAACAACGAGATATCGATAGTGGTCGGTTGCTCCGTCGGAGGAGAGTTCCGCTCCGATACTCCCTGCGTCCTCGTCGTCCCCGACCTGCGCCGGACTACGATCACCATCAACCACGAGATAGGACACTGCTTGGGCATCCCGCACAACCCCGCGCCGGGGGTCATGTCCGAGTTCGTCAACGATGCCACCGAGTGGCCGACAGCCGACGAGATCAACGTCGTGAGAGGCCTTGTCGACCCCCATCGCGGCGACCCCAGGGAATAGGGCGGCCGGGCGCTGAGCTTCAGCCCAGGTCGCGGATGCGGTCTTCGAGCCTTTTCTGCACCGTCGCGACGGTGAGGTCCCCGCGGGTGCGCTCGAGGATTCCTCGGGTCGCATCGGTGGTCCTGCGCAGGCCCGCCGTCAGGGCCTCGGGGTAGTCGAAGGTGATCAGCGCGCCGTAGATCTCGTCCATCGCGCCCAGGCACGACTCGCAGCGCTCGATATCGCCTTCGCGCAGGCGGTCGAGCAGGTGGCGGCGCAGCTCCCCAACGGCCTCACCCAGGCCGTTCAGGTAGGCCTGGTGCTCGACCCCGAGATCCTCCGGGGCCGGCAGGCCCTCGCCGGCGACGAGAGCCAGCGTCAGGCAGGCTTCGGCGTACTCCTTCTGGGCGTCGTGGACGAACCCGGCGTGGAAGATGTCTTTGTGCGAGTCGAGCGCCGAGGCGGCCTCCGCCAGCAGACCGCCGGCTCGCCCCGTCATCTCGCGGGCGGCGCTAAAGTCGCTACGGTGCACCGCCCGGATCGAGTTGGCGGAGAGGCGGATGACGTCGCGGCAGGCCGCCAGGCCTATCTCACGCGCCCTGTTCTTCTCGGCGAGATTGCCGCGTATCTGTTCCACTATCGGCTCCAGGTCAGGGGCGACGTTATCGAAAGCCATGTCAGAGAAGATGGTTCAGGGTTCCCCAGCGGGCAAGGCGGCGCCTAGAGATCCTTGACCGGGTCGGGGAACTCGCCTTCGCGCGCGGCGTCGATCATCGTTCGGGCTTCATCCGGCAGGTCCATGCCGTACTGGTCGAACTTGTTCTCGACCCACCGGCCGATCTGGCGCGGGTCGCTGTAGTCACCCGCGTCGCCTCCGGCCGGGTCGCCGTAGTCCCCAGGGATGTCGTTGTAGGACCGATGGTACGCGAATCGCGAAAGCGTCCGCGCGGTATTGGTGCTTCCGCAGCGCTCGCACGCCACGGCCGTGGCGCCCTCACGGCTTCGCGTGAAGACGCTGGTCAGCCGTCCACAGTCGGCACAGCGGTACTCGTAGATCGGCATGGGTCCAGCTTCCACAGCTAACCCCGCGGCCGTCAAGACCGGGGGTTGCACGCACGGAATTTGTCCGGCGCAAGCGAGCCCTCGCCGGCGCACGCTGGCCGCCCGTTAGGAGCGCAGGCGAAAGTGGAGGGAGTACTCTTCCATGCCACGGAAGAACGGAGTGTCGCGCCAGCTCTCCTCGAAATCATCGATGGGACGCAGGTCGTCGAAGCGGCGGATCACTTCCTGCAGGGCAATGCGGGCTTCGAGGCGGGCGAGGTTGGCGCCCAGGCAGAAGTGATTGCCGAGACCGAAGGACACGTGGTCGCGCCGCCCACGCTCGATTTCAAAGTCCTCCGGGCACCCGAACGCCGCCGGGTCCCAGTTAGCCGCCGCGTAGAGCACGAGCAACGCGTCGCCCTGCCTGATTGACACCCCGGCAAGATCTGCATCGCGGGTGGCCCGCCGATAGAACCCCTGGATTGGCGCGTCCCAGCGGAGCGCCTCCTCGACGAGGCCGGAGATTAGCTCGGGGCGCTCGCGCATGGCTGCCACCTGCGCGGGGTGCGTGACGAGACCGCGGATGGCGGTCCCGATCAGGTTGGTGGTGGTCTCGTTGCCGGCGACCATCAGCAGTACGAGGAAGGACATAACCTCGAAGTCGGTCAGACGCTGACCCTCGATCTCCGCCCGAACGAGGCGTGTGACGAGATCGTCGCGGGGATTCTCCCGGCGGTCGGCGACGGTTGCCACGAAGTACTCGAAGAGCGGACCGAGGTCGCGCGGCTCGGTGATCTCGTAGTCATCGGGCGGCGGCGGCGCGTCGTAGCGGCCGATCTGCTTGGCGATCTCGTCGGACCAGCCTTTGAAATCGACGAAGCGCTCGGACTCGACGCCGATTATCTCGGCGATGACCGTGACCGGCAGTGGAAAGGCGAGGTCGGCGATGACCTCGAACGCCGCTTTGCCCTCGACGGCATCGAGCAGCTCGTTGGTCAGCATCCGGATCCGTGGTTCCCAGAGCGCGTCGATCGTCTTGGGGGTGAAGGCGCTCGCGGCCAGGCTTCGCAGCTGCCGGTGCTTTGGTTCGTCCTCATTGATCATCGAGGGGAACTCGGGGTGATCGAGGGCGGGGCCTCCGAACACGCTGTTCTTCGATGAGAAGGTGACGTGGTCGCGGAGCACCGCGACCACAGCGTCGTAGCTCGTCACCAGCCAGGCGTTGATTTCGGGGTTCCAGCGCACCGGCCCTTCGTTACGGACCTGCGCGTAATAGGGATAGGGACAGGCTTTGACTTCCCTGGCGAACGGATTCACTCAGGCCTCCGCAGAGCCGCTGCGCGCGCGGAAACGGGCCGCTGACTCACAGGGCACAGGATACCCCGCCCGCTGCTACGCTCGTGAAGATGCGGACCAGGGCCAACGAGGGAACTGAGTTGTGAGTGTCCGTGTGGGGCTGGGCTTCGCCGGCCTCCCGTTCAGCTCGGCGGCGGCGTTGCGGGCCTGGATCGACTTCTGCGAGGGCAGCCAGGTCGACTCAGTGTGGCTCAGCGAGCGCCTCGTATCGCCCCAGCCTTTTCTCGAGCCAATCAGCGCGCTGGCGGTCATCGCCGGCCAGACCGAGCGCCTCAAGTTCGGCGTCAACGCCACGGTCCTGCCTTTGCGGGATCCTCTGGTCCTGGCCCGTGAGTGCGCGACGATTGACTATCTCAGCGGTGGGCGGCTGCTGCCGGTCTTCGGCGTCGGCCGAGACACGGCGCCCGAGTTCAAGGCCACCAACCGCAGCCCGGCCGGTCGCGGCGAACGCAGCAACGAAATGATCCAGCTTCTCTCGCTCCTCTGGTCGGGCGAGAGCGTGACGTTCGAAGGCAAGCACTACCAGTACCGCGACGTGATGATCTCGCCGCCGCCGGTCCAGCAGCCGCTTCCGCTGTGGATCGGCGGTAGCAGCAGGGCTGCCATCGAACGCACGGCGCGCTGGGGCACGGGCTGGTTGGGCGGCATCCAGGACCCGTCCGAGGTAGCGCCCGTCATCGCCGCGATCAAGGAAGCGGCCGCCGAGGCCGGGCGAGTCATCGATGAAGACCACTACGGAACGGGCTTCCCCTTCCGCTTCGGCTCCTGGGACGAGCCCCTCGTCGAGCGCTACGCGCGCTCGCTGTCGCGGACGGCGCCGGACGTCGACCCGCGCAGCCACATGGTCGTCGGCGGTGCCGCCGAGATCGCGGACCGCATCGGTCAGTTCATCGCCGCCGGCGCCTCTAAGTTCGTCCTGCGGCCGATCGCCGAGGGCGACGCCGAGATCATGGATCAGAGCCGGCGCCTCAACGACGAGGTCCTACCCCTCGTCCACGCCTGAGCCTGGCGCTTACAGGTAGCCCAGCCTCGAAGCCTCACGCTGGAGGTCGACACGGTGGTCGGGATGGGCGATGGAGATCATCTCGCCGACGCGTTCACGCAGGGTCCTTCCCTTGAGCCGCGCGACGCCGTGCTCGGTCACGAAGATGTCGGCGTAATGCCTTGGGACGGTGACGATCGTCCCTTCGGGAAGCGTGGGGACGATGCGGGAGCGCCGCTCCCCACCGACCAGCGAGGTCGAAGGCAGCACGGTGATCGCGCGGCCGTTGCGGGCGTGCAAGGCGCCGACCGGGAAGGCGAAGCCCCCGCCCGTGCCGCTGTAGACCCGTGTGCCCAGGCTCTCGCCGGTAATCTGACCGGTCAGGTCGACGAGCAATGCATTGTTGACGGCGACCATGTTGTCGTGGGCGGCGATGACCTGGATGTCGTTGGTCCAGCCCATCTCGTAGAGTTCGTAGGCCGGGTTGCCATCCACCGAGAGGCGCTCTTTCTCGGTCAGCTGGGCGAACGACGACCCCACGAACCGGAACAGGAAC
>WHTO01000123.1 GCA_009377665.1 Dehalococcoidia bacterium
ACCATCGCCTGGCTGGCTACGCTCCCGGACGACGGCCCGCGCGGCGGGTTCTTCGAGGACCGCCGCCCCATCCCCTGGTAACACCCCCTCAGCCAGCGCATCGGTCAAAAGTCCTAGTCCGCTTTCGGGCCTGGGCCTGACGCGCCGCCTCCCGCCACACCGGAGATTGGAAGTGGAGGGATTGCGATGAAAGACAGAAGTGACAGCCGGGCAAGACGGACAGCGCTAATCACGGGGGCGTCGCGAGGGCTCGGGCTCGAGCTCTCGAGGGAACTGGCCCGCCGGGGATGGAACCTTGTGATCGACGCCCGAGGCGGCGACGCGCTCGAGGCGGCTGCTGGCGAGCTGGCGCCGCTGACGAACGTGACGGCGCTGGCGGGTGACGTTAACGACGACCGACACCTGGCCGAGCTGACTTCGGCGGCCGCGGCGTACGGGGGCCTGGACCTGGTGGTCAACAACGCCGGCATGCTCGGCCCGAGCCCGCAGCCGACGCTCCTCGAGTACCCGCTGGACGTTCTGGCTAGGGTTTACCAGACGAACGTCGTCGCGCCGCTTGCCGTCCTGCAGCACGCGCACCACCTGCTGAGGCCAGGCGCGGCGACGGTTATCAACGTCACGAGCGATGCCGCCGTCGAAGCGTACGGGGGTTGGGGCGGCTACGGCTCCAGCAAGGCGGCGCTCGAGGTCATCTCGGCCGTGCTCGCGGTCGAGAACCCCGGCCTGCGCTTCTACTGGGTAGACCCGGGCGACATGCGGACGCGGATGCAGGAGGAGGCGTTCCCCGGCGAGGACATCAGCAACCGCCCGTTGCCCGAGGAAAGCATCGCGGGGTTCATGGAGCTGATCGAGGGACGGCTGCCGAGCGGGCGCTACGCCGCCCGCGACCTGCGGCCCGTCGGCGTCGGGGGCGTGTCGTGAACGCCGCACTACTTGACAGGTCAATCACGGAAAGCGTCGTGGGCGCAGCATTCAAGGCCGGCGGCTCGCCTGGGATTGTGGCAAAGCGCCGATCGGAACCAGACGCCACCGCCGACGTCGCACGGCTCGACTTCACGGTGCCCGATGACCTGGTCGCCTCGGAGCCGCCCGAGGCGCGGGGGCTGGCGCGGAACGGGGTGCGGCTTCTCGTCTCTCATCGCTCGAACGACGCGATCACGCACACAACATTCGGAGCGTTCGCTGATTTCCTCGATCCGGGCGACCTGGTGGTCGTGAACACAAGCGCGACGATCAACGCGGCGCTGCCGGTGTGGGATCAGGATGGCGCCCGGCTCGAGTTGCATCTCTCGAACCACCTGGATGACGACCGCTGGCTGGTGGAGGTCCGGGGCGTGACGACAAAGGGGAGCGAGCCCTGCTTCGCGGCTCGGGCCGGAGTCCTGGCCCTGCCCGGGGGAGGGAGAGCGATCCTGATCGAGCCGCACAGCCCGGCCAACGCCAGCGGTGGGGTGCGGCTCTGGAAGGCATCGGTAAGCCTGCCGCTGCCGGCGCTCGAATACGCGGACGCCCATGGCTTTCCCATCCGCTACGGCTACGTTCCAGTCGCCTGGCCGCTGACGGCCTATCAGAACGTGTACAGCCGCGAGCCAGGCAGCGCCGAGATGGCGTCGGCCGGGAGGGGGTTCACGGCGGAACTGGTGACCGAGCTCGTGGCGCGTGGCGTCCAGGTGGCGCCGATCGTGCTTCACACGGGCGTTAGCAGCCTCGAGGAGCACGAGCTGCCCTACGCCGAGTACTACCGGGTGCCATCGCCGACCGCCCGCCTCGTCAATGTCGCACGGGAGGACGGGCGGCGGGTTGTGGCGGTGGGGACCACGGTCGTGCGGGCGCTGGAGTCCGCCACCAGCCCGGCGGGTCTGACGCGGCGAGACGAGGGGTGGACCGACCTTGTGATCATGCCTTCCGACCGGCTCGCCGCCGTCACGGCGATCGTCTCGGGCTTCCATGAGCCTCGAGCCAGCCACCTGGCGATGCTGAACGCCGTCGCGTCAATCGGGGCTACTCCGGAGCGTGGCCGCCGTCACCTAGCGGCTGTGTACAGGGCGGCGCTTGAGCAACGCTATCTCTGGCACGAGTTCGGGGACCTCCACCTGCTCATGGATTGAGGCCACGGCACGCCCCCGACTGGCCGATCTTCCGGGGTCGTACCGCCCAATCGGGCGATCCCGGAGGTGGGCTGCACTGCAAGGCTGTGATCAGTACGCAGCGGCCTGGCCGCGGGAGGAAAGTCATGACGAATGGTGTGAAAGGCAATGCACTGACGGCACTGTCTGAGGCGATTACGGCGGCGGTCGAGAGGGCGGGCGCCTCGACGATCCAGGTGAACGCTCGGAGGAGGATCCCCGCCAGCGGCGTGGTATGGTCCGACGACGGGGTGATCGTGACGGCGAGCCACGTGGTCGAGCGGGAGGACGAGATCAAGGTGGGCCTGCCCGATGGCAGTCGGGCCGACGCGAGCTTCGTGGGTCGCGACCCCGGAACCGACCTCGCGGTGCTTCGCGTCGAAGGCCAAAAACTCGAGGCGGCGACGCTTGCAGACTCGCCGGCTGTCGTCGGTAACCTCGTGCTCGCCGTCGGCAGACCGCTCGGACCGGCGCTAGCGGCCTCGTTTGGGGTCGTAAGCCTGGTTGGTGGCCCCTGGCGCTCGATGGGGGGAACCCAGGTCGAGGGATACATCCGCAGCGAGCTCACGTTCTACCCGGGTTTCTCGGGGGGGCCGCTGGTCGATGGAGAGGGCCGCCTGCTCGGCATCAACAGCTCGTATCTCGATCGCAGCGATAGCATCACTATCCCGGCGGCATCGGTCGGCAGGATTGTCGAGGCTCTGCTGAAGGGTGGGACCGTTAAGCGTGGCTATCTGGGCATCGGCAACCAGCCGGTGCGGCTGCCGGCGGCGCTCGCCGAGAAGGCGGGAGGCCAGGAGACTGGTCTGTTGATCATGTCGGTCGAGCCCGGCACACCCGCCGACCGGGGTGGGATGATCGTTGGAGACATACTGGTGGGGATGGCGGGGAGTCCGGTCCGCGACACTGACGACCTGCAGTCGCTCCTGGGGCCCGAACGGGTCGGCCAGGCAACGACGCTGGTCATCCTGCGGGGCGGCGAGCGACGGGAGATCACGGTGACGGTGGGTGAACGAGGCTGAGGTGATGGGAGCGAGCCCTGGGCGTGGCTCCAGAAGCAGCGTTGTTCGCGGGTGAACCCGGGATGGCCGGGGGAGCCGGTCCGCGTCGCGGTGATCTCGCCTTATCCGACGGTGAGGGCGGGGCTGCGCGCCATGCTCGAAGGCGCGGACGGCCTCGATGTTGTCGGCGACGCCAGCCCCCCTGGCCTGGGTAGAGACGCCGAAATCGTTGAAGCCGATGTCATCGTCGTCGACGTCCCGGCCGGCTCCGAGGAAATGCTGGCGACAATCGAGGACATCCTGCCCGGCACTCCCCTCGTGGTGTTAACGACCGTGGGAGAACATGTCTCCCAGGTAGCTGACGGTGGTCAACCCGCTCGTGGCTACCTGCTCAAGGAGGCCGGCCGAGTCCAGTTGGTAGCCGCGATCATGGCGCTGCGCAGCGGCCTGGCGGTCATCGATCCCTCGCTGGCGGCGGGCGGCGGCGGCATGGGGCCGCACCTCGCGGACCGACCGTCCGGACTGCTCACGGATCGCGAGGTCGACGTGCTCCGCCTGATGGCGCTCGGCCTGCCCAACAAGGCAATTGCGCTGCGGCTTGGGATCAGCGACCACACGGTCAAGTTTCACGTCGGGGCGATCCTGGGGCGGCTCGGGGCCTCCAGCCGGACGGAGGCGGTGATGATCGCGGCCCGGCAGGGCCTACTGCCTCTCTGATATCAGCCGGGTTCGAAGGCGTACAGCCGGCAACCGCGCTTATCCTGACTTGAAAGGCGATTCAAGGGGGTGATCGGTGAGCAAGCAAGCCGTCCTGGACGAATTGGACCAGGCGTACACGGAACTCGATCAAGAGCTTTCATCGCTGGACGAACAGGCTGGGAATAAGGCCTGGTTCGGCGAGTGGAACGTAAAGCAGATCCTGGCGCACGTCAGCGGCTGGCACCGTGAGATGACCAGCTCGCTCGAGAGGGTGGCCCGTGGTGAGCGTCCCACGCCCGAGGGAGTGGATTACAGCGACTCGGACGGTTGGAACGCTCGCTTCGCCGCCGAGCTTACGGCGCCAAGCCTGGGCGAGGCTCGCGCGCAGCTGGAGACCACGCACCAGGGGTTTCGCAAGGCGCTGGAAGGGGTCGATGAGGACCGCTTCGCGGAGGGCAAGACTGCTTACCGTATCGCCTATGCGACGGGCACCAATCATTACCGCGAGCATGGTGACGCTATTCGGAAGTGGAGAGCGGGTTAACGTGACGGAGAGCGACTGACCCGCGAGGCACGCGGCGCCGTTAACTCGTGGTGCAGTCGGCTACGTCCTAGCCCTCACCCCGGCCCTCTCCCTGAGGGAGAGGGAGTTAAAGAAGGGGTACTTCAAAGGGGACACCCCTTTGGAACCCCGCCAGAGAGGCGCGCCTCTCTGGACTCTCCCGGGACCGGCGCTCGAGCAGGCCTGAGGCCTGCCACTACACGTGGGATCCACGAACCGCTCCACCTGGCGGCTCGGCCAATACGACTTGCACGGTGCATTACCCGCGCAGGTTTGGATAGCGCAGCTTTCCAGAGGCAGACATTCCTGGGGGCCCTGTCGGAGAGGCAGGCGCTGCCTGGACTCTCACTGAAGCGACTTCAGGCGTCGGTGTCGGCGGCGGCGGTTGCTGGCTCTGGCTCGGCGGCAGCTTCGGCCTCGGGCAACGCGGCAGCTTCGGCCTCGGGCGGCGCGGCAGCTTCTGTGTCGGACGGCGCGGCCTCGTCGGCCGGCTCGTCGGTGGCTTCGAGGGGTTGCTCTGACGAGACGCCGCGCTGCCAGTGCGGCGTCGCGATCCCTTCGGCCTGGAGCCGCTCCTGCTCCTGCTCGGGGACGAGGACGACCGAGCCGTTGCTGTTGAAGACGAAGCCCCGGATCTCTGCCTCCATGCGCGCCTGCTTGAGGCTGAGGGCGAGGCGGTGCCTGTCGCGCTCGATGCGGACGATCTTGAGGGGCAGGATGTCGCCTTCGGAGACTACCTCGTTGGGGTGGGTGATCTTGCGGTCGGAGAGCTCGGAGACGTGCACGAGGCCCTCGAGCTGTCCCTCGATCTGGGCAAAGACGCCGAAGGGCACGAGCTTGGTGGCCTTGCCAACGACCATCTGCCCGATGGAGTAACCACCGACGAGGATGTCCCACTCCTGGGGCTGCGCGCGGCGCAGGCTGAGGGCGATCTTCTTGGTCTCGGAGTCGACCTTCATGACGTAGGCGTCGACTTCCTGGCCGACGCGGAAGAGCTGGGACGGCGACTTCTCGCGATCCCAGGAAAGCTCGGAAAGGTGGACGAGGCCATCTGCCCCGCCGAGGTCGATGAAGACGCCGAAGTCGCGGATGCTTGTGATCCTGCCTTTCCTGACCTGGCCCTCCTGGAGCTCGGTCAGGAGCTTGTCCTTCTGCTGGCTGCGCCACTCCTGGACGGCGGCGCGCTCGGAGAGGATGACGCGATTGCGCCGGCGGTTGAGCTCAATGGCCTTGACCTGGATTGTCTTACCGACGGCCTCGGCGAGGTTGGCGCCGCCCTCGGGGTCGTGGGCGATGCTGACGAGCTGGGACAGCGGTATGAAGGCGTTGACGCCCTCGACGTTGCAGAGGAGGCCGCCCTTGTTGAAGCCGATGACTTCGACTTCGAAGCTCTCCTGGCTCTCGAAGCGGGTCTGCAGGGTGCGCCAGCCGGTCTCGCCGCGGGCGCGGTCGATAGAGAGCAGGACCTGCCCTTCGGAGGTCTCGGGTTGGATGATGTAAACGTGGACGCGGTCGCCGTCCTGGAGCTTGGAGGCCGGGTTGCTGCCCAGCGACTGCATCTCGTTAGCGTGGACCACGCCCTCTGACTTGGCGCCAACGTTAACGATGACGCCTTCGCGGTCGCGCCCGACGATGACGCCTTCGACGATCTCGCCGCGCCTCAGTGAATTGAGCTGAACGTCTTCGGCGGCGAGGAGAGTGGCCATATCCATGACCTCTTCATCGGAACCACCTTCTGTTGGCCTACCTGCCTCTACCATCAATTCAGTTATTGCCTCGGGAGGGGATTTTCGCCCTGGCGGCGGAGTTGAGTCGCATTCTAACGCAGAGTGCAAGGTTAAGGCTACGCGCCGTGGAGGGCCAGTCGTGGGCTGGCAATCGGCCTGGACCAGGCACTCTTTCGTGGATGCCCCGAGCGCGGTAGCGCCCGTGCGCTCGTCCCCGGGGAGCCGGGCAGCCTGGTGGGGGATGCCGCGGAATGGCCGGCCAGACAGGCCGCGGGTCCGAAGGCGCTGGCGCTCGCCCTGAGGGACTTGAGACAGGAACTCAAAGGAGAATCCCGCTCTGCCAGTGAGTACATCTATATAGAAGAAGGCCGCTTCCTCTCGGTTGCGGCCTTCATGATTAAGGTCCTGGCGACGGCCTATTTTCCCGGAGGGTTGCCCCTCGAGTATCGTCAGCGCTGAAGCGTTTCACTTCCGTGTTCGGGATGGGAACGGGTGGGGCCACTTCGCTCTAGCCACCAGGAACCATATTCGATTGGTAGCGGGAGAGGGATTCGAACCCCCGACCTTCGGGTTATGAGCCCGACGAGCTACCACTGCTCCATCCCGCGTCGTCCACGTCGTGCGTGGTCGTCTTGATTATAGGCCACGATCCCCGCGGGATCGAGGCACAACTGAACAGGGAATGGCAAACCTCTTTTTGGGTCCGCGCTGGGCGGACTCGCCTCTCTGCGAACAGAGGGGTGTTCGTGTGATAGCCGCCAAAGCGGCCAAGCCCTCGACCATTAGTACTGGTAAGCTGCACGCCTTGCGGCGCTTCCACCTCCAGCCTATCAAGCGGGTAGTCTTCCCGCGGTCTTACCCGGTTAACCCGGTGGGAAGCCTCATCTTGAGGCCGGCTTCGCACTTAGATGCTTTCAGCGCTTATCCGTTCCGGACTTGGCTACCCGGCAGTGCTCCTGGCGGAACAACCGGTACACCAGAGGTCCGTTCACCCCGGTCCTCTCGTACTAGGGGCAACTCCTCTCAAGCTTCCTGCGCGCACAGCGGATAGAGACCGAACTGTCTCACGACGTTCTGAACCCAGCTCGCGTAGCGCTTTAATGGGCGAACAGCCCAACCCTTGGGACCTACTCCAGCCCCAGGATGCGCCGAGCCGACATCGAGGTGCCAAACAGTGCCGTCGATATGAACTCTTGGGCACTATAAGCCTGTTATCCCCGGGGTAGCTTTTATCCGTTAAGCCACGGCCCTTCCACTCGGAACCGTAGGATCACTTTGCCCGACTTTCGTCCCTGCTTGGCTTGTTGGCCTTACAGTCAAGCTCCCTTATGTCAATGCACTCAACCGCTGATTTCCATCCAGCGTGAGGGAACCTTTGGGCGCCTCCGTTACTCTTTGGGAGGCGACCGCCCCAGTCAAACTGCCCATCAGGCAGGGTCCCCCTGCTTGCTCAGGGGTTAGAAAGCAAACCAGAAAAGAGTGGTATTTCAACGTTGGCTCCACCGCTCCCACGAGAGCGGCCTCGTAGCCTCCCACCTATCCTACGCATTCCTGGTCCACTTCCAATGCCAAATTGCAGTAAAGCTCCACGGGGTCTTTTTGTCCTGCTGCGCGTAGTCAGCATCTTCACTGACACTTCAATTTCGCCG
>WHTO01000124.1 GCA_009377665.1 Dehalococcoidia bacterium
TATCGAGTACGCGAATCCGCCCGCGGCCCGGGCGATGCGAGTCTTCGGTCGGGCCTGGGGCCTCACCTTACTCATCGGCAGGGACAATCCGGCGATGAGTAGGTCTGGCGAGCGCCCGGTGTCAGCTCGCGTGTGAGAGGGCCGGCGGTGCCCGTCCAATGATTGAAACGCCGCCGCCGGCTGTCCGTTGCGTGGACTTGTGGGCCACTGTGAGGGACGATGGAAGTCACGGGAGGACACGAAGGGTGAGTTTTGACGTCAAGCACATGAGCCGAACCCTGGTCGATGGCGTGGATAGAGCCGCCGCGCGGGCCCACTTCAAGGGCACCGGGCTGACCGACGAGGACCTGGCGAAGCCGCTGGTAGGCATCGCCAACACCTGGATCGAAACGATGCCCTGCAATTTCCACCTGCGCCGCCTCGCGGCGAAGGTCAAGGACGGCGTGCGTGCCGCCGGCGGTACGCCGCTGGAGTTCAACACAATCGCCATCAGCGACGCAATAACGATGGGCAGCGAGGGCATGAAGGCCTCGCTTGTCAGCCGCGACCTGATCGCCGACTCGATAGAGCTCTGCGGACGCGCCTACATGTTCGACGCCATGGTCGCCATCGTCGGCTGCGACAAGACGATCCCCGGCGGCGCGATGGGCCTGATGCGCCTCGACGTGCCCGCCCTGCTGCTCTACGGCGGCTCGATCGACCCCGGACACTTCCAGGGCCGCGACGTGACGATCATGGACGTTTTCGAGGCCGTGGGCTCGGTCGCGGCCGGGCGCATGAGCCAGGATGACCTGCACGAGCTAGAGGAAGTGGCCTGCCCCGGCGCCGGCGCCTGTGGCGGACAGTTCACCGCCAACACGATGGCGATGGCGATGGAGTTCTGCGGCCTGGCGTCCATCGGCAGTGGTGATGTCCCGGCGACCGACCCCGAGAAGGACAACGTGGCCTATCGCTGCGGCGAGCAGGTCATGGCCCTGCTCAAGCAGGGCACGCGGCCGCGCGAGATCGTCACGCGCGCCGCCCTCGAGAACGCGATCGCCGGTGTAGCCGCCAGCGGCGGGTCGACCAACGCGGTGCTCCACCTGCTGGCCATCGCGTTCGACGGCGGCGCCGAGCTGGCGATCGACGACTTCGACCGCGTCAGCGCACGGACCCCGCTGATCTGCGACCTCAAGCCGGGCGGACGCTACGTTGCGACCGACCTGCACAGGGCGGGGGGCACGGCGCTGGTGGCGAAGCGGCTGGTCGAGGGCGGCCTGATGGATGGGTCTCTGCCCACGGTCAGCGGACGGACGCTTGGCGAGGAAGCGGCTGACGCCTTCGAAGCCGAGGGACAGGACGTCGTGATGCCGATGGCCAGCCCGATCAAGGACAGCGGTGGCCTGGTCATCCTGAGGGGCAGCGTCGCGCCGGAGGGCTGCGTCGTCAAGGTCGCCGGCCACGAGCGGATGTATCACCGTGGGCCGGCGCGCGTCTTTGACCGCGAGGAGGCGGCGATGGCCGCCGTGACAGCGCGCCTGATCAGGGCCGACGACGTCGTCGTCATCCGCTACGAAGGACCACGCGGCGGGCCCGGCATGCGCGAGATGCTGGGCGTCACCGCGGCGATCGTCGGCGAGGGGCTGGGCGACAGCGTCGCGCTCCTCACCGATGGCCGCTTCAGCGGCGCCACGCGCGGCCTGATGGCCGGGCACGTCGCCCCCGAGGCGGCGAGACGCGGGCCCATCGCCACCATCCGCGAGGGCGACATGGTCGTCTTCGACATCGCCAACCGGCGCCTGGACATCGAGGTCTCGGACGAGGAGATCGCCTCCCGGCTCGAGGGCTGGGTGGAGCCCGAACCGGCGTACAAGACGGGTGTCTTCGCGAAGTACGCGGCGCTGGTCTCGTCGGCGTCGCGGGGCGCCGTAACCGACGTCATCGCCTAGCTTCAGCGCCGGGCCGGTTACTCATGCGTAGGGCGAGGCGTGTGCCTCGCCCTCTTTAGTCAGAATCGCGATTGCAAACCGGTGGTGGCCAAGGGCACCCGCAGCCGTCGAGCCTCCGTGCCCCCCTTGATTGCCGGCCAGGCCGAATACGCCCGTCAGCGGTCACTGGGGCTGGGGGCGTAGCAGGCGAAGCGGCCCCCTTTTTGTTGCGGACACGGGTTTACCACCCTGTAGTGGCCGGCCCCAGGCCGGCACGACCCACAATGGGACAACCGGCCCGATCGAGACGAGGCATTGCCCTGCCACCTGCCCCTACGAGGACGCCCGGACCTGCCGCGCTAGACCTGCCAACCGCACGAATCGGGCCCCTCAACGCGCGACCTTCGCCACACGAGGCCGGCAGCGGGGCAACGAAAAAGGAGGGCTCCCGAAGGAGCCCTCCCTTAGGCGTTCAGCTTACGCTGAGTTCTTTAGCGAACCCGGCGGTAGCCGACGTAGGCGCCGGAGAGGCTACCCACGATCAGCAGGCTGAGCAGACCGACCTGCCAGCCGGCGACCGCGCCACTCTCGGTCAGGCCGGAGTCACCGGTGCTGACTGAGGGGCCGTCGCCACCGTCATCGGCGTCGGGGCCGTCGCCACCGTCATCGGCGTCGGGGCACCAGACGACCGTGGTCACGCTGTCGGAGTTGTCGGAGTCATCGGCGTCGATGGTGTTCCCCGTCAGCGTGCCGGTAACGGCGACGTTGGTGAACTCGAAGCCGCAGGGGGCGTCGTCCGCGGTATTGACCGTGATGAAGATCGAGCCACAAGCGTTGGGCTGGAGGCTCTGCTTGGTCGCGGTCACCTGGCTGCCCTCAACCACGAGGTCGAAGTCCGGAGAAGCTGCACTCTCGAACTCCGCGCCCAGCGGAAGCTGGTCAACCACGAAGACGTTCTCGGCCTCACCGAAGCCCGTGGGCTCGTTGCAGACCTCGATCGTGTAGACGATCGTGCCGCCCGGGTGGACCGTGGCGCCCGTGTCATCGGTGGCCGTAACCGCCCACTTGTCGATGAACAGGTTCTCGCACTCGAGGAAGTAGAAGACCGCGGGGGTCTCGAAGTCGCCACCGAAGGAGGCCTCAGCCTCGTTCTTCAGGTCGCCACAGGGGCCTTCAAGGAAGGTTCCCTCAACCTCGAGGGTGTAGACGAAGCCCTCGCCTGAGGGAACCCAGACGCAGGTGACCTGCTGGCCATCGACATCGACCAGGTTACCGGTGATGTCGGCCTGGGTCGGGTCAGTCGACAGACAGGTCGCGCTCTCGATGATGAAGTTGTCCTGGAAGACATCATTGATCACGAGGGCGTCGACGAGGACGACCGTACCGAACTTGATGGCGAACTCGTCGACCACGCACGTCACTTCGAAGGCAACCTCATCGCCGGGCTCGACGATGGCGCCGCCATCCGAAAAGACGTTCTTCACGCAGTCGATGTCACCCTCTTCGAAGGCCTCGCCGACATCGCCGGCACTGGCCGAGGAGGTGAACACAGAGAACGCGGCCAGCAGTGCTGCGACTGCAAATCCGCCTCCCAGTGCCCACTTGTTAATGAATGACATTTCTTGATTTATCTCCTGTTGATACAAAACCTTGGGGTCCGTGTGTGTGTGCCTCTGGTCTCCGCTCACCCCCTTGTTCGCGCCAGGCATTCAGGCACGCGTGAGATAGGTTCTCTCTCTCACACCTGACAACGCTCCCCGGGGCCCCTTTGTTAACGCTCGCAACGAAATTTCTCGAATATTCTTTGGAATCGGCCCCGAAACAGTCGCCAGGCGACTCGATTCGCCGGGCGGGGTCGACGGAGCGGCTAGCCGCGCGGCAGGCCGAGGCCGCGCGTCGCCATCACGTTGCGCTGGATCTCCGACGTCCCGCCGGCGATCGCGGCGCCCAGCGTGTTCATGTACTCCATCGTGAACTTGCCGGCGAGACGGGCGTGCTTCGACTCCTCGCGCAGTCCACCGTGCAGCCTCAGCAGCCTGGCGCCCAGGTTGGCCAACCGCTGCGCCACCTCTGAATGGAAGAGCTTGGCCATCGACGCCTCGTGGTTCGGTATGCCCCCCTTGTCCTGGATCGAGGCGACGCGGTAGGACATGCCGCGCCCGACCTCTATCTCGATCGCCATCTCGGCCAGCTGATGGCGGGCCTGCGGCGCGTCCAGCAGGCTGCCCCCGTCGCGCCGTTCAGCGGCCGCGTATGCGACGAGCTCCTCGAGGTCGCGCCGGGCCGTCGCCGCGCCGCTGACGTTCGAGCGCTCGAAGTCGAGCAGGGTGGCGCCGATGTACCAGCCGCGGTTCTCCTCGCCGACGAGGTTCTCGGCGGGCACGCGCACGTTTTCGAAGAAGACCTCGTTGAAGCCCTTCTGGCCGGCCACGTTGAGCAGGGGCCTGACCTCCACCCCCGGCGACTCCATGTCGAGGAGGAAGAAGCTGATCCCCTTGTGCTTGGGCGCTTCCGGGTCGGTGCGGGCCAGCAGGAACATCCACTGCGAGTGGTGGGCGTTGCTCGTCCAGATCTTCTGGCCGTTGATCACGTAGTCGTCGCCGTCGCGCACGGCACGGGTCTGCAGCGACGCGAGGTCCGAGCCCGACTGGGGCTCGCTGTAGCCCTGCGACCAGATGACTTCGGCGTTGGTGATCCCCGGCAGGTGGCGCGTCTTCTGCTCCTCGCTGCCGTAGACGATCAGCGTCGGTCCGACCATGTTCGTGCCCGACTGGTTGACGAGGGGCGCGCGGCGGTAGGCCATCTCCTCGTTGTAGATGAGCTGCTCCATGACGCTGGCGCCGTAGCCGCCGTACTCCTTCGGCCAGTGCATGGCGATCCAACCGCGGCCGGCCAGCTTCTTCATGAAGCGGTTGGCCGTGTGCAGCTTCTCCTCGGTGCGGATGTCGAAGGGCTCGCCCTCGTCCTCGGGCGCCAGCTCGGCGTCGAGGAACTCGCGCACCTCGCGCCGGAAGCCTTCCTCGCCCTCGCTGAATCGAAAGTCCATGCCTGCCTAACGGTGGGACCACTCGTCTGCCCGGATCCTGTTCTAGAGTGTGCTGCTCTTCTCGGACGCCTGCGGCGGCGCAACTACCAAGATTGCGGATTTGGCCAGTTGACGTTGAGTTGCGTCCGTCTTCCTTCCAACCACGAGTGCGTGCGCGGCTTCGTCTGGTGTGGGATCCCGGACCACTATCTGACTTGCGGCGCGTGCGAAACCGGCAGTAAGAGAAGCAAGGCCATACCCGGGGAACTCACTCAGTACCTGGGTGGGCTTGCCAGTGAGTTCCGCAAGGAGCACCGATATGGATTCTGTGCCCTTTCGATTCTGAAACGCCTGACGCGTCAGGCGCATTCGCCCCTGATTGCCGTCGGGAATCACCCACATCGGATGGACTCTACGCCACAACTGGGCTTCATCGACGATCGTCTCATCGTCCACATAATCATGCGGCATTAACCGGCATTCTAGGCAATGTGGCTTCGCGCCAGCCTGTTGAGGCCCTCCATGAGAAGACTTGGGCGAGTGGCGTCTTCCTCGACCTCCGAACAGAAGTCGTCGTTCATGTCCCTGACCCAAGTCTGGAGCGCAGTACCGTCAAGAGTCTGTGATTCAATGTCGATTCCCGCTACGTGCCATTCAACTTGTATTCCGCCGTCCGATGTCGGGACAATTGAAGGCTCGGGGACATCCGGGGGCAGTGCGTAGGCGAGTGCGCTAAGAATGGATACCAAAGCAGTCGGTGAGATCGGCAGGGAGCCGTACGTGTCCCAACCAGGGGGCAACTGCAACAAGGAGACAAGACGCCCCAAGGCGCCCGGAAGCCATTTCGGGTAATCGCCAGGAATGTCGATCTCCACGACGTTGGGCCTCTGTCCCACGAAAGCATGCGTTGTCGCGCGAGAACGTACGAGGCGATCCTTAATCCCAGACGCGGAGTTGGTGGCGGTCGTACGCTCGTCCCATCCGGCGAAGGGCTGGCTTCCTGTTAGGAATGCTGCTTCAGCCATGG
Source organism: Dehalococcoidia bacterium (assembly GCA_009377665.1). Lineage (GTDB taxonomy): Bacteria > Chloroflexota > Dehalococcoidia > WHTO01 > WHTO01 > WHTO01. The sequence continues at coordinate 5,960 of WHTO01000124.1, forward strand.
TCATTCGCGCCTCCCCCAAGCCGCATGCATAGAAGCCGTAGTAATATCGGCGAAGCCGCGGACGATCCATTCTCGGCCGCGGTCCATGAACAGAAGCGCCGAATCGAGGTCTGGCGACTGCGGCCGCCCGCGAGCAGTCAGGCTTAGGTAAAGGATCGGCCTGGAGCTTTCAGCTGTGAGCCGCGGCTCCAACGACATGTAGAGCCGGCCGATCGGATTAGCCATATCTTCCATCACATAGCGAACCCCAAGACGCACGTCCTCAGGCTCCGGCAGAAAGGCATAGTCGGGGCTCTGCAGCATCTTCAGCACGTTATCGATTTGACCAAAACGCTCCCATCCTTCGCCCAGCTCAATGTGGTTGACGTACGTCACCTCGCACTGGTTCGGTGTCAGCTTCCCTAGATCGTATTCTGCGAGGAACCTTTCGAATGACTGAAGTTCATCCACGAATCTTGAGCGGATGCGCTCGTAACGCGGGTACTGATCCCTCTCTCCGACCTTGCGCCAGTTGTGCACGAACCTGTCCTGTTGAATCTGAATCAGCTCGTTGCCGGAAGCATCGAGGAACCAAACGCGAGGTGTCGGGATTCCAGGCGCCACGCGAAGGTTGAATATGGGCGCCTGCGGGATGTCAGGGAACTGCTCCATTGCAGCATCGAGAGGGCCATGCTCTTCGACGCGCGGAAACCCGACGCCGAGGTCCCTCCAAAACAATCCGAGGTGCGCTGAGCGCAGTTGTGAGAGGCGCTCGAATTGAACTGACAAAGCGACCTCGACAACAGGTGGATTGTCGAAGTCAGGCAGTGACGCTGGCCGGTTTATATAAACCCTCTCGCTACGGCTCTTTTGCCCGCTGGGCCACGATGATGGATGACCACAGAGTTACCGTCGATGGTGTGGTCCATTCAAGCCTATGTCGAGTAGAGCGTATCATCTGCAAGGACGGCGACGGGTGCAACATCGCCACCGTGCTGCTGGCAGCGTCCCCATTCGTTGCCGGCGTCGCGATCTCGTTGAGGGTCCCGACGATCAGGCTGCCGACGGCACCCGCGTGAGCGTGCGTCGACGGGGCTTACTCGCGTGGGAGGCCGAGGCCGCGGCCGGCGATCACCGAGCGCTGGATCTCCGACGTGCCGCCCGCCAGCGTCGAGCCCACCGCGTTCAGGTACATGTTGGCCGGGCGGCCGTTCATCGGCGCGTGGGCCGACGCCTTGCGCAGGATGCCGTGCGGCCCGAAAATCCTGGTCGCCGTGCCGGCAATCCTCTGGCTCAGCTCGGCCGTGAAGAGCTTGGTGGCTGAAGCCTCGACGTTGGGGACCCGGCCCGCCGCCTGGATGCTGGCCACGCGGTAGGCCATCATGCGCGCAACCTGCGTCTCGATGTAGCGGTCCGCCAGCTCATAGCGAAGCGCCGAAGCGTAACCGCCATTACCGTCCGCGGCCTCCCGCAGGTCGTCGAGGACGGCCAGCAGCGATGACGCCGAGTTGATGCTCGAGCGCTCGAAGTCGAGCGTCGTCACGGCGTAGTACCAGCCGCGGTTCTCCTCCCCCATCAGGTCCTTGCGCGGCACGCGCACGTTGTCGAAAAAGACCTGGTTGAACGAGTGGGTGTCGGCCATGTTGTCGAGCGGTTGGATGCTCACGCCGGGGCTCGTCATGTCCAGCAGGAAGTAGCTGATCCCCTTGTGTTTCGGCGA
>WHTO01000125.1 GCA_009377665.1 Dehalococcoidia bacterium
CGGGTGCTGGAGTTTATAAACCGCTACGCAGCGGTCCCTGCCTGACCGTAAGGAGAGCCCCAGGCGGCGAACGGCGACGCGGTAGGGTTGAAGTGAGCGGGGGCGCCTTCCACATGGTGGAAGGCGCCCGCAGGTTCGCGATCTGAACCAGGAGGATCCAAGGCGCATGACGCTGGAACCTCGCGACGATCTCCTGTCGGCTGACGTTCACTTCCTGGGCGACCTGCTCGGGGAGGTGATCATCGACCTCGAGGGCCGCGACCTCTTCGAGGTCGAGGAGCGCATTCGTGCCCTATCCAAGGCGAGACGGGCCGGCGACATCGCGGCTGCCAGCGAGCTGGCGTGGACTATCGCGACGCACCCGCTCCCGGTGCTGAAGGCCCTCGTTAAATCCTTCACGGTCTACTTCCAGCTCATCAACCTCGCCGAGGACATGGAGCGGGTGCGCGTCCTGCGCCGTCGCGAAAGGGACGCCGCTCCGCAACCGATAGACGAGTCGCTGGAGGAGGCCATCGCGAGGCTGGCCGAGAGCGCCGACGTTGGACAGGCGCGGGCCCTGCTGGAGCGGCTGTCGATCAGGCTCGTGCTGACGGCTCACCCGACGGAGGCCAAGCGCCGCGAGATCCTGGACAAGCTCCGGACGATCGAGGCTGCGCTGATCCAGCTATCGACCGCCGACCTCCTGCCGCGCGAGCACGACCGGCTGGTCGCCCACGTGCGGGCGGCGATCGTCGGTCTCTGGCAGACTCGGGTTTCCCGGCCCGAGAAACCCAGTGTGATCGACGAGGTCAACCACGGGCTCTACTTCCTCACCCAGACGTTGCTGTCGGTGGCGACGGAGGTACAACGCGATCTCGAGGCGGTCAGCCGGCGCCTGCTCGATGTCGAGGGGCGTGAGCCCCTGCGCGTCCTGGGCTTCGGGACGTGGATCGGCGGTGACCGTGACGGCCACCCGGAAGTCACCCCGCGCACAACGATAAACGCCATCGAGATGGCGCGCAGAGCGGCGGTGGACTACTACCAGCAGCGACTGGACGAGCTCTCGAACCAGCTGACCCAGTCCACCGAGGAGACCCCGGTGGGTACCCAGCTGGAGCGTTCGCTGGCTGCCGATGCCGAGAACAACCCCCTGTTGGCAAACCAGCTCAAGGGTTCGTACCCGGAGGAGCCCTACCGCCAGAAGCTGGGCTTCATCGGCCGGCGCCTGCGTCAGAACGAGTACACGAACCGTGCCGACCTGGTGGCCGAGCTCTTGCAGCTGCGCCGCAGCCTCGAGGCCTCGCGGGCAGCGGCGGTTGCCTGCGACGACCTCGATCGCCTGGTGCGCCAGGTCGATACCTTCGGTCTGACGCTGGCGACGATGGAGATCAGGCAGGACGCGAGCGCGCACGAGACAGCCGTCGCCGAGATCCTCGAAGGCGCCGAACGGACGGCGGGGTACGCTGGCCTGTCCGAGACTGAGCGCCGGGAGCTGCTGGTCTCGGCGCTCGATGGTCCAATCCCCAGGCCCTCGCTCTCGCTGTCGGCGGGGGCAGAAGACACCTGGATGACATTCAGGGCGATAGCCGAGGCGCGTCAGCGGTTTGGGCCCGACTCGGTGGACACCTACATCATCTCCCACTGCGGCAGCGCGTCGGACGTGCTTGGCGTGCAGGTCCTCGCCCGCATGGCCGGGATCGAGGGGCAGATAGACATCGTGCCACTGTTCGAATCAAGCGCCGACCTGGACGCTGCCTCGGACATCCTGGGCGTGTTGTTCGCCTGCGGGCCCTATCGACGCCACCTGGCGCTGCGCGGCAACTGCCAGCAGGTCATGGTCGGTTACTCCGACACGGGCAAGGAGGTCGGGTACCTGGCTGCCAACTGGAACCTCTATCGGACGCAGGGCGTCCTCGTCGAAACCTGCCGGAAGGCGGGGGTCGCCCTCGAGCTTTTCCACGGCCGGGGTGGCACGACGGCCCGCGGGGGAGGGCCCGCCAACAGAGCTATCCTCGCGCAGCCACCGGGCACCATCGACGGCCGGCTCAAGATAACCGAACAGGGCGAGGTGATCGCCGAGCGTTACTCGAATCCGCAGATCGCCTATCGTCACCTGTCCCAGGTCATCAACGCCGTGATCACCGCCAGCGTCCAGAAGCCCAGCCCGCCACCCGACGGCTGGGTGGAAGCGATGACGGTTGCGGCCTCGGCGTCCGGCCAAAGCTACCGCGCGCTGACGACCGGCACGAGCCGGTTCATGGAGTATTTCCGGCAGGCGACCCCTCTCCAGGAGATCAGCCTCCTTGCCATCGGCTCGCGCCCGGCTTCACGCCCCAGCAGCGAAGGGCTGGAGGGACTGCGGGCGATCTCGTGGGTCTTCGCCTGGATGCAGTCGAGGGCCAACATCCCCGGCTGGTACGGCCTGGGAAGCGGGCTGAGCGCGGCGGCGGCCGCTACCGGGCTCGACCAGCTCAAGGAGATGTACGCCCACTGGCCGTTCTTCCGCAGCACGATTGAGAACGCTGAGATGGCGCTTTCCAAGACCGACGTCGAGATCGCGCGCCTCTATTCGGGCCTCGTCGAGGACCGCGAGCTCGCCGGCGAGATGTTTTCGAGGATTGAGGGCGAGTATCGGCGGACCGTGGAGATGATCCTGGCTATAAACGACCATCGGACGCTGCTCGAGGGGTCGCCACGCCTCCGGCTGTCGATCGAGCGACGCAACCCCTACGTCGACCCCCTCAACTACCTGCAGGTCGAGCTGCTGAGACGGGTCCGCGCCCTCCCGGAGGACTCGGCGGAGCGACAGGAGATACTGCCGGTCATCTTCCAGACGATCAACGGCATCGCGGCCGGGCTGAAGAACACGGGCTGACCCACTGTAGACTGTTGGGTTAGATGGAAGACGCCGTCAACCTCAACGACTTCGAGGAGATAGCCCGCGGCCGCATGGAAGCGGGGGCGTTCGACTATTACGCCGGCGGGGCGGGCGAAGAGATCACCCTGCGCGAGAACGTCCTGGCCTTCCAACGGCGCCGGCTGCGCCCGCGAGTCCTCAACGACATCACCGGCATCGATACAACGACCACGATTCTTGGCAGGAGGGCCGAGCTCCCTATCGGACTTCCACCCACTGCCCTGCACGGTCTCGCGCACCCCGAAGGGGAACTGGCATCAGGCCGGGCGTGCGCCGATGCGGGCATCGTGTTCTGCCTTTCGACGCTCTCGAGCAGGTCGATCGAGGAGGTCGCCGCAGCGTCGTCGGGCCGCCGCTGGTTCCAGCTTTACGTCCACAACGAGCGTCCACGATCGCGGGAGATCGTCAGGCGGGCGGAGTCGGCCGGCTACGAGGCACTGGTGCTGACCGCCGACCTGCCAATGCCCGGCTACCGCGAGCGCGAGCTGAGACGCGGCTTCACGGCGCCGCGCTCTGCCTTCGGCAACTTCCGCGACCTCGAATCGGCGGGCGACGACCTGATCTCGGTAATCGGGTCGCTCCACGACCACTCGTTGAGCTGGGACGACCTCGCCTGGGTTAAGAGCCTCTCGAGCCTGCCCCTGGTCATCAAGGGCATCATGACCGGCGAAGACGCGGCACTGGCGGTCGAGCACGGCGCCGGCGCCATCGTCGTGTCGAACCACGGGGGCCGCCAGCTGGACCGCTCAAACGCGACGCTGGACGTGCTGGAGGAGGTGGTCTCCGCGGTCGGCGGTCGCGTCGAGGTCTACATGGACGGCGGCGTTCGCCGGGGGACAGACGTGGCCACCGCCCTGGCGCTGGGTGCGCGCGCCGTGTTCATCGGTCGCCCCTTCCTTTACGCCCTCGCCGCCGGCGGGGAGGCCGGCGTGGCGAAGGCGATCTCGCTGATCCAGGCCGAACTGCGCACGACCATGGCGCTGCTGGGCGTCACCAGCCCCGCGCAGCTCAACCCTTCCCACGTCCAGCCGCTACCAGTCCAGGCACTGCAGGCCTGAGGCCTGCCGGGCCTAGGGCGCCGAGCACACTCGCCCACCGTCACTGCTGGTAGTGCCTGCGCAGCGAGCGTGCGAGCACCTTGTGTTTCCGCTTTTCCTCGCTCCGCGCCCTGCGATCCTGCTTGATCTCCAGGAACTGCATCTCGCGGTGAAGCCTGTGAAAGCTATCCAGACGCCGCGCTTCGATCAGGCCGGCGGCTACGGCGTCGCGCACGGCGCAGCCGGGCTCGGCCTCGTGGCGGCAGTCCGTGAACCGGCATCCAGAAGCGGCCTCCTCCAGGTCGGCGAAGGCGCGCCGCGCGGCCGTTGGGTCACCCCAGAGCTGGAGCTCACGCATGCCGGGCGTATCGATGATCAGTGCCCCCTGGGGCAGCCGGAACAGCTCGCGGTGCGCCGTGGTGTGGCGTCCGCGGTCGTCGGAGCGCACCTGGCGCACGACCTGCCGCTCCTCGCCCAGTAATCGGTTGACGAGCGAGGATTTGCCCACACCGGACGAGCCGATCAGACAGACCGTGCTGTGGGAGCCGAGGTAGGGCATCAGGTCGGCGAAGCCCTCGCCCGACAGCGCGCTCGTAACGAGTACGGGCGCCCCGACAGCGATCTCCCCCACTTCGCGCGCCACCTCGCGGGCGTCTTCGCGGAGGTCCGCCTTGGCTAGAACCACGACGGGCTGAGCACCGCTCTCCCAGGCGACGGTCAGGTAACGCTCCAGCCGTCGCATGTTAAGTTCCGCGGTCAGGGCGCTGACGATAAAGGCGTAGTCGATATTGGCGGCTACAACCTGCTCGTCGGTGGTCGAGCCGGCAACCTTGCGGGAGAACTTGCTCTTCCGCGGCAGCACGGCGTGAATCTGCGCCGCGCCGTTGGCGACCTGGCTGAAGGCGACCCAGTCGCCGACGGCAGGGAGGGCTTCAGACCGGCCCGCCTCGTGGACCAGGCGACCGGTCATCTCCGCTCTCAGATCGCCGAATTCGGAGCCGATCAGCAGGGCCCCGCGATGCTGCGCGATCACGCGCCCCGCCCTCAGGGCGGGGCTCGGCAACTGCTGGAGGTGGCGGGCGAAGAAGTCGCTCCAGCCGAGTTCTATCAAACGTTCGGTGGCCTTGGGCCAGGCGGCGCCGGGATCACCTGTGTTGTTTCCAGTGGTCATTGTTGTTCGTCGCTTTCCGTATGCATTCGTGCTTTGAGTTCTGCTTTCGGCGCCTTACAACGGGATGATTCATGGGTCTACTCCCTTTCGTTATTGGCAAGTAAAAGGGCCGCTGCTCATCGCGCCGCGGCCCCTGGATCAAGAAAGCCACTCCCGAAGGAGTGGCTCATCATTCGTGATGAACTGATGGCTGTCTATGCTGAGGCAGCCTCCGGGAGACACGACGCGGCGCGGTTGGTCGACACAACACTGACCATCGAACTGTCTCCTTTCCCGGCCCCGAGGGCCAAATCGCCTTGTTGGGTTCAAGGTAAACGACGAAGTGGCGCACCTGTCAACCATGCGTCCGGGCTTCAGTTGGCGCCGAAGGCGAGCTCGGGCCGGCGGGCAAGGGCGGCGCCCGGGCTGAGCACGGCGTCGCCCGTGGCGAAGAGGAGGCCGAGCGCCTCGGGGGACATGGCCGGGGCAAAGTAGAACCCCTGCCCGCGCTCGCAACCGAGGCGAAGCAGGCGGTCCAGCACCTGGGCAGTCTCCACGCCGGTCGCGGTGACCTCCATGTCGAAGTTACGCGCCAGGGCAATCAGGGCCTCCACGACCGACGCCTCGGCGTCGTCTCCATCGAGTGCGGCAACGAAGCCGCGCCCGATCTTCAACGTGTCGGCCATGAGCCGGGGCAGATCCTTGAGCGAGGTCTGACTGGTCCCGAAGTCGTCGATGGCCAGGCTGACGCCGAGCGCGCGTAGCCGGGCCAGCTCGCGGCTGACCAGGTCTATGTCGAGCAACGCGACGCTCTCGGCGATCTCGAGCCGGAGTCTTCCGGCTGGAAAGTCAGTCGCGACGAGGATCTGATCGATCTCATCAACGAAGCCCGTGGAGAGAAGCTGGGATGGCGCGATGTTGACGCCCAGCGTGAGGCGGGCGTGAGCGGGAAACTGGGCGTCCCAGGCGAGCACCTGGCGGCAGCCCTGCTCGACCACGTGGCGGCCGATCGCGCCGATTAGCCCGATCTCCTCGGCCAGCGGAATGAACTCGGACGGGGCCACTGGCCCGCGACCCGGATGGTGCCAGCGAGCGAGCGCCTCGACGCCGATCACCCTGCCGGTCTTGAACTCGACAGCCGGCTGATAGTGGACGCCGATCTGCCCGGCCTCGACGGCGGCGCGCAGCGCCGCCTTGAGCTCGAGCCGCTCCAGCGAACGGGCGTTCATCTCCTTGTCGAAGATCACGTAGCGCGCCAGCGGGTCTGCCTTGGCCCGATACATCGCGATGTCGGCGTCTCTTACCACACCGCTCGGTGTAACGTCCTCCAGGTTGTTTGCCGTGACGATGGCCACGCCGATGCTGGCGGCAGCGTGAACTACCTGGTTGCCCAGCTCGAAGGGTGCGGCCAAAGCGTCGGCGATTCTATCGGCAACAACCAGGGGGTGATTTGGGTTGGATGCGCATTCGACGAGGACAGCGAACTCGTCGCCACCCAGGCGGGCGACGGTATCACCCGGGCGCAGCGAGGAGAGGAGCCGCCGGCCGATTGCAATCAGAAGTTCATCGCCGACGGGGTGGCCGAACCTGTCGTTGACCGTCTTGAAGCGATCGACGTCCATGAAGAGCACGGCAACGGCCAGGCCCGAGCGCCCCAGAGACGCCAGTGCCTGTTCCAGCCGGTCGAGGAAGAGCGCCCGGTTGGGGAGGCCTGTGAGCGTGTCGTGGAACGCCTGTTTGCGCAGCTCTTCTTCGGAGGTTTTGCGATCTGTGATGTCCCTGGTCAAGGCGACCACGCGCACCACCGACCCCGCCGAATCCATCACCGGGTAAATGCTCGAATCGAGCCAACGATCATCGACCAGCTCCTCGAAGCGGATAGCGCGCCCGCTGCTTACGACCTCGGCGTGGCGGTCGCGCGCCACCCCGGCGACCTCAGGCGACATGAGGTCGAAGAGCGATGCGCCGACGAGGTCGCGCGTGTGAGGCACACCGCTGGCGTGGGCGGAAAGGCGCAACAACTGGGTCCCGACGTTATTGATGTCAAGGATCCTGCCCTCGACGTCGAGCAAGAGAGCCATGTCTGACGAGGTATTCAGGAGCGCGTGCCCGGTTTCGGCGCTGAGCGCTTCAAGGCTGCGCTTCTCACCGTCGAGGCGCTCGTAGAGCTCCTGCATCTCCTGGGAGGAGATGGCCAGGGAGCGCTCAAGCAGGTACCGGTCCTGGTCGGCCTCCAGGTACGAGCGACTGATCCGTTCCAGCAACTGAGCCCAGGGGTCGCCAGCCGCGGGCAGGGCGCCTTCATCGATGCCAAAACGTTTGAGCTGCCGCTGGAGAAGGGGATGCATCGGCTGCAGGCCTCAGTTCTCGCTGATCGTCGTCATCGTCATGGTCTGGTTATGAAGCTCAGATCGGCCGCTGGCGTAGGGCGATATCTCGCCGTACGAGTAGAAGCCAATCTGCCGGGCGCCGTCGGGCAGGGCTTCGAGCGTGGC
>WHTO01000126.1 GCA_009377665.1 Dehalococcoidia bacterium
GAACATGCAGGTGAGCAAATGCCCGAGGTTCTCGCGTGGCTGAAGGGCGGCCCCGAACCAAGGACGATAGTGGATGCCGTATTCAGCAAGGAGAGGCTCCTCTCGCTGAGAACGCGAGGCAGCGCCGCCTATAAGGGGATCTACGCTCTGCTTCTGCGCGAGGGGGCTCGCGACCTACGCACCGGCCAACCGTCCAACTTCGCGAATTACTTCGATGAGCGCATCGATATTCATCACATCTTCCCCCAGCACTGGTGCCAACAGAACAATGTCCCACCATCACTCTGCGACTCCATCGTCAATAAGACCCCGCTCACCGCTCGCACCAATCGCGTCATCGGCGGATACGCCCCCAGTAACTATGTGTCCCGTGTCCAGAATTCTGCTGAGATTGCCGCCGACCAACTAGACGCCCACCTGCGTACTCACCTCGTCGACCCCGCACTCCTTCGCGCTGACAATTTCACAGCTTTCTTCGAGCAGCGTCAGAGCGACCTCCTCCAACGGATCAGTGACGCAATGGGCAAGCCCATCGAGGCACCGTTGATTGGTGAACCCGAGGAGATCGTCAGCGACTACGAGATCGATGAGGATGCGACGTTTGAGCGAGAGAATCTGGAACTCGTCCGAGACTGACGTACCCGGCTGACTGCCCGGTAAGGGGAGCAGATGCTGGTCACCGTCACACGCACGTCCGGCCTCAACCTAAGATCGAACCGGAGCCGGGGTGGCGGAATCGGCAGACGCAGCGGACTTAAAATCCGTCGGCCGCGAGGCTATGTGGGTTCGAGTCCCACCCCCGGTACCACACCCCTGTAGGCCCAGCCGCGAACACGCAAGCATCATCTCCGCCCGGCGCGGCACCTCGAGGCGTCCTTTTTCTCCGGCGGCTGACGGAGCCGGCGCCCTCACCGCTCACAAGCGACAAGAGTACCCAGCCGCCCAAGAGGAACGGACGGCGTCCTGGCACGAGGAGGCCATCCACTCGTTGCATACGCTGTCCGCCGGCGGCCGGATCCTTGCTTGCGCTGGCGGTCCGGGGCGACAGAGCCCTACTTTCACCTGAGCAGTCAGGAGCCTGATAATTGCTGGAGCCTCCGATTCTCCACCCCCGAAGGGATCCCAATGACCAAAGTTGCCGTGATCGGCCTCGACTGCCTCGTGCCAGAACTCGTCTTCGAACAGTGGAACGACGAACTGCCCAACCTGCGCGCCATCCGCGAAGGCGGCGCCTGGGGCCCCCTCGAGAGCACGATCCCGCCCATCACCGTCCCCGCCTGGAGCTGCATGCTCACCGGCCGCGACCCCGGCGAGCTCGGCTTCTACGGCTTCCGCAACCGCGGCGACTACAACTACGAGGAGCTCCAGTTCGCCACCTCGGCGCTGGTTAAGGAGAAGCGCGTCTGGGACATCCTCTCCGAGGCCGGAAAGCACGTCATTACCCTAGGCGTCCCCCAGAGCTACCCCCCGAAGCCCGTCAACGGCGTACAGGTCGGCTGCTTCCTGACGCCGAGCATCGAGAGCGAATACACCTACCCTCCCGAGTTCAAGGACGAGATCAGGGATGTCGTCGGCGAGTACGTCCTCGACGTCATGGACTTCAGGACCGACGACAAGCAACGCATCCTCGACCAGATCTGGGAGATGACCGACAAGCGCTTCAAGCTTGCCCACCACCTGCTCGACACCCGGCCCTGGGACTTCTTCATGATGGTCGAGATGGGCGTCGACCGGATTCACCACGGGTTCTGGGGTTACCACGACCCGAGCCATCCCAAGTTCGAGAAAGGCAGCCCCTTCGAATTCTCGATCCGCGACTACTACCGCCACGTCGACGAGCTGGTGGGGCAGATCGTCGACCGGCTCCCGCCCGACACTCACGTCTTCGTGGTCTCCGATCACGGCGCCAAGACGATGTACGGCGGCCTCTGCATCAACGACTGGCTGATCCGCGAGGGCTACCTCACGCTCAAGGAAAAGCCCGCCGGCGTAACCCCTTTCAAAGTCGACATGGTGGACTGGTCGCGCACGCGCGTCTGGGGCGCCGGTGGCTATTACGGCCGCGTCTTCTTCAACGTCGAGGGCCGCGAGCCCCAGGGGATCGTGCCCTCCTCCCGCTACGAGTCGCTGCGTGCCGAGATAGAGGAGAGGATCGAGTCACTGACCGACCACGAGGGCAGGCCGATGAACAACAAGGTCTTCCGTCCCGAGGACATCTACCGCCAGGTCAGGAACATCCCGCCCGACCTCATCGTCTACTTCGGCGACCTCAACTGGCGCTCGGTGGGCAGCGTCGGCTTCGACGACATCTACACCTTCGAAAACGACACCGGGCCCGACGAAGCCAACCACGCCCAGCACGGCGTGTTCATGCTGCGTCACGCCGACGGCGCGCTGGGCGCCGGCCGTCGCGAAGGCCTGAAGATCCAGGATGTCGCGCCAACCGTCCTCTCGTTCTTCGGCATCGACCGCCCCGAGGGCATGCACGGCGTCGTAGTCAACTGACGGGCTGACCCTCCCGGCCAACACAGGCCCCAGACTCATCGACCGCGTAGATAAGGGTCTGCCCGACGCGCGCCAACGGCTCTCCTGGACAGAGAGCGCCTCCCGCTCCAGTGAGCACCAGGAAGTCGACGCTGTATTTCTCCTCCATCGCCGCCAGGAGCTCGGGCGTCGGCTCGTCGAAGAACGCCGCTATGTCCTCGAAGCGCTCCGCCTCCTCGGTCAGGTCCTCGGCCGGCCTGATCAGGCCCTGCCCGCGGTAGACCACGCGCGGCTGACTCGTATAGCTGGGAAGCGCAAAGTTGTACTGCGGCAGCGCCAGAACGACGTCACCCGGCTCCGAAAGCTCGCGCAGCGCCGTCGCGACCTCGCCCGTGTTGGGTGGCGAGCGCCAGCCCAGGGCTTCCGGCGCGTTGGAGACGTCAAGGTTGTGGCGTGCGTTGTTGGTCCACGGCCCGAACATGGCGAAGACGAAAGCCCCGGCCACCGCAACCGCGCTAAACCCCAGCACCGCCGTGCGGACGTTGGCCGAGCGGCCCTGGATCAGCAAACCGACGGCGGCAGAAAGGCCGAGCGCAACCGGCAGCAGCCACGTGATACGCCACGTTATCTGCACCGTCGTCACGTAGCTGAGTACGCGCAGGGCCAGCGGGTTGAAGGCCACCAGCGCGACCACCAGGAGCGCCGCCAGGATGTACTGGCGGCCGGGGTCACGCGGCCTGGCGATTGCCAACAGGCCCGCGACCGCGCCCACCAGGATGATCGGGTGGTAGACCGTCCTGTGGTGCACGATGGCCCAACCACCGCCCAGGAAATCGATCGCGCCCAGCGCTTCGAGTGATTGTCTGTTGCCGACAAAGAACTCGCCGGTGGGCGACAGCAGGTCTACCGTCTTTCCCGATACCTCCGTGAAGACCAGCGCCGCCGGGACGAGCGCCGCCAGGCATGCAGCCACAGGCACCAGCGCAGCAACAGGCCGTACGCTGCCCAGCGCCACGCGCAGGAGGACGTAAACGGTGGTGACCATGACCATCAGCAAGGCCACGAACGGGTGAATGACGCCGACCGCAAGGGCGAGAACGGCGAAGGGCAGATAGTCGGTCGGGCGCGGGTTGGCCCGGCCGCTGGCGACGACCAGGAACCCGGCGGCAACGGGCAGAAGGACGAACGCGGCCACCGTCTTGTCCTCGGCCGCCGAGAAAAGCAGCTGCCAGCCCGGCTGGAAGCCGAACGCCGTGATGCTGGTCAGCAGCAGCAGGCAATGCACGGCCAGCGCCAGCAACGCCAGGCCGTGGTTGCGCAGCACCGCAGCCGCCAGCCCCCACGTCGCGACGAGGCTCCCGGCCACCACGACCGGCGGCAGGATCGTCCTGTAGAGCAACAGTGGATCCACCTTGAGCAGCCATGAAAGGTACGAGAGGACTGCCGGCCAGCCGCTGTTGTCCAGCCTGAAACTCCCGCTAAAGGCGAAGTCGAGGTCGTCGCGGTAGGCCCGCATCACCGCCGTGGCAGCCCAGCCGTCGATGTGGCGCGGCGACAGGGCCCCCAGCCAGGTCAGCAGCCCGAAAAAGATCAACGCCACGACGACCAGCGGGACGTAGCGCGCGAGCTCGCCCGGCAGGGCTGCAACCTCGACGCGATCGAGCAGCGGCCTCGCCGGGACGAGGAGAAGCACGAGCAAGGGCAGCAAGAAGAGGGGCGTCGCCAGCCAGAAGCTGACGTTCAGAAGCGTGGCGACGAACGCCGGCAACGCCAGGATCGCGATCCCCAGGGCGGGCACCGCCGCCACAGCCAGCTCGAAGGGCAGAGGGTCTGAGATCAGCCGCGGGAGCGCAAGAGAACCAACCGCCGATAGCAGAGCCACCAGGGCCAGCGCCGCGAGCGCCGCTTCCAGCTTGCCGGCGGCGAGCTGAGCGGCTCCAATGAGCAGGATCGTCGCCAGCAGGAACGCCGCGGGGAGCGCCAGGCTCGACCGCTCCCAGCGCGGACGCAGCAGGCTTATGCGGCCACCTGCGGGGGCGTGCCGACGGCGGGCGCCACCGGCCTGTGAAACCAGGCGACGATCCCGGGCAGGCGGGAGGCGGAGAGCAGGACGAACCAGAGCAAGCCGAGCGCAACCCCGGCCTCCTGAGCCTCGCCGCTGCCGACGAGGGCCACGATCAGGATGCCTTCACGCGGCCCGAGGCCCTGGATCGAGATCGGCAGCATCACCGACAGGTTGACCACCGCCCACGCCGCCACCATCAAGGCGAACGGCACGTGGATGTCGAGGGCAAGCGCGGCCACGTACAGCGCGGTCGCCAAAATGAAGGCCGTAAGCACCGACAGGCCGGTCATCAGGATCAGCGGCCGCCGTTCCATCTCGGAGAAAGCGATGAAGGTCTCGTCGAGGATGGCCATCACTCGCCGCCCGAGGGCGTACCGTTCAATCGTTGCGCGCAGGCCGATGCGGCTGCCGAGGCGCCGCGCGACCACGGCGCCGGCGAGCAGCAACAGTACTCCCCCGCAGATCAGCCCCACGACCACCGCGAAGACCGTGCCCTGCCCGTTGCGGATCACCCACGCCATGAAGACGAGCCCCAGTATGCCGGCAGCCGCGACGTCGGCCAGCCGTTCGATGATCACGGCGGCGAGACCGCGGCCAAGCGACCGTCCGCCGCCCTCGGAGATCATCGCCAGGCGAGCAGCAGACGATACCCCCTGCGGCAGGATGAAGTTAGCAAGCCACGAGGCATAGAAGACGGCGTAGTAGTCATAGCTGCTGCGGTAGATCAGACCACTGGCGATGGCTAGCACCCGCCAGCGATAGGCGCGCAGCAGCAACGCCAGGTTGAGCAGGAGGAAGGAGGCCAGCACAAGCGACCAGCTCGCGTCGCCGATGGTCCTGAAGGTTTCGCCATAGTCAACGCCGACGAAAGCGAACACAAGGAGGAGCGAAAGCCCAACGAGCTTCAGCACGTTGATTGGTGTCAACCAGGCCGGCATTCGTCCCCAATCTAGTTTCGCCGTTGACCGCTGTCGAACCTGATACACCCCTGCGCGTGACTCCATCGCCGCCCTGGGGCATGATCTAATGCGGTGCACCTCCCGCAAGACCAACCTTCGCTAACGCACACTACAAGGCCCTTCGCGGCCGTACCCGAGCTGCCGCTTGCTTAGCGTCCGGCTCAGTCGTCGGGCGGTCCTGCACCACGCGCTCAAGCTCGCCGCCGCTGGCGCCGCCCTGCGGGGCGTCCTCGGTCTCGGCCGGGCAGCCGCGGGGACTCCAACCCCCCCGACTCGAGCCTGGCCCGTGCAGCTACACCTGCACGCCCACTCTGCCCATGCCCTCCCCGCAGTAGCCGCCAACGAGGGCCTCCTGCCCTCCATGCAATGGCAGTCCTCCAAGTTGAGCGGGGAGCAGGTGGACACGCTATGGTGGTCAGAACATCACCACAGCTTCACACCGACTCCCACCTGGCGCCGCCTGTTCCGGCCCCCGGTGCGGATCGGAAATGGGGGGATTCCCAGCGTGGAGATTCCCCCGGCGCCGTCCCCGCCCGGCGGACGATTCTACCCACCTGTGTACGCCCGGCCCGAGATAGTGCTGCGCTACGAGCGTGGGCCATTAGCACCCGGGAGAGTCATCCGGATGGAACTGAAACTCAGCTGGCACAGATCCGCGGGCGGGGCTGCGATTCGGCACCAGGTCAACATCCACCTTGGACGCTCCGAGGGGCCTGCGGTCGTGGTTAGCGAGGGCATCTTTCGTAAGCGCGTGCTCTGCCCACAGACTTCTTCCGGTGTGGGAACGCTCGTTATCCCACTCGACATGCAGACCTTTCCGGGCCTTTCTCCGGACAACGTACTGGGGTCGATCAGGGTCGCCGCAACCCGCACCTGGATCCGCGTCCATTCTCTACGCGTTCGTTGCCGCACTAAGAGCGGACTGGGCTCTCACCGCTGGCGAAGGACCATCGCCAACCGAAACGCGTCGGACTTCAACACCCAGGAGTTCGTGGGCGTCGAGCTTAACGGCGCACCACAAGAAGTCTCCAACCCCACGCGCCCGCTTTCCTTCGCTCACTTCAACGCCTATCTCCCCAATGACGGCTACCTCGCACAACAGGGGCTCGAGGGAGCAGCCTATGCCGAACTGGTCAATAGCCGTGGCGGCATGCTGGCGCTAAACCACCCGTTCGGCGCTTCACCGGGACCACGGCGGCGTCCGCCCGGTAGCCTCGATGAGGCATACGTCCGGCAAGAGGCGCTGTACCTGCTGGAGCAGGACGTGCTGGGCGCCGACCTGCTCGAGGTCGGCTACCTGGAAGGAAGAGGCGGAGCGACCATAAGCGACCACCTGATGCTCTGGGACTTGCTCGTCGCCAATCGCCAACACCTCGGTCGTGTGATCGGCGGCGTCGGTGTGAGCGACAGCCACGGCAGCGGTCCCAACGTTCAGCAGGACGACTGGCCTTTTTGCACGTGGATGGTGCCAGCGACCGCTCCACGTCCAAACCGAAGCCAGATCGTCGACCTGCTGCGTGCCCGCCGCATGGCCTTCGGCCGCTACGCAAGGGGCGGCAGGGGCCTCCAACACGACACCCTGTTTGACTTCACGATTGGCGGGGACCCGAGCCTCCGCATGGGAGAAGAGGGATCGCTCGCGCCAGGCTCATCGACTCCGTTGAACGTCCAGCTAAGCGAGCCTGACGCGGGCGCGCTGTGGCTGATCGAAACCCACCTGGCGACGGGCCCCGGCTACAGCCTGGACATCGAACGTGGAGAAAGGCAGATCTCCCAGCAAGCGGCGGTCGTCGATACCACCAGAGCAAAGGCGATACGCATCGAACTGCGTGACGACAGCGGTGTTCTTGCGTCGACCAACCACGTCGTCGTGCACCCTCAGTAGAACGGGGCGCGAATGACCATGCCCGCTGGTCAGGCCAGCCCCTTGCCCGGTTCTCACCGGAACGCCGCCTGCCGCTTTACTGAAACCCGAGGAGAACTAGCGGCCGGCCTCCGGCTGCTCCGGCCGGCTCGCCGGAGCATTGGCCTCCCCACCACCGACCCGGGCGGTGTTCAAGC
>WHTO01000127.1 GCA_009377665.1 Dehalococcoidia bacterium
CATAGTGTCGACTATGTGGTCAGCTACATAGTCGACACTATGTGGCCTCCCGGACTATGTAGGGTCCTTCGCTTGACGACCTGATTTCCTCTGGCCGGCGCCCGGCAGCACGCGACATAGTTTGGCTCCTTCCCGTCAGTCCCTTTCACCGCATCCCAGGGAAGGAGTTTGCCATGAGGTACGTCCTCAACCATGCCGTGGTGCTGTCGCGAGTGCCGGAGGGGCCGCTGGCCACCCACCTGGCGTCGTTCGCGGAATCGCTGAAGCAGCAGGGCTACGCGCCACCCTACGTGCACCGGCAAGTACGGCTCGCCGCGGGCTTCAGCCGATGGCTCAAAGAGCGGGGGATTCGACTTCGCCGCATCAGCGCCGACCACCGGGCGCAGTACTTAGAATGGCGACATCGGCGGCGGCGGCCGCACCCGGGTGATCAGGCCGCGCTCGCCCAGGTCATCGAGTTTCTTCGCCGTGAGCGGGTGATGCCCGCGGCGAAGCCAGCGCAGCTGCACCTCACGCCAGCGGAAGAGTGGGTGCAAGCGTACAAGCAGTACCTGCGCGAGGACCGCGGGCTGGCGGAGGCGACGATCATCAATTACGCGCCGTTCATCGACCGATTTCTCACCGACCGGTTCGGCACTGGCCTCGTCCAGCTGGCGCAACTGGAGGCGAGCGACGTGGTCCGGTTCGTCCAGCGCGAGGCTCGGTGCCTGCAGCTGAAGCGCGCGAAGCTCCTGACCACCGCTCTGCGCTCGTTTTTACTCTACGCCCGCTACCGCGGCGCGATCCACGTGGACCTGGCCGCGGCCGTCCCCTGCGTGGCGAACTGGTCGCAGCCCGCGATTCCTCGAGGAATTGCGCCCGAGCAAATCCGCCGCCTGCTGAGCCACATCGATCGTGGCACGCCCATGGGGCGGCGCGACTACGCCATCCTGCTGCTGCTCGCCCGGTTGGGATTGCGGGCCGGAGAAGTGGTCCGCCTCGAGCTCGAGGACATTGACTGGGCCGACGGCAGCTTGCGCGTCCACGGCAAGCGAGGCCACCGGCGGCACCTCCCCTTGCCGGCGGAGGTCGGAGAGGCGCTTGCCGCCTATCTGCAGGACGGCCGACCCGGCAGCGCGAGCCGGCAGGTCTTTTTGCGGGCCCGAGCCCCCGTGCGCGGCTTTCTGAGTCAGTGTGCCGTCGGCTCAATCGTGCGGCACGCGCTCCGGCGGGCCGGGATCGACGCGCCGACCAGCGGCGCCCATCAGTTTCGGCACGGCCTGGCGACGGAGATGTTGCGCCACGGTGCCTCCCTCGGACAGATCGGCGACCTGCTCGGGCACCAGAGTCCCCAGACGACCACGATCTACACGAAGGTCGATGTGGACGGGCTGCGCTCCCTCGCCTTGCCGTGGCCGGGAGGTGGGCAATGACCACCCTCCGACTAGCCGTGCAGGACTATCTGGTCCTGCGGCGTAGCCTCGGCTTCAAGCTGACGCGCGTGCGCCCGGTGCTGGAAGATTTCGTCGACTTCCTGACGCAGCACGATGCTGCCTACATCACCTCTCCGCTCGCCCTGGCGTGGGCGACCCAAGGCGCGGACGGACACGCCGAATCGTGGGCGGGCCAGCGGCTGAGTATCGTGCGCCTCTTCGCGCGCTACCAGAGTGCCACCGATCCGCGGACGCAAATCCCGCCGGCCGGGGTGCTGCCCTTCCGACCGCAGCGCGCCCGGCCGTATCTCTACTCGGAGCATGAGATCAAGCAGTTGCTGCAGGCCGCTGTCCGCCTGCCGTACCGCTATCGACGCGGCGCTCTGCGGCCATGGGTTTTCCACTGTCTCTTCGGGCTCCTGAGCGTCACGGGGCTACGCCTCGGCGAAGCCCGCAATCTCGAGCTCCAGGATGTCGATCTGCCGGCCGGGGTGCTCACGATCCGGGGCGCCAAGTTCGGCAAGACGCGCCTGGTCCCGCTGCATGCCTCGACCTGCACCGTGCTCACCGATTACCTTGCCCGCCGCGAGCGCCATTGGGCGGGACGGGCGGTGTCCTCCTATGTGTTCGTTTCCAGCTGGGGCAACCGGCTGGATAGTGGCGACATCCATCGGACGTTCTACCAGTTATCCCGGGAGATTGGGCTACGTGGCCCGGGCGACCGGCATGGCCCCCGGCTGCACGACCTGCGGCATCGATTCGCTACCGAGACGCTGGTCAACTGGTATCGCTCTCAAGACGACCCGGAACGCCGCCTGCCCCTGCTGAGCGCCTTCCTCGGGCATGTCCATGTGGCTGACACCCAGTGGTATTTGAGCGGCTCGCCGGAGTTGATGCGCGAGGCGATGGCGCGGCTGGAACGGCGCTGGGAGGTGGCGCCATGAAGCAACCCGCCCCCGCCCCCACGAACCTGGCGCCGCTGCTGCAGCGGTTTTTCACGCAGCGCCTGATGCAGGAGCGCCAGGTCAGTCCCCATACGATCGGCTCCTATCGCGACAGCTTCCGCCTGTTCCTGACCTTCACGCAGCAGCGGTTGCACAAATCGCCTACCGCGCTGGTGGTTGAGGACCTCCAGGCGCCGCTGATCGTCGCTTTTCTCAATCACCTGGAACAGCACCGCGGCCTGAGTGTGCGGAGCCGGAATCTGCGCCTCACCGCGCTCCACTCGTTCTTTCGCTACCTCGCCTTCGAGCTCCCCACACACGCGGCTCAGATCCAACGGGTGCTCGCCATTCCCAGCAAGCGGTACACGCGCACCCTGGTCCGTTTCCTCAACCGGGCCGAAGTCGACGCCTTGCTCGCCGCGCCGGATCGGCGCACCTGGTTCGGCCGGCGCGATCACGCCTTCATCCTGATGGCCGTGCAAACCGGGTTGCGGCTGTCGGAGATCACCGGGGTCACCCGCGATGACCTGATCCTCGGCACGGGCGCGCACGTGCGCGTGATCGGCAAAGGTCGGAAGGAGCGGTCCACGCCGTTGGCGAAACCGACCGTCGCGGTCCTCACGGCGTGGTTGCGGGAGCCCGCCAGGGGCGACGATCGGCTCGTCTTTCCCAACGCCAAGGGCGGGCGCCTGAGTGTGCACGGGGTCAAGTACCTCCTCGAGAAGCATGCGGCGACGGCCGCCCGCGTCTGTCCCTCGCTGCAGGGGAAGCGAGTGACTGTGCATCTGCTTCGCCACACCATGGCCCTCGATCTGTTGCAAGCCGGCGTGGACCGCGCCGTCATCGCGTTGTGGCTTGGGCATGAAAGCGTGGAGACGACGCAAGTCTATCTCGAAGCGACCCTCGCGATGAAAGAGGAAGCCCTGGAGAAAACGACGCCGCCGCAGGGCACCCCGGGACGCTTCCGCCCGGGGGATCAACTCTTGACCTTCCTCAGCAACCTGTAGTGCTGACTATGTAGGGTGGCGGTACCCGTGGTCGAGATGAGCGCTGTCATTCCTGAGCAATCTACGGGAGTGGCCTCCTTCACCCTACATAGTCCGGGAGGCCACATAGTGTCGACTATGTGGTCAGCTACATAGCCGGCACTCGACGGCCATGCACCTCCTGCAATCCGGCGTGGATCTCAACACGATTCGGTGCTGGCTCGGGCACGTCGATGTGGCAACCACAAATCGCTATGTGGAAGCCGACCTCGAGATGAAGCGCAAAGCTCTTGGCGCGTTGCACGTGCCCGCTGGCCGGCCCACAATCCGGGTCGATAGGTCGCTACTGGCTTGGCTCGAAGCCCTTTGAGTTATGTGGCGTAACGCTGCCGGATCTCAGGGCGCTGCCAGGGGTCCGGCACCCTTACTCCACATAAGGCGGAACTCACCATAGCTGGGGTGACTCGAACCTCTATCTGCGTCGCCGCGCTCAGGAACTCATCCTCACCCCCGAACACCGCGCCGCCGCCGCGCTCCCACCCCTCACCCTCACCCTCGCTGAGAACCCGCTGCACCTGGAGATCCATGAGCCCGACCCCCGATCGCCCGTCACTGTATCCCTCGAAGAACGCCTCCTCGCCGCCCTCGACCAGGGCCCGCGGCGCCTCGAGCAACTCCGCGCCGCCGTGGGTGCCCGCAAACAGGCCGTCGTGGAAACTCTGCGCACCCTGGAAGCCAGCGGCCGCGTCGTCCGGCAGGCCGACGGCTGGCAAGCCGCGCTCCGCCTCAACTCGGTTCCCGGGTCCGCTCCCTCTATAGGTGGGAACCGGGAACCGCAGACTCCGAAACGCGCCTCCAAGCTGCCCGAGCTCGACCTCAGGCAGCTCGACCTGATCGAACCGCCGCAACCCGCTTTCCAAACCCCATAAAGGTCGCGGACCCCCTTCCCAACCCCACCTACGGCCCTGCCACACTCTTAGTCCCACCACCACCCTCGATTATCCTGACTCCGGCACCATCAGAAACCGTGCACTCGCTCAGGCGCCGACATTCCTCCCGAGCTTCGTCGGCGCGTCCGGCACGACGCTCGTGGACGGAGGGGTGTGGGCCAACTGTCCGGCGGCCATGGCGGTCATCGAGGCCCTCACCAATCTCGGGCGCCCGGTGGGGACGGTCGATCTTCTGACCGTCGGCACGACGGAGGAGCCCATCCACGTGCCGAGGAGCAAGGCAGTCGGCGGGCTGCTGCAGTGGATCCGGTTCGCGCCCGAGTTGCTAATGCAGGCGCAGGCGAAAGGCGCCCTGGCCCATGCGAAGCTCCTCACGGGCAACCGAATGCTCCGGATCTCGGAAGCCGTCGCGCCAGGGCGGTTCAAGCTGGACGATCCGCGGTGCATCGAAGAACTGCACGCTCTAGGGCACAAGGCGGCGCGACACCACGAGCGTGAGGTGTCGGAACGATTCCTCACGAGCGAGGCCGAACCGTTCGTTCCGTTCCACGGACCGCGTTCAGACGCCGCCGCTTGATTGGAGTAACACCCAGCGGTAAAGACCTGGCCTGTGTGCCTTATGAGTTGAACCTCCAAAGACGCGAATCGGCTTCAGAATCCCATCGGTGTCGTGACCTGAAAAGCATGTAAATTCGCGCACTTTCACGCCTGGCGCCGCGGGCGTCACTCAAAGGGGTTCACGGGTCGCGGGTTCAAATCCCACCATCCCGACTAGTAAATGTAATCCCTGCACCGACTTAGTTGCAGGGATTTTCGTTTTTTATGGCCTATGCGAAGAGGGCGGTGGTCGATGAGTTGGCGGCCAGCGCGTCGTAAGATAGCGGGCGCACTGAGAGTGTCGGCCCCAGCCGAAGGGCACGGAAAAAGGGTTCCGCGTTGACGACAGGCGTCCATGGGCGAAGCGGATACGTCCATCTGGACTTGGGATTCCAGAAACGCAGTGCAGGGTTTGGCCGCCGGGTAGGCGGATTCTAGATGGACATTCCGGCCGCAAGCGGACCTGATGCGCGAGAAGGAGTTCCTCCTCTCGCGGCCCAGCCGCGCTACCGAGCCGGGGTGGCGGCCGGGGATGAGCCACGCCGAAGGCCGGCTGCCAAACCCGCCCCAGTAGGGTTCCGTTTATTGCATGCACTAATTATATTTCGTGTCGAGTAAATACGCTCTATAGCTAATCAACATGGCAACGAATGTAACTAGTTTAAGCAGCGACGAGTCGGTCTTTCTGACGACGCTCGCGGGCCAGGGTCGGACGATCTTCACCGTCGAGGACGCCTACGCGCACTGGGGCGACGAGAACCGGGCAAGGGTCCACCTTCACGAACTCGCGACCAAAGGGTGGATCGAGCGTCTCGAGCGAGGGAAATACATCATCATCCCTCTGGAAGCAGGGCCTGAGCGGGAGTGGTCGGAGAATCCGTTCATCATCGCTAGCCAGCTCGTTCAACCGGCCGCGATGGCCTATTGGACGGCCCTGCACCACTGGCAGTTCACGGAACAGGTTCCGCGAATCACCTACGTTCAGACAACGACCCGGAAGTTTCAGAGCCGGAAGACCGTGCTCGGAACGGCCTACCAATTCGTCACGGTCACAGAGCAGAAGTTCTTCGGCCACAAGCGGGAATTCATCGGGCACCAGAGCTACGGGATTACCGACCCTGAGAAGACCCTCCTCGACTGCCTCGACCGCCCGGACCTTGCCGGGGGAATCCCGGAGGTGGCGAAGGCACTTCGGGAGACGGATCGGATCCGGTGGGCAGAGCTCGACGACTACATCGCGCGAATGGGGTCCGGAGCCGTGGTCAAACGGCTGGGCTTCCTGGTGGAGCGGATCGACCTTCCGTTTCCTGGGCGGGAGGAGCACCTGGCTCGCTGGCGAGAACATCTGACTTCGGGATTGGCGAAGCTCGATCCTTCAAGCCCCAGGGAAGCCCACCGAATCGACACCCGGTGGCGGGTCCGGGTCAATCTCGACGAGGACATGTTGAACGGGGGGGAAGTGTGATTCCGGACGCCGAGATCCGGCGCGCCGCGCGCCGAGCGGGCGTGGAGCCGCGTGTCGTGGAACTGGACTACGTTCTTGACATGCATGTGCATGCATAGCATCTTGCAGCTCATGCGAACCACGATAGAGATTCCAAACGAATATCGAGCGAAGCTGCTCGAGCTCGCGGCGCGCCGTGGAGAGAAGGGCTTTTCCGGGCTGGTCCGGGAGGCGCTCGCCCGTTACCTGGACGACGAAGAGGCGCGGGAGCGGCGGGTGCAGTCGGCGATTTCGGCGCTGGGCACGCTGAACGACGAGGAAGCGGACGAACTGGACGCTTCTGTAGCGCGAGTCCGTGGGAGTTGGCGTTGATTGTAGCCGACACGGACGTGCTCATCGACGCGCTGCACGGCCGGGAACCCGCCGCGAGTCGAATCGCGCTCGAGTTGCGGACCACAAGCCTCGCGACCACGACCGTTTCTGTGTTCGAGCTGCTAAGCGGCGCGAAATCGGAGCGTGCCCGGCGACAGATCGAACGGCTACTTGGCGCGGTCAGCCTTCTCGGCGTCGATGATTCGGCCGCGGAAGCAGCAGCCGACGTCCGACGGGCGTTAGAGGCGGCAGGCACGCCGATCGGTATGGCTGACTATCTCATTGCCGGGATCTGCGTGGCCCGCTCCGCAATTCTGCTCACGCGGAACCGAAAGCATTTCGAGCGGGTGGAGGGGCTGAGGCTGGGGACGCTGGAACCAGCCTGACCACCCGGATGGCCACGTCCAGGGCGACGGTGCTCCACCCTGGCCCTCTCCGAACGGATAGGCGTCGGTGTACGGGCCCGCCAACGTCGTTCCCAAGTTGCCGCCCTCGCCCCTCGAAGGCAGGCCTTCGCACTCCCGCTTGCCCCCACGATCGGTTGGGCACTCCTGCCCCATTGCTGCGTCCTGCCCTCCAGGGGCGTAGCGGGCGCGGCCGCTGCCGGGTCTCCGGTCCCGAGACCCACTGATGCGGCAACATTTTCCAAGACTTCCCTCTCCGACCAGGCTAGCATCCGTCCGGAAACGGTTCTTTTTCCGCAATCGCGGCGTCGGGCCGCAGGTGCCAACCT
>WHTO01000128.1 GCA_009377665.1 Dehalococcoidia bacterium
CGCCTGCGAGGGCGACCAGGACGGCGACGGCGTGATCGATGACGATGACAACTGCCCGGCGGTAGCCAACCCCGACCAGGCGGACCTGGACGGCGACGGCGTCGGCGACGCCTGCGACAACGACCGCGACGGCGACCGCGTCGTCAACGCCCAGGACAACTGCCCCGACGTGGCCAACCCGGGCCAGGCCGACACAGACCGCGACGGCATCGGCGACGCCTGCGACCCGCGCGACAACCGTCCCTTTTGCCAGGGCCAGCGGGCCACCATCTGGGGCCGCAGTGGCGTCATCATCGGCACGGGGGGCGACGACGTGATCGTCGGTTCACCCGGCCCCGACATCATCCGCGCCGGCGCCGGCAACGACATCGTCTGCGGCCGCGGCGGCGGCGACATCATCTTCGGCGGGACCGGCAACGACGCGCTGCTGGGCCAGGGCGGCGACGACGAGCTGCACGGCGGGCTCGGTTTCGACCGCCTTGTCGGCGGCGGCGGCGATGACGAGCTGTTCGGCGACGGTCAGAACGACCGCCTGCTCGGCGGGCCCGGGATCGACCACATGGACGGCGGCACCGGGAGGCGCGATGTCTGTAACGGCGGCCCGCCGTCGGGCAGGAGCGGCGACAGCGCCGTGCGCTGCGAGGTCACGATAGGCGTGCCGTAGGGGACTCCGCGCCAGTTGTTGCCCCGGGCATGGCGCCGCGAATCCGCTCCGCACGGATGCCGTGACATGGCGCACGGTCTGCCATATACTCCGTGAAACTCGACGCAGGAGTCCCCCCATGTCCCTAACGCACAGTCCTTCGTGGCGCCTCGTCCCGACGGTCCTGGCAATCGCGTTGCTGACGGTTGTGACTTTGGGCCAGCCGGGAACGGTCTCCGCCGATACGATCACCACGCCCGCCAGCAGCCTATCTGTGGGCCGCTACTCCTCGCTGGAACTGGATGCATCCGGGTTCCCGGTTGTGAGCTACTACGACAACAGCAACGGCAACCTGAGGGTGTTGCACTGTAACGATCCCGCCTGCAGCGGCGGTGGCGATACCACCACCTCACCTGACACGGCTGGCTCTGTCGGCCTGTACACGTCACTGGCGCTCGACGCCTCGGGTTTTCCCATCGTCAGCTACTACGACTTCGACGGCGGCAACCTGAAGGTCATGCACTGCAACGATGCTAACTGCGTCGGGGACGATGAGAGCATCACCTTTCCCGACCTAATCGGCGATGTCGGCTTGTACACCTCGCTGGAACTCGACGCGTCCGGCTTTCCCGTCATCAGCTACTGGGATGCCACAAACGGCGACCTGAAGGTGATGCACTGCAACGACGCCAACTGCGCTGGCAGCAACGAGAGCATCACCTCGCCCGACACAGCCGGCGTCGTCGGCCAGCACACCTCGCTGGAACTCGACGCGTCGGGCTTTCCCGTCATCAGCTACTTGGATGCCACAAGCGGCGACCTGAAGGTGATGCACTGCAACGACGCCAACTGCGACGGCGGCGACGAGAGCATCACCTCGCCCGACACAGCCGCCGCAGCCGTCGGCCAGTACACCTCGTTGGAGCTGGACGCCAGTGGCTTCCCCGTCATCAGCTACTACGACTCCACAAACGGCGACCTGAAGGTGATGCACTGCAACGACGCCAACTGCGACGGCGGCGACGAGAGCATCGCCTCACCCGACACGGCCGGCCTCGTCGGCCAGTACACCTCGCTGGAACTCGACGCGTCCGGCTTCCCCGTCGTCAGCTACTACGACGAAGGCAGCGGCCACCTGAAGGTGATGCGCTGCAACGACGCCAGCTGCGCCGGCGGCGACGAGAGCATCACCTCTCCCGACACAGCCGGCAACGTCGGCTCGCACACCTCGCTCGAGCTGGACGCTTTAGGGTTTCCGGTGGTCAGTTACTTCGACGAAACCAACGCCGACCTGAAGCTTCTGCATTGCAGCGTGCCAAACTGCGATGACCCCGACAACGATGGTTTAGCAAACCCGGATGACAACTGCCCCGACGACGCCAACCCCGGCCAGGAGGACTTCGACGGCGACGACATCGGGGACGCCTGCGACGACGACATCGACGGCGACGGCGTTGCCAACGCCGACGACGACTGCGCCGAAACCCCGCTCGGTACCGAGGTAGCTGACGACGGCTGTCCCGACGCGGACGGCGATAACGTCTCTGATGAGCACGACAACTGCCCGGACGACACCAACCCCGGACAGGAAGACTTTGACGGCGACAACATCGGCGATGCCTGCGACACCGATATCGACGGCGACGGCGTCGCCAACGCTGACGACGATTGCGCCGAGACGCCGCTCGGGACGACGGTGGCCGAGGACGGCTGTCCGGACCCAGACGGCGACGGCATATCGACCTTCGCGGGAGACAATTGCCCGGATGACGCCAACCCCGGCCAGGAGGACTTCGACGGCGACAACATCGGCGACGCCTGCGACCCCGACAGCGACGGCGACGGCGTCGCCAACGCCGACGACGAGTGCGCCGAGACCCCACTCGGGACCCAGGTCGCCGACGACGGCTGCCCCGACCAGGACGGCGACAACGTCTCCGACGAGAAGGACAACTGTCCGGACGACGCCAACTCCGGCCAGGAGGACTTCGACGGCGACGGCCTCGGCGATGCCTGCGACCCCGACATCGACGGCGATGGCGTGGTCAACGCCCAGGACGAGTGCGCCGAGACGCCCCTCGGGACACAGGTCGCCGACGACGGCTGCCCCGACCAGGACGGCGATAACGTCTCTGACGCCAACGACAACTGCCCGGCGGTAGCCAATCCCGACCAGGCGGATGCCGACGGTAACGGCGTCGGCGACGCCTGCGACAACGATCGCGACGGCGACGGCGTGGTCAACGCCCAGGACAACTGCCCCGACGTGGCCAACCCGGGCCAGGCCGATACAGACCGCGACGGCATCGGCGACGCCTGCGACCCGAGCGACAACCGTCCCTTCTGCCAGGGCCAGCGGGCCACCATCTGGGGCCGCAGCGGCGTGATCATCGGCACGGCGGGCGACGACGTGATCGTCGGTTCAGCGGGAGCTGACATCATCCGCGCCGGGGCCGGCAACGACATCGTCTGCGGGCGCGGTGGCGACGACATCACCTACGGCGGGACCGGCAACGACACGCTGCTGGGCGAGGGCGGCGACGACGAGCTGCACGGCGGGCTGGGCTTCGACCGTCTCGTCGGCGGCCCCGGCGACGACAGCCTGTTCGGCGATGGCCAGAACGACCGGTTGCTCGGCGGGACCGGGATCGACCACATGGACGGGGGGCCCGGGCGGCGCGATGTCTGCAACGGCGGGCCGCCGGGTTCGCAGCCACAGGGCCGGAGCGGCGACAGCGCCGTCAACTGCGAAGTAACGATCGGCGTGCCGTAGACCCGGCTGCGGGCCAGTCTGATCCTTACCGAAGCTCAGGCGCGAGCAGGTCCATGAGCAGGCCGTCGTGCCATCCGCCGTCAGGACCTCGCTCGTAAGCGTGCATCAGGCCGACGGGACGAAAGCCAATCGCCCCGTACGCGCGAATCGCACGCTCGTTGGCAGCCGCGGGGTCGATGGTGAAGCGGTGGTGCCCACGCTCCACGAAGTAGCCGATCACGAGCCGCAGCGCCTCCGGCCCGTAGCCCCGGCCGTGGATCGCGGAAGCCAGGAAGATGTCGAGCCCGGCGTGGCGGTACCCGGGATCGTCCTCCTCGTGGAAGCCGACCCAGCCCACAACCTCTCCATCGAGAACGACCGAGAACGAGTCGGCGAGCAGATACTCCCCCATCTCGTCCGGCTCCTGCGAGCCGACCGACCACCAGCGCGAGACCTCGGGCTCGGCGAGGATCGCAAAGAGCGAGGGGAGGTCCTCCCGCTCGACCGGGCGCAGGAGCACCCGCGGACCGCGCAGGACAACAGTGGAGGCTGGTTCGTCCGGCATCGGTCGATTCTCGCAGAGCGGTCATATCTGATGCCGGACCGGCGGCGTCAGGCGCTCGCCGGCACCGCGGGGAAGGGACGGGGCGCCGGCCCGACGTACTCCGACCGTGGCCGGATCAGCCGGTTGTTGCCGAGCTGCTCCTCGAAGTGGGCGACCCATCCGGCGACCCGGGCGATGGCGAAGATCGCCAGGCAAAGGTCGGGGTCGATGCCGAGCGCACGGTAGACAAGCGCCGAGTAGAAGTCGACGTTGACCTTCAGCCCACGAGCCTCCTCGAGGGCCGCACGTACGGCCTCAGCGGTTTCGAAGTCGCCGGCGTAGCCCTGCTCCTCGGCGAGGCGGCGCGCCATCTCGCGCAGGTGGCGGGCGCGCGGGTCCTCGACTTTGTAGACGCGATGGCCGAAGCCCGGGAAGCGCGCACGGATCGACTGACGCTCCTCGGGCGCGAGCGTCTCGCGCCAGACGATCTTCTTCGCCACCCAATCGGCTGCGCGCTCGGGAGCGCCGACCTCATCGAGCATCTGCACCACGTCCTCGTTGGCGCCGCCGTGCTTCGGGCCCTTCAGGGTCGCCAGCGCGGCGACGAGGGCGGAGTGGAGGTCCGCCTCGGTGCCTGCCGCCACCCGCGCGGCGAAGGTCGAGGCGTTGAACTCGTGGTCGGCGTGCAGGACCAGCGCCACGTCAAGCGCCCTGGCCCCCTCGGCGCTGGGCTCGACGCCGTGCAGCATCCAGAGGAAGTTGGGCGCGTGGTCGAGGCCTGCCGCAGGCGCGACCGGGTCAAGCCCACGGCGGCGGCGCGCCCAGGCCGCCACGACGATTGGAAAGAGCGCGATCATGCGCAGGCCGGCTCTCCGCGTGGCCTCCGCGTCACCCGGCTCGACGTCGCCGGCGACCAGGGCGTCGATTGCAACTGCCGCCCGCAGCACGGCCAGAGGGTGCGCCGCGACCGGAACGCCTGTCATGAATGAGTCCAGCCAGGCGGGCGTGACCCGCAGACCGGCAAGCCCGTCCCTGAACGCCGCCAGGGCCGCCGCGGACGGAAGCTCGCCCTCCATGAGGAGGAACGCCACCTCCTCGAAGGAAGCTCGCTCCGCGAGGTCCTCGATGCCGTAGCCGCGGTAGTAGAGGCGCCCAGCCTCCCCGTCCACGTCGGTGATCCCTGACGTAGTCACGACGACCCCTTCGAGTCCTGCTCTGCTCTCCATTCCACACCTCCTGCATACATTATGCATAATGTTCCATCTACTACAATCGGCCCATGCAACAGAGTCCGCGGGAACAGCGGCCGCTGTCCAAGGGCGAGGCGGTCTGGCGTTCGCTGCGTTCCGCGATCATCGACGGTTCCCTGCCGGCGGGCGCCCGGCTGCGCCAGGACGAAATAGCGGCGCGCTGGGAGGTCAGCTCCACGCCCGTGCGCGAGGCTTTCCGCCGCCTCGAGGCCGAGGGGCTCGTGGAGCTTCTGCCCCATCGCGGCGTCGTCGTCGCGGGGCCCGCCACCCCTCCCGGGCTGGTCAACGCCTCCGACCTTACTCCGGGCTCGGACTTCCCCTGAGGCCGGCTGACATTGACTGGCGGCGCCGGCGCTACTTATATTTCGAGTAGCAACCGCAATCGGATACGGTTCTGCCTCTTATCAAGAGGGTGGAGGGTCCGGCCCTTCGAAGCCCGGCAACCGGTCGCCACGGCGACAATGGTGCCAACTCCGCCCCGAGTAATCGGGGGAGATAAGAGGTATGGAACGCGACTATCGCTCCATACCTCTTCTTTTTGAAGAGGTTTTCGTATCCAGGAAGATGGAGCGATGTCTAACGCAACCGCACTCAAGTGCCGCGAATGCGGCAGGCTCTACCCCCTCGACGCCCGATTCAGCTGCGAGTTCTGTTTCGGCCCCCTCGAAGCCACCTACGACTACGGCACGATCGCCCGCACCCTGACGCGCGAGACCATCGAGCGTGGCCCGGCCTCGATCTGGCGCTACAACGCGCTCCTGCCCGCCGACTTCGAGAGCCGCATCGACATCGGCGCCGGCTTCACTCCCCTGGTCCGCGCCCGCAACCTCGGCGAGGCGCTCGGCCTCGACAACCTCTACATCAAGAACGACACCCTGAACCCGACCTGGTCCTTCAAGGACCGCGTGGTCTCGGTGGCCCTCAGCCGCGCCCGCGAGCTGGGCTTCGACACGGTGGCCTGCGCCTCGACCGGCAACCTGGCCAACGCCGTCGCCGGCCACGCCGCCAGCGCGGGTCTGCGAGCCATCGTCTTCATCCCCCACGACCTGGAGCCGGGCAAGATCGTCGGCTCGGCCGTCTACGGCCCGACGCTGGTGGCGGTCGAGGGCAGCTACGACGACGTCAATCGCCTCTGCACCGAGGTCGCCGACGCCTACCCCTGGGGCTTCGCCAACATCAACCTGCGGCCCTACTACTCGGAGGGCAGCAAGACCCTGGGCTATGAGGTGGCCGAGCAGCTGGGCTGGCGCGCGCCCGACCACGTCGTCGTGCCGATGGCCAGCGGGTCGCTGTTCACCAAGATCTGGAAGGGCTTCAACGAGCTGGCCGACATCGGCCTGATCGAGAAGCCACAGACGGTCATGTCGGGCGCGCAGGCCGAGGGCTGCGCCCCGATCGCGACGGCCTGGGAGGAGGGCACGCTGAACTTCCGGCCGGTCAAGCCGAAGACCATCGCCAAGTCGCTGGCCATCGGCAATCCCGCCGATGGCTACTACGCCCTCAAGATCCTGCAGGAGACCGGCGGCGCGACCGCCACGGCCAGCGACGACGAGATCATCGACGGCATCAAGCTCCTCGCCGAGACCGAAGGCGTCTTTGCCGAGACGGCGGGCGGCGTGGTCGCCGCGGGCCTCAAGAAGCTGGCCGAAGCCGGACGCATCAACCGCAAGGCGACGACCGTGGCCTACATCACAGGTGGCGGGCTCAAGACGGTGGAAGCGGTCGCTCCCGCGTTGGCGCCACGCGTGACCATCGCCCCGCGACTCGACGATTTTGAGGCGGCGCTCGGACTGCGCCAGAAGGAAGTGGTGCCGGCATGAACAAGCGCGTCAGATTGACCTTCGAGGGCGACCTCGTGCGGCGCCCAATCGTCTATGAGCTGGGCAAGAACTTCGAGATCGTGACCAACATCCGCATGGCCGACGTCGAGGAAACCTTCGGCTGGGTCGTCCTGGAGCTCGACGGCGCCGACGCCGAGGTGGAGCGTGGCCTCGAATGGCTGCGTTCGACCGGCGTGCGCGTTGACCCGGTGGCGGGCGACATCGTTGAAGGCTGAGTTGAGGAGCAGAAATTGTCTATCAAGGTGAGGATCCCTACACCGCTGCGCAACCTTACCGCGGGCAGCGACACAGTTACCGCCGACGGCGGCGACCTGATGCGCAAGCTGCTCGAGACGATGCTCCAAGCGCTGGTCGACGCAGAGGCGACCGCGCACATCGGCGCCGGCCCGCACGAGCGCACCTC
>WHTO01000129.1 GCA_009377665.1 Dehalococcoidia bacterium
CTGCTGGCGTTGATCGCCTTCGTCATCGCCTGGACGTTGCTCAAGGCGATCCTCTCGATCGTCATCGTGGGGATAGGCGCGTTTGGCCTGGGCTGGGTCGCCGGCTACGCGCGCGGCCGCTTTTTCCGCTAGCCCTCGCGGGTCCCGACGTTGCGTTCCGGCAGCGGCAATACCCCTTAGAGGCGACCGGTTCATAATGCCCCCTGGCACGGCACAGATGTGAGGGGGCGCGGCTCCGGATGGTAAAGGGCAGCGCCGGCGCGCTGGGATTCTCACTGGCCATCGGCGCCGGACTCTGCTTCGCCACCGGCATCATCTTCAGCAAACAGCTCACGGACGGTGAGCTGGCGGTCCCCTGGATCCTTTCGGTGCGCTATGTCCTCGCCGGGGCCGCACTCGTTGTGATCGCGGCAGCGGTGGGACAGTTGCGTATGACCAGGCGGCAGTTTGTCCAGCTGCTGCTCCTCGGCGGGCTGGGCTACGGAGGCGAGGCGGGCCTCTACTTCCTGGCGCTGGACCGAGGCGACGCGACCGCCGTCACGCTGATCTTCTATGCCTATCCAGCGATGGTGGCCGTCGCGTCGGCCGCCCTCGGCCGCGAGGCGCTGAGGCTGGCTACCGCCGTTGCCCTGCTGCTGACGGGCGCAGGGATCATCCTCCTGGTCCTCCCCAGCGGCGGGCTCGAGGTCGGGCTCATGGGGATCTTCTTTGCGCTGAGCGCGTCGGTCGTGTTCGGCGCTTCTCTGATCACGGGCGAATCGCTGCTGCGCGGCGTCCCCGCCCTGACAGGGGCGGCGATGACCGTGGTCGGGTCCGCCGTCTTCCACCTTGCCATCTCCGTGGCGATAGGCGCCGTCGAGGTACCGGACGGAGATGACTCGCTAAACCTCGCCATCGTCGCGGTGACGACGGTCGGCGCCTACCTCGGCCTGGTCGGTGGACTCAGAAGCCTCGGCGCCATCGAATCGGCGATCGTCCTCACGGTCGAGCCGTTGGCGACGGCTGTGCTGGCTATGCTCTTCCTGGGCGACGTGATCTCGCCCCTCCAGGCGGTTGGTGGCGCGCTGGTCCTTGCCGGCATTGCGGCCCGCGCACTGACGCGCTCCGCGCCCACCCCACCGGGGGAGCCGGTGGCGCCGGCGAAGGAGCCAGCCAGGCTCTAAGGCCCGCAGCATCGGCTTGGCTGTAGCTTCGTGTCGAGATATCATCCGGCTTCCCGCCAGTTCTGAAAGGGCGCCGTGGCTCCGCAGCGAAATCCCTTCGAGATCCTGGGCATCTTGCCCGACGCCGAGGTCGAGGTCATCGGCGCCGCCTGCCGCGCTCTCGCGCGTAAGTACTACCCCGACCTCAACCCCGGAGCGTCGGCCCAGGAGCTGACGCGGCGCATGGTTGATATCAACTGGGCGCGCGAGGAGCTCGACCGCGACCGCGACCGGTGGCGCGAGCGCGTCCTTTCGTCGTGGCCGGCGTCGCCTGGGCGCGACGGAGGCGGCGCCGTGATCGATGTCAGCCCATCGGTCGTCACCCTCCCGGGCAGGGCCGGTGCGAGCGCACTGCTGCATGCGCGTGGGCTCGGCGACGCCGGCGAGATCAAGGCGAGTTTCGCTGTCGACCTTCCAATCCGCCTGGTCCGCGCGCCCGCCAGCGATGGGTCGGCCCTGTTCGAGTTGACGATGAGGGATGACTTCGTGTCGGACATCAGGGAGAGCCTGGTAGTCAGCGTCGAGTTGCACGCACCCGGCCACGTCACCCGGCGTGTATTCGTCTCTATCGTGCCGCTGGATGAATCGATTCTGGAGCAGCGCTATGGGCAGCGCGTAGGCGTGGCCCGCCTTGCCTCGGCGAACGCCCGCATCGCCTTCGGCAAGTACCGCGGCTGGCGCTTCAGCGAGATCGCTGTGGGCGAGCCGCGGTACCTGGAGTGGGTACTGCGAGAGGGCGCCGGCAGCAGGATCGAGCGCGAGTCCGCCCGGATGGCGCTCGAGGAAACCGGGCACAGGTTGAGGGGCCGGGCCGGCAGACTATGGACGTTCCTTACAAAGGCGCCGTCCACACGAAGCCTGCCGCGCCGCGCAGTTGGTGAGTCTCAGCCGATCCCGGCGGCGCTGCCGGACCGGGAGAGACCGGCGGAGTGCGTGGAGCTATTCGACGCCTGCTTCCGCCCCGGCGTCCGCCTGGGAGCTAGCCGAGATCCCGTCCTCCGATCTTCCGGGCGCGGGGTGGCAGCGCGCCGGCCCGCGCCCGGCCGCCAGCTCCGGGTTGGCTTGACGGCTAGCCGCCGAGCCAGGCCCTGTTCAGGGCCCGCTCGGTCAGCACCGACACGAGGTGGCGGCGATACTCCTCTGAGGCGTGGACGTCGCCCATCATCGTCTGGGTGCCCACCGCGTTCGGTGATGCCCTGGCGATGACGTCCGGGGTCAGGCGCTGTCCGCGGAGGGCGTCCTCGACCGAGGTAGCGCGAAATGCGGTACCAGCCGCGCCGGTAACGCCAACGCGCACGTCGGAGGCCGTGTCGCCGTCGAGCTTGATCGAGGCCGCCACACCGACGATGGCATAGCCGGAAGCGGGGTTCTCGAACTTCTCGTAGGCGCTGCTTGTAGAGGCCGGGAAGCGGACCTCCGTAACAATCTCGCCGGCCCCGAGGGCCGTCGTCAGCATCCCCACGAACCAGTCGTCGGCGCGCACCACGCGCTCACCGCCGCGGCCTTTGACCACGATCTCGGCGCCCAGCGCGAGCGCCACCGCGGGGTAGTCCCCGGCGGGGTCGGCGTGGGCGAGGGATCCGCCGATCGTGCCCCGGTTTCGCACCTGCTGGTCGCCGATCAGGTTGGCGGCCTGGTGCAGCGCGGTTGCCCTGCCGACCAGGGCCTCGTTGGCGCCGATGTCGGCGTGCGTCGTCATGGCGCCGACGGTTGTTGCCGAGGGCGAAGCCAGGCGCAGCTTCATCAAGGGGATGAGGCTGTGGCCCCCGGCGAGGATCTTGGCCTCGGGGTCGCCCTCGATGAGGCTCCACGCCTCCTCGAGGGATTGGGGCGCGTGGTATTCAAAGCTCTCGGGGATCACTGCTTGCCTCCGTTGATGATCCGCCAGACCTTCTCCGGTCTGAGCATCATGTCGATGTGCTTGACGCCAAACTCCTGCAGGGCGTCGACAACCGCGTTGACGATCGCCGGCGTCGAGCCGATGGTGCCGGCCTCGCCGACGCCCTTGGCGCCCAGCGGGTTGACGGGAGTGGGTGTCACAGTGCGGTCGAGCTCGAACGAGGGAAGCTGGTCGGAGCGCGGCACGCAGTAATCCATGAGCGTGCCGGTGAGCAGTTGGCCGCTCTCGTCGTAGACCGCCTCCTCGTACATGGCCTGGCCGATGCCCTGGGCCAGCCCGCCGTGGACCTGGCCCTCGACCAGCATCGGGTTGATCACGCGGCCGCAGTCATCGACCGCGATGAAGCGCTTGAGGTCGATATGCCCGGTGTCGGCGTCGATCTCGACGAAGGCGACGTGCGCGCCGAACGGATACGTGAAGTTCGACGGTTCGAAATAGCTCGTCGCCTCGAGGCCCGGCTCGGTGTCGGGCGGAAGGTTGGGCGCGTTCCAGGCTGCTGCCGCGATCTCCGCCAGCGCCATGCCCTTCTCGGGGTGGCCCTTGACGAACACCCGTCCCTGCTCATAAACGATGTCGTCGGGCAGTGCCTCGAGCAGGTGAGCGCCGAAGCGGCGCGCCTTGTCCTTGACCTTGACGATCGACATCATCAGCGCGGCTCCGCCGACCGCCGTCGCCCGGCTGCCGAAAGTGCCAATGCCAAACGGCACCTGGGCCGTGTCGCCGTGCAGGACGCTGACGTCGTCGATGCCCACGCCGAGCTCCTCTGCGGCGATCTGGGCGAAGCTTGTCTCTTCGCCCTGGCCGTGGGGAGAGGCGCCGGTCAGCACGGTGATCTTGCCGCTGCGCTCCACGCGTACCGTCCCCGACTCCCAGCCCCCGGCCGGCAGCGCCGCTGACGGGCCCATGCCGCAGATCTCGGCGTAGGTCGAGATGCCGACGCCGAGATACTTGTTGCGCGCACGGGCTTCTTCTTTGAGCTGGGCGACCGCGCCCCAGCCGGCGTTGGCGAGGGCCTTGTCCAGCGAGCCGTCATAGTCGCCGCTGTCATAGACGACACCGGCGGAGGTGGTGTAGGGGAACTCGTCCTTGCCGATGAAGTTCTTGCGCCGGATCTCGACCTGGTCCATTCCCAGCTCCTGGGCCAGCATGTTGATCCCGCGCTCGATGAAGTAGGTGCCTTCGGGGCGTCCGGCGCCGCGGTAGGCGTCGGTTGGCGTTTTGTTTGTGAAGACCTCGACGATCTCACCCGAAAGGGCCGGGATCTTGTAGACGCCCGGGAGCATGAGGGATGTCAGCGTCGGGATCGCCGCCGTGAGCAGCTGATGATAGGCGCCGATGTCGGCGATGATGCGGACGCGCTGGCCGATCAGCGTGCCGTCCTTTTTCGCCGCCAGCTCGATCGTGCCAATCAGGTCGCGTCCGTGAATCGTGGCCAGGAAGTTCTCGGCCCGGCTCTCGATCCATTTGACGGGACGCCCGGTCTGGATCGAGGCGAGAGCGCTCAGGAGCTCTTCGGCGTAAACGTTGAGCTTGCTGCCGAAGCCGCCGCCGACCTCCGGGGCGATGACGCGCATGTGGTGCTCGGGGATCCGCACGCAGGCCGCCAGGATGGTCTTGAGCAGGTGGGGGATCTGCGTCGACGACCAGACCGTCATGGTCTCCTCGCCGGCGTTGTACTGGGCCACCACACCCCGCGGCTCCATGGCCACCGGTATCAGGCGTTGGTTGATCATGCGTTGCTTGATGACGACGTCGGCCTCGGCGAAGGCGCGGTCCGTGTCCTCGGTGCTGCCGATGGGGATGGTTATGGCCGCGTTGGTGCCGAAGTCGCTATGGATGAGGTCCGCGCCCGGCTCCAGCGCCTTGTCCGGGTCAACGACCGCCGGCAGCTCCTCATAGTCGACGAGCACGAGGTCGGCGGCGTCGCGCGCGCGGTAGCGGTCGTCGGCGATCACGGCGGCGACCGGCTCGCCCTGGTAACGGACGACGTCCGAGGCCAGCGCCCAGCGCACCGGGAGGTTCATGCCCTCGAGCTGGGCGGCCACGGGCATCGGCTCGCTCATCGCCTTGACCTCGCGGGCGGTGAGGATAGCCACCACGCCCTCAGCCTGGGCGGCCGCGCTGGTGTCGATGTTGGTGACGTGGGCGTGCCCGTAGGGGCTGCGCACCAGCGACATGTAGAGCATGCCGTGGAGCCTGATGTCGTCGACGTAGGTGGCCTGGCCCGTGATCAGCCGCGGGTCCTCGCGACGCTTGATTGGCTCACCGATCAGCTTTGGCGGTTGCTGGATGGTCGTCATCGCGCACCCCCCGCGCCGGCCGCGTGCTGGACGGCCTTAACGATGTTGTGATAGCCCGTGCAGCGGCAAAGGTTGCCGCGCAGGCCTTCGCGGATCGTCTCTTCATCGGGGTTGGGGTTCTTCTGCAAGAGCCCGTAGGCGGACATGATCATCCCCGGCGTGCAGTAGCCACACTGCAGGCCGTGCTCCTCCCAGAACCCTTCCTGCAGCGGGTGAAGCTGACCGTCGGACTTGAGGCCCTCGATCGTCGTGATCGACGCGCCGTCGGCCTGCCCCGCGAAGACGGTGCAGGATTTCACGGACCTGCCATCCATGATGATGGTGCAGGCTCCGCACTGGCTTGTATCGCAACCAACGTGGGTGCCTGTCAGGTCCAGGTCCTCGCGCAGAATGTGGACGAGCAATCGGCGTGGCTCGACCTCGACATTGTGTGTCCCACCGTTGACCGTGAGCTGGACGGGTATCTTCGCCAAGATTGGCCCCCTTTCGCGTTGCGGGCTAAGGCTTGTTTTCGACGGTCGAGTTCGCGGCCGTGTCCGCGTAGAGATGCGCGTCGAGCCGTTTGAAGAACTCGTTGATCTGTGCTTTGGAGAAGGTGGGAAGGAGTCGTTGGGCGACGGCAGCGAGCGGCCCGATGACGCGGGCATCGCCGCTGTACTCAGCGCGGGTGCCACCGTCATCGTCGCTGAGCGTGATATCACCCTCGCCGGCGATCCGGGCGTGTCCGCTCTTCGCCTCCACCGAGACGTGCAACCCGCTGAGCTCGCGTCGATCCGAGAGCGTGACGGTGCCGTCGTAGGTGCCCTTGATTGCGGCGATCCCCACCCGGGCGCGCCCGCTGTACTGGTCGGGAGACGTCCGCTCCAGCTGCTCGCAATCGGGGATGGCGCGGCGCAGCGCGTCGATGTCGTCCATCGCCGCCCAGATGGCCGACCGTGGGGCTTTCAGCGAGTAAGCGCCAGATATTTTCAGCCGGCTCTCCCTGAGATCGTTCGCTGGTTGCGAGGGGGGTCCGCACCTCGCTCCGCCCGGTTGTCGCACAAGGCTACTTCGCCGGGTCAGAAAATTCCAGTGCAGAGGTCACACAGAAGGGGCGGGGCATTTCTGCCTCGCCCCCTCTCGCTGTCCGGTTCGCTCCGGTTAGCCGTGGTCGTGGCCGGGGACGCCGGCGACCGAGCCGCCGAACATGTCGGGGAACTGCTCGACGATGGCGCCGGCGAGGATGGCGGCGGTCATCGGCATGTGGCTGGCGGCCTCCTTGAGGAGGTCGAAGGCGCCGGCATCGCCGGCGGCCTGGGCGTCGATGGCTGCGATCAGCGTGTCGACGTGAACCTGGAGCTCCTCGGCGACAGCGTCGCTGGTGAGGTTGGGGTTGGCCGAAGCCATGAAAGCGCCGAAGTCCTGCCGATACTGGTCGAGCTCGGCGCGGGCGGCGTCCGCCGCGGCCTGGTCGCTCGTGGCGATGCCGTTGGTGTAGTCAACGAACATCACGATGTGGGCGCGCCAGAGGCCGAGGAAGGCCTCGCCGCCCTCTTCGCCGTAGACGGAGGCGATGGCCTCTGAGAGCTCTACGGTGTTGACGTCGAGGGTAGCGGCGGCGGCCTCGAAACCGGCGGTGTTGCCGGCGAGGGCCTGCCCGGTGGCGGTGCCGGCGAGGTAGACGTGCTCTTGGAGCAGCGCCGTCAGGCCGGAGCGCAGCTCAGCTCCGCCCGAGTCGGTCGTCCCGCCGAACATGTCGGGGAACTGCTCGACGATGGCGCCGGCGAGGATGGCGGCGGTCATCGGCATGTGGCTGGCGGCCTCCTTGAGGAGGTCGAAGGCGCCGGCGTCGCCGGCGGCCTGGGCGTCGATGGCTGCGATCAGCGTGTCGACGTGAACCTGGAGCTCCTCGGCGACAGCGTCGCTGGTGAGGTTGGGGTTGG
>WHTO01000130.1 GCA_009377665.1 Dehalococcoidia bacterium
GCTCTTGAAGGCTTTGATCTTCAGCCAGTTGCGCGAGCGTGCGCCGCACTCGTAGGTAGAGTCCAGCCGCTTGGCAACCACGCCCTCGAAGCCCAGGGGGATGACGGCTTCGTACAGGGCAGGCCCGTCCTCGCTCCCCTCCACGATGGCCACGCGCGGAGACTGGTCGATAGCCCGTCCCAGGACAGGCCGGCGATCGCTCAGCCTGACCTTCGCCAGGTCCCAACCGTCCTTGTGCAGGATGTCGAAGAAGAACAGCCCCACGGGGATGCGCCTCTCGGCGTCCGCGATGTCCGCCGGGCGCGTGAGATTCATGCGCTGCTGCAACAGCTGGAAGCTCGGTATCCCGGCTTCGTCGAGCGCCACGATCTCTCCGTCCAGCACGACATCGCCGGTG
This sequence comes from Dehalococcoidia bacterium, assembly GCA_009377665.1. Taxonomy (GTDB): domain Bacteria; phylum Chloroflexota; class Dehalococcoidia; order WHTO01; family WHTO01; genus WHTO01. The sequence goes on from WHTO01000130.1 coordinate 398, forward strand.
GCAAGACGCGCCACCTCCTCGGCGAGGGCGGGGTACTGTCGTGTCACGTCGTTGAGATTGCGCGTCATGAAGCTTGCCGAGCCCCCACGGATGTAGGCGAGCACGCGAATCCCGTCGAGCTTGGGCTCGAACAACCAGCCGGGCCGGCTGAAGGGCTGGTCCGCCGACTCGGCCATCATGGGCTTCAGCCGCGGGGCCGGGAACTCCGCCGGCCGGGCGCCGGGAGCAGGTGGCCCGGCTTCGCGCTCCCGGGCAGAAGGAACCCGTCCGGCCCGTATGTCATCGATCGAGAGTCCCGATACGACCGACCTGGCTTCGAGCGCCAGGTTGCGGCCGGGGTCGGCGTACTCATCGCGGTGCTTGATCATGAGCCACTGCTTCTTCTGCTCGCTGCCGCGACCCCCCGTGCGCACGAGCGTCCACGAGCCGCGCAGCTTCTCCCCACGGAAGAAGATCGATATCTTGCCGGCGCGGTAGCCCTCTTCCATGCGCCGGTCGGCTTCGGCGCGGTCACCCCACGATGTCCGCCCGTCCTCATCCGGGGAGTAGGTCCCGCGGTCCCAGACGATCACCTCGCCTGCGCCGTAATTGCCGCGCGGGATGACGCCCTCGAAGCTGTTGTAGCTGATGGGGTGGTCCTCGACGTGCGCAGCCAGGCGCTTCTCGGCCGGGTTGTAGCTGGGTCCCTTGGGCACCGCCCACGATACCATCGCGCCGTGGAACTCAAGCCTCACGTCGTAGTGCAAGCGCGTCGCCTCGTGCTTCTGCACCACGAACACGAGGTCGCGGCCTCCGCCGTCGCCCGGCCCCTCAGCGGGCTCGGGCGTGCGCGTGAAGTCGCGTTTGCGCTGGTACTCGTGCAGCGGCGGAACGGGCTCGGTCGGCATCAGGCCGATCCTAGAGCCGCTGGCAGGCAGGAGGGACGGAGACCATCATGGCCCTCCGTCCCTCCAGACGCCACCTACGAATGTCAGGCCGGCTGTTGGGTGCCGAAGAACCGCCGCGGCTGGTGGACGTCGATCTCGAGGCCCTCCGATGGCTCTGTCTCATACTCGTCGCGGATCGTGTTCCTGACGCGTTCGGCGACTTCGTCGCTGATGCGCCCGATGTCCCGACCCTCATCGAGGTAGAGGTCGATACGGCTGCGCTGAAGGCTCATGCCATCGGCGTCGGCGTACGTGTCGGCGCGCTGGACGCCGTCCACGGTCTCCGCGACTTCCTTCATCCTGCGCTGCACGCCGACGGTGTCGATGGCGCGCTCGTCGTGCTCTTCCGCGGCGACCGGGTGCGACTCTGTCGCTACCTCGCGCCGGTCACCGCGGGCCGGCACGAAGGCCGCCAGGAGTGAAAGCAGCGCGAACGCGCCCACGGCCGCCGCGATCGCCGTCCAGAGCAGGTTCGCCCCGTCGCTGCCATCTGCCGCGAAGGCGAAGTCCATCCCGAGCAGGCTGCGGGTGCCGTCCCCGCCATCCGCCGTCCAGATGTGGGCAATGAAGCCCACGCTGAGCGCGATGAGGATCGCAGCGCAGATCGTCAGCCCGAATCTTCTAACTATGTCCATGGTTTGTCCCTCCCTGTGCCTGGGGCTCAATGGAGCTATCGTCGGCGATGGGGGCTGCCGGGGGACTTGCATACACCGGGCCGGAGGATCAAAGCCGTAACAGTGCGCCCGCCTAATCGGCGAGGACGGCGTCGGCCTCGATCTCGACCAGCATCAGCGGGTCGGCGAGGCGGGAAACCTCGATCATGGTCGAGGCCGGCCGGTGATCGTCAGGGAAGGCCTCGCGGTGGGCGCGCGCGACCTCTTGCCAGCGGTCCATGTTGGTCAGGTAGATGCGGGTACGAACGATGTCGGCGAGCGATGCGCCCGCGCTGTGGAGGATCAGGTTGATGTTGCGCAGGCACTGGGCGGTCTGCTTGTAGGGGTCGTTCTCACCGACCAGGCGGCGGTCGAGGCCCCACGAAGCCGTGCCCGAGACAAAGACCAGGTTTCCGGCGCGGAAGGCGCGCGAGAACCCGATTATGTCCTCGTAAGGAGTGCCATCGGGAAGCGGGACTCTTTCCACTGGGCGCACACCCCTTCCTGCGGCGCTTAGCCGCAGGGCTTGTTCAGGAGCCCTGAATGATGTCGGCGATCACCAGGACCACGATGATCATGACAATGCCCGTCGCGAAGGCCAGGACCCACTCGAGGCCGACGGCGTCGGGTGCCGTACCGCCCCCGACCCCGCCCTCGTCTGGCGGCCTTTGCCTTCGCTGCCCACCTCGCTGCGTCATCTATAACCTCAGAAGCTCGAATCGCTGTTGAACTAGGCCAATCCTATTGGCGCGAGCCATTTTTCGGAAGAACCTACTCGAACATCTGCGTCTGTAGCCTTCCCCGCGGGGGTGATATCCCCAGGTGCGCGTAGGCGTGGCGCGTGGCGACGCGGCCACGAGGGGTGCGCTGAATGAATCCCAGTTGAAGAAGGAAGGGCTCATAGACATCCATGATCGTGTCGGCGTCTTCAGAGATTGACGCCGCCAGCGTTTCCAGGCCGACGGGCCCACCGTCGAACTTCTCGATGATGGCCAGCAACACCCTGTGGTCGACGTCGTCGAGGCCCAGCTCGTCGACCCCGATCTGCGCCAGCGCCTCGCTTGCCAGCGCCTCGGTGATAGCACCGTCGCCGCGCACCTGGGCGTAATCGCGGACGCGCTTGAGCAGCCGATTGGCGACGCGCGGCGTCCCCCGGGAGCGCCGCGCCAGCTCGTGCGTGGCGCCGTCCGCGATATCGACCGCAAGCATGCTCGCGCTGCGCGTGACGATGCGCTCCATCGTCGGCACGTCGTAAAAGTCGAGGCGATAAACCGACCCGAAGCGGTCGCGCAGCGGTGGGCTGAGCAGCGCGTAGCGTGTGGTGGCGCCAATCAGCGTGAACCGTGGCATGTTCAGGCGCACGCTGCGCGCGCCCGGTCCGCGCCCGATCATGATGTCGAGGGCAAAGTCCTCCATGGCCGGATAGAGGACCTCCTCGACGATCCGCGGAAGGCGGTGCAGCTCATCGATGAACAGCACGTCCTCGGGCTCCAGGTTCGTCAGGATCGCCGCAACGTCGCCCGCGCGCTCGATGGCGGGGCCCGACGTGGTGCGGATGGACACCCGCATCTCGCTGGCGATGATGTTGGCCAGGGTCGTCTTGCCGAGCCCCGGCGGGCCGTAGAAAAGCACGTGGTCGAGCGGCTCGCCGCGCTGCCGGGCAGCCTCGATCGCGATCAGCAGCTGGTCCTTGACCCTGTCCTGGCCGGGGAAGTCGGCGAGCGCCCGCGGGCGCAGGGAGGTGTCAAGGCGCGAGTCGTCCTCCTGCACTTCGCCGGCGATCACCCTCTCCGGCGCCATCGATCAGGCCGCCGACTTGAACATTTGTGTCACAGCCCAATGTTACCGCGAGGGCGGACGCGACGCCGCGCCCTCGCCCCCTTGGCGCCGGAACTTTCGGACCTGGCGTGTGACACCAAGCCAGGACCTGCCACGACAGGCTATCGATGCGCGATTCGAAGCCGATAATCACCTTGTGCGCCGCCGGGAGGCGAGTGACGCCGGTTAGGCAAAATCTGGGATTCCGGCGCGAGGAGAATCGAATGAACGAAAACACCGCCGCCAGCGTGGACCTGGCCGTCTCGCCGCTGTCGAGCTTCGACGAGGCAGTCAGCTTCGGCGACGCCCTTTATGGCCTCGATGGCGTAACCCGCCTGGCGCTCAACGAGTTTGAGGACGGACGCGCCAGTTTTACCTTCTCGGCGCGTTCGCTCTCCTCTGTGACCGACGGCCTCGCCGGCCTCGGCCAGTTTAGCATCGCCCGCGTCGACACCGACCGCGAAGGCAGAGTGCAGGTGCAGCTGGCGGGCGCCCAGGACGAACCGCAGGTGGTCGATTGGAACCGCCCTGAGCCGGCGCAGGTCGCCGAGCCAGCCTATAAGGAGCAAGCGCCGGTCGAGCAGCCAGTAGCCGCGGCGCAGTCGGGTTCCTACCGCGAGGAGGAATACCCGGTCGGCTCGGCCCCCACGTCCTACGAGGAGCCCGCCTATCAGAGCGCCGAGTCTGAACCGGGGGCGTTCGAAGAGGAGCCGGTGGGCATCGAGCCGGCGGAAGCGTCCCCCGAATACTCTGCCGAAGAGCCACGGGAACAGCCGGCCGCTTTCAACGAAGAGCAGGAGGAGGAGCACTACGCGCTTTCCGGCGTCGCCGGTACGCCGGTGGAGGACGAGAACGTCTCTGAGAGCGAATACGCCTTTGACCAGGCTTCAGAATCGGCACAGGCGTCAGAGGCCAGACCGGCCATCGAGGTCGCTCAGCTGATCGCGCAGCTCGCCAAGGAACTGAAGGCGACCGCAGACAACCTCATCGACCTCGCCGCGCGCATCACCGAGGGCGAGGCGGTCACGCCCGAGCCCGGCTGGCCCGGCGCACCGGAAGCGTCGTTCGGGCAGGCGCCGTTGGAGGACCTCGAAGACGAGGCGGACAGTTGGTCCCGGCCCGAAGCCGAGACTCCGACGGCCGAGGAGCCGAGCCAGGAGGAGTGGCGGGTGCCCGGCCCTGAGCCGTTGGCCGAAGAGCCCCGCGCGTGGGAGGCGCCACGCATGCCCAGCGTGGGGATGAACCCCTCGGACGTGCTGCGCCCGCAGGATTTCGGCCGGGCCAGTGCACCATCTGAGAGCTCCTATCAGCCGCTCGAAGCAGACAGCGACCAGTTTGACCCGCAGGCAGAAGCCCTCGCCGCCGCGACGGGTCGCAGCCCTGTGCGCACGGTGATCAAAGCGTCAGGGTTCCCCAGCTTTAGCCTGGCCAACGACTTCATCTCGAGCGTTCGTCGCATCCCCGGCGCGCTTAAGGTCGGGGTCGACGAGCTTGAGCAGGGGCGACTCGTGCTCACGGTCGACTACTTCGGCGCCACGGGAATCGAAGAGCAGTTGCAGATGCTGGGCGAGTTCCCGCACCGGGTGGTCAACGCCACCCCGGACGAAGTCACCATCCAGGTCGAATTCGCCGGCTAGCAGCCCATTGAGCAGGAAGAAGGCACTCCGGGGACGGAACCTGGCTGCGCCTTTCGTTAATTAGGAGGTGCCTTGTTGAGGTTCCCGCGGAGCCCCCAGCGCGTCGGGCGGACCAGAGGGCAAACCCGCAGCGCTTTGCCGCTTTCCGTGCATCCCGTCGAGGGTTGACGGGCGTACCTCGTCTTGAAGCCATCCCCACTGTGTGTAGGTTGACATTCCATGTCGCGTTCGCGTCCAGGCAACGGCCATCGAGGGCTCGATAGAGTCGTCTCGCGCCGCCGCCTGCTGACCGGCGGAGCCGCCGCCACGGCGGCGCTGGCGGTTTCGGGTGGTGTGCTGGGCGCCGATCTGCTCAGCGGCGCTTCGCGCCCGGCGTCTCGCCGCCTCGTCGAGAGCCAGCCGGCCGCGGAAACAGCCGCTCCGCGACAGCGGACCGTCCCGACGCCAGCGCCCACGTCAGCGCCGACTCCAGATCCGCGGTACCCCGATGGTCCTTTCGTGCCGGGACCGGATACCCGGCTGTGGGGAGTCTTTGAGCCGGGGGCGCCGTCCAACATTGCGGCGCTTGCGGGCGTCGAGAGGGCTGTGGGCAACCCCCAGGCCATCCACTGGTATCAGAGCTGGAGCGGTCCCGGCTCTGAACTCGACCCGGTCCGCTTGAACAACGTCCGAGAGTACGGGGCCCTGCCCATGATCAGCTGGGAGCCAGCCCACGCCGGCTGGGGCACGGATCAGCCGCCCTACGCGCTGGCCCGGCTGGCGGCGGGGGACCACGACGACTACGCGCGGTCGTGGGCGCGGGGCATCAGGGACCACGGCGGTCCGGTGGTCATCCGCTTCGCCCACGAGATGAACCACGGCCACTTCGCCTGGGCAGCCGGCGTCAACGGCAACACGCCCGAGCAGTACGTCGCGGCCTGGCGACACGTGCGGCAGATCTTCCTCGATGAAGGCGCACAGAACGCGAGCTTCTCCTGGTCACCCAACATCGCTTACGACGGGACCACGCCGTTCGATCAGCTCTATCCCGGCGACGAACACGTCGACTGGATCGGGCTCAGCGGTTTTAACGGAGGCAGCGACCTGCCGTGGGGCGGCTGGCTGGAGTTCGGACCAATGTTCCTTCCTTCCTACGAGGTGCTCGTCGGTTACGGCAAGCCGATGATGATCACCGAGGTCGCCTGCACGGAGAACGGCGGCGACAAAGCGGCCTGGATCCGACGGGCCTTTACGGACGCTCTGCCCAACGTCATGCCCCGCTTCCAGGTTGTGTGCTGGTTCAACGAGAACGTTCTGGTCGACTGGCGCGTCCAGTCGTCACCTTCGTCGGCCGACGCCTTCGTCGAGACCGCAGGCACCTGGCGGCAGCGTACGCCCTAGGGGAGCGGCCGCGTCGACACGCGCTTCGGCACTCTGTGCCAAAACTCTCAGACCATACGGTCGCCCACACCTGTCTCGCTCGGGTGCCTGACATGACTGACGATCTGGCATATACGCCGTGCAACCCAACGCAGGAGTTCCTCCCATGTCCCAGACGCACAGCCTTTTCTGGCGCCCGCTCCCGGCAGTCCTGGCGATAGCATTGCTGACGATTGTGGCTTTGGGCCAACCGGGGACAGCGTCCGCCGACACCATCACCACGCCCGACAGCAACGGATCCGTCGGCTCAAACTCGTCGCTGGCGCTGGACGCGTCCGGCTTCCCAGTCGTCAGCTACTACGACGTAACCAATGGCGACCTCAAGGTGATGCACTGCAACGACGCCAACTGCGCTGGCGGCGACGAGAGCATCACCTCACCCGACACCACCGGGAATGTCGGCTGGTACACATCGCTGGAACTCGACGCGTCCGGCTTCCCCGTCGTCAGCTACTACGACGTCGG
>WHTO01000131.1 GCA_009377665.1 Dehalococcoidia bacterium
AACCTGCCCCCAGAAATTCCAGCCCCACGCCCAGAGCGTCCCGTCGTCGGCCACGGCCAGCGAGTGGCTGCCACCCGCCGCGACCTCGACTATCCCCTCCAGCCCGGCGACGGGAACGGGTTCACCTCGGTCCAGAAGGGAGGCATCGTCGCCGAGTTGGCCATGGTCATCACGGCCCCAGGCCAGGACGGTCCCGTCGCTGAGCAACGCCAGCGAAAATCCGTCGCCGGCGCTAACCTGCCGGACCGTGGCGCCAGCGGGGAGGCCGGACAGGTCAACGGTGACGAAATCAGAACGAGAGGCGCCATCCTCTCCGCGGCTTCCGGAACTTCGGCCGTCGCCGAGCTGGCCGTGGCTGTTGTCGCCCCAGGCAACGACGGAGCCATCGGCCAGGATGGCGAGGGTATGGCTCTGGCCGGCGGCGACCGAGACGACAACGTTCTCGCCGGAGGCAAACGGCCGGGTGGAGGCTTCGCCGGGGCTGCCCGGACCGAGCTGACCCGAATCGTTGGCGCCCCACGCGCAAAGCAGGTGCTCACCATCGGCCGGAGCAGCGCACTCGCCCTGGGGCGCCGCGACCAGGCCCAGCGCCTCCTGCACCGACTCCCGGGCGCCGCCAGGGTTGGCGGCGGCGACCGCCGCCGCGCCCACCAGCGCGAAGGCCGCAGAAGCAGCGGCAAGCCCCCTCACCGGGCTCGCCAGCCAGGTGGGTGTACGTCGTCTGCTCTGCCGGTTGGCCAGAGCGGCGAGCATGGCGGCGCGACGAGCCGCCGTGCCTTCGGCCATCTCCAGCGACGAGCGGAAGGCCAGGCTTGCCTCGATGGCCTCGAGATGCTCGGACAGGTCGTGGGCGTCGAGCTGGGCCGCTGACTCTGCCGCCGAAGCGCCGTTATCACGCATCTCCCTGAAGGCCTCGTCGAGCACGGTCGAACGATCGCTCACTGCCGCGCCTCCGGACCCTGGAGCAGGGATCGCAGTCGTTCCAGGCCTCGCGATTGGAGCATCTTGACGGCGCCCGGGCTCTTGCCTGTGATTGCCGCGCATTCCTCGATCGAGAGGTCCTGGAGAAAGCGCAAAACGACGACCTGCTGTTGATCGTCGGTGAGCCCTCTGAGCGCCCTGAGGAAGTCGGTGCGGACGCCGGCCGCCTGGAGCTCGTCGTAGTTCGCCTCCAGTTCGAAGAGCGTGCTAGCGGGTTGTCGGGACTTGCGCCGCAGATGATCGACGGTCAGGTTGTGAGCGATCCTGTAGAGCCAGGCCCGCAGCGGCACGCCCCGGTATCTGAACCCATTGACACCGCGCATCGCTTCTTCGAACACCTGCGACGCCAGCTCTTCGGCGGCGTGGTGATCGTGGACGCGGCAGAGGGCGTAGCGGTAGAGCGGCTGGAAGTTGTCGTCAAACAATTCGGCCCAGGCCCGTGCGTCACCGGCGCGGACGGCCTGAACCAGCGACTCCTCGCCGCGGCTCTCGACGGCTACCACGCCAGCCATTGATGTTTGTGCGTCCAGTGCTACCCCTCTAAACACTTAATCCGGCTTTGAGCCGGGAAAGTAACGCCCACGGCCCGGCCGCGTCAAAAGTCACTCATGCGGCACGCTGAACCGCGGGGACTCTTCGGGTGTACAAACCATGGACCGGCGGGGTTCACCCGGCTGGATCAACGGCAGGAGGACGTGCGATGCGTGGGATGATAATGCTAGGCTTGGCGATCGTGGGCGGGGCAACCCTGCTGGCCTGTGCGGGCGATGATGACGACGACGCCGTGGACCCTACTGAGGGCGTCTCAATAGAGGATGCGGACCCCACGACTGGCGCGACCGAGGCGACCGTAACCATGCCGGTCGACCCGTCCGAGCAAGCCTCGGAGGAGGCGGAAACGCCGGGAGGATCCGACAGCGGCAACTCGAACTCCGATTGCCCGGACCTGGGATCGGTGGAGGCGCCGGGCGACAATCCCGACGAGCAGGCCGTGGCTGCTGTTGCGGCGGAAACTGGTGCGCAACTGGAGCCCGAGGACGTGGCCAGCGGGCCGGCTTCCGAGTCGGCGTACTCGCTGATCGTCGCGGCGCAGTGCGGGCAAGAGACCGTTGACCTCTCGTGGTGGGTGATGGTTTGCCCGGGACCGTGCAGCCAGACTGCCTCGGCCTCGCTGCCCGTCGACTACTTCCTGGTCAACTCCGGCGGGGAGTGGCAGGTGTACTTCGTTAACTGAGCTTGCCGGGTTGCGTGAGGATCTGACCTGGTGCTGGTGGGATTCACGGCTGGGGGGACCCCCACCCCCAACCCCTCTCCCAAATTTGGGAGAGGGGGCTCGTTATTCGTATTTCAAAGGGGACACCCCTTTGGAACCCCACCAGAGAGGGACACCCTCTCTGGACTCACCCCCGAGCGCGGACGTTCGCGGCTGGACGGCACGTGTTTGCCTCGCCCTCCGAAGGAGCTGGGACATCGTACGAGCGATTGGGTGTTCAACATGACCACCCTGATAATCCCGCCAGAGAGGGAACTCTCTAGACTCGCCCCGGCCACCGTGGGCGTTCGGACAGGGCGATGCGGTGTGCCGTCACACTCCGAAGGACTGGGAAGTTTTTGCGGGGCGATTGTGGTCAGAAGCGACGCCCGTTTGTGACCGCGCCATAGCGGGTGTTGCCCTCTCTGGACTCACCCACGCCGGCCCACTGCTTCCTGGCTCTGGATCGCAAGTGCCTCGCCGCCAGCGCGGGCTCTTTCTTAGAGGTCGCGGCCAATAGACTGGCTGATAGAGCATGTTCGGGAAGATCCTGGTCGCCAACCGCGGAGAGATCGCCGTGCGGATACTGCGCGCAGCCCACGACCTGGGAATCGAGGTGGTGGCCGTCTACTCCGAAGCGGACCGTGGCGCGCTCCACGTCCGCCTCGCCGACGAGGCGTATCTGATCGGCCCGCCGGCCCCCAAAGACAGCTACCTCAATCAGCAGACGATCATCGAGGTTGCCAGGAAATCGGGGGCGGAGGCCATTCACCCCGGCTACGGCTTTCTCGCCGAGAACGCAGCCTTCGCGCGGGCCTGCGACGAGGCTGGGATCGCCTTCATCGGCCCGCCTGCGTCCGCGATCGCGGCGATGGGTGATAAGCTGGCTTCGCGCGAGCTCGTTGCTAAGGCCAGCGTGCCGCTCGTGCCCGGCACCGAGCAGCTGGCCAACGCCGAAGAGGCCGTGAGCGCCATCCGCAGGCTCGGCCTGCCGGTGATGATCAAAGCCTCGGCCGGCGGCGGCGGGCGCGGCATGCGCGTCGTGGAGCACGAAGCCGAGGTTGAGAACGCCGTGCGCAACGCCCGCGCCGAAGCCGGAGCGGCCTTCGGCAACGAGGCCATCTACATCGAGAAGCTGTTTCGGCCGGTGCGCCACATCGAGATCCAGGTGATGGGCGACAAGCACGGCAACGTCGTAGCCCACGGCGAGCGCGAGTGCTCGATCCAGCGGCGCCACCAGAAGGTGATCGAAGAGGCGCCCTCGACGGCGGTCGACGACGATCTGCGCCAGCGCATGCGCGAAGCATCGATCTCGGCCACGAAGGCCGTCGGCTATTACAGCGCCGGGACGATTGAGTACCTCGTGGACAGCGAGGGCAACTTCTACTTCCTCGAGATGAACACACGACTCCAGGTCGAGCATCCCGTGACCGAACTGGTGACCGGCGTCGACCTGGTCACGGACCAGATCCGCGTGGCGGCCGGTGAACCGCTGGGCTACAGACAGGAAGACATCGAGATCCGGGGCTGGGCGCTGGAGTGCCGGATCACGGCCGAGGACCCATACAACGGTTTTCTGCCCTCGGTCGGGCGCGTCTCCTACGCCTCGGAGCCGTCGGGGCCGGGTGTCCGCATCGACAGCGCGCTCTACAGCGGATTCGAGGTAACGCCCTTCTACGACTCGCTGCTGGCCAAGCTCTGCACCTGGGGAAGCACACGCGACCAGGCTATCGAGCGCATGAAGCGAGCGCTGTCGGAGATGTCCGTGGCCGGCGTGGCGACGACAATCCCCTTCCACCTGCAGGTCATGGACACGCCGGACTTCCGCGCCGGGAAGCTGGACACCGGATTCATCGAGCGGAACTTCGTGGCTGAACCCGAGCCGGCTCGGCCCGATGAGACCCTGGCAGCGGTCATTGGGGCGACGATCCTCGCTGACTCTCAGAAGCAAACGGTGGCGCAGACGGCGGCGCCCGACGGGGCGCAGCCCGCAGCGAGCCCCTGGAAAATGGCCGGTCGCGCGCGCATTATGTCATCTCACGGAGTGAGCAGGTCTTGGGGACCCACTACCACATAACCGTCGGCGGCGAGGAGCACCTGGTGGAGCTTGTCCCGCACGAGGGCGACTTCCGCATCCGCCTTGGCGACGAGTGGTACGAGGTTGGCGTCGAGCGGATGGCGGGGACCGACGCCTTTAACCTTCTGCTCAACGGCAAGGTCTACCGCACCGTGGGAGAGTCGACTCCCGGCGGCAGCAGCATCCTCGTCGACGGCAAGCGCATTCCGGTCGTCACCGAGACCAAGCAGCAGGCGCTGCGCCGCGAGCTGGCTGCCCGCTCGGGCGGCAAGAAGCAGGGCGAGCAGAGCCTCAACGCGCCGATGACCGGCCAGATTGTCGACGTCTTCGTGAGCGCCGACGACGAGGTCAAGAAGGGGCAGGTCCTGGTTGTCGTCGAAGCGATGAAGATGAACAACGAGATTCGCGCCGCGCAGGACGGTGTGGTCAAGGCCGTGCACGTGCAGAAGGGCGACCGCGTCGAGCAGGGCGCGACGCTCGTCGTCCTCGCCTAGACAAATCGTTCGCCTTGCCGGCGCTTCCGGGCGGCCTTAGCGCAGGGGAATTACCTCAACCTTCCAAAGGGTCAGCCCGCTTTCAAGCCGCGCGAACTCTGCTCAGTGCAGTTGCCTTCCGAAGCCACCGATCGTTGTTGCTAAGGTGAGAAGAGATGCCCTTCGCCCACGTCCCTGCGGCCGGACCGAGTACGCGGCGCAACACGCCGGGCCGGTTATCCGCCGTCGGCATCCCGGCCGACGCCGACCCGATGGTGACGCATGACGACAGGGGGTAGGCCGGTCGAGCGCGCCTCGCTGGCCATCGAGACGCCAACGACGAACGAGCGTGTCGTCATCGAGAGCGTGAAGCCTGAGATCGAGTGTGGGCGCTTCCCGATCAAGCGTGTCGTCGGCGATGAGGTTGTCGTCGAAGCCGACATCTTCACCGACGGCCACGACGAGATCGCCGCGCTCCTGCTTTACCGCCACGAGGACGAAAGCGACTGGCGCGAAGCGGCGCTGTCCTTCGTCGACAACGACGGCTGGCGGGGGTCGTTCACGGTCGAACGCATCGGCCGGTACGCCTATACGCTCCGAGCCTGGGTCGACCACTTCGCGAGCTGGCGCCGTGACCTGGCGAAGAAGAGGGAAGCCGGGCAGGACGTTGAGGTCGACACGCGCGTCGGCGCCGCCCTGCTCGAAGAGGCCGCGGAGCGCGCGCCCCCGCCCGACTCTTCCGCCTTGAGGGAGGGATCGGGTGCGCCCGATCTGTGGGAGAACGAGGCGCTCGCCGGCCTTGCCGCGCGCCACCCCGACGCGGCGTCAGTCACGACGTACGAACGAGAGCTGGGCGTGGTCGTCGATCCGGAGCGGGCGGGTTTCAGCGCCTGGTACGAGATGTTTCCCCGCTCCTGGTCGATGCAGCGCGGCCGGCACGGCACCTTCGGCGACCTCGAACAGCGAATTCCATACGTGCAGGAGATGGGATTCAACGTCATCTATCTGCCACCGATCCACCCGATCGGCACGTCATTCCGCAAGGGGAAGAACAACGCGGTCGAGGCGTCGGGGGACGACACCGGAAGCCCGTGGGCGATCGGCTCGGATGCCGGTGGACACAAGGCTGTCAACCCGGACCTCGGCACGCTCGAGGACTTCCGGAGCTTCGTGGCCGCGGCGGCGGCGCGCGGCATCCAGGTCGCGCTCGACATTGCCTTCCAGTGCTCGCCCGATCACCCCTATGTGCGGGATCATCCGGACTGGTTCCGCTGGCGTCCCGATGGCACGGTCCAGTACGCGGAGAACCCACCGAAAAAGTACCAGGACATCTATCCCTTCAACTTCGAGACCGCGAGCTGGCGCGAGCTGTGGGACGAGCTCAAGAGCGTGTTCACCTTCTGGATCGCCCAGGGGGTCACGATCTTCCGCGTCGACAACCCCCATACCAAGCCCTTCCGCTTCTGGGAGTGGCTAATAGCGGAGGTCAAGGCCGGCCACCCGGAAGTGCTGTTTCTGTCCGAGGCCTTCACGCGGCCTAAAGTGATGTACCAGCTCGGCAAACTGGGTTTCAGCCAGTCCTATACCTACTTCACCTGGCGCAACGAGAAGTGGGAGTTCGAGCAGTACTTCGAGGAGCTGACGCAGACCGAGGTACGGGAATTCTTCCGGCCCAATCTCTGGCCCAACACCCCGGACATCCTACCGGTACACCTCCAGGTCGGGGGACGCCCGGCCTTCGCTCTACGGCTGCTGCTCGCCGCCACGCTGGGCGCGAACTTTGGCGTCTATGGCCCGGCGTTCGAGCTCCTTGAGCACAGGCCGCTGCACGCGGGCAGCGAAGAGTACCTGGACTCCGAGAAGTACCAACTGCGGGAGTGGGACCTCGACGGCCCGGACAGCCTGCGCCCGATGATCGGACGCCTCAACGAGGTCAGGTCACGGAACGCCGCGCTGCAGAGCGACCGAGGCCTGCGCTTCCACCCCGTCGATAACGACTGGATCATGTGCTACAGCAAGACCAGCCCGGGAGAGCGCAACGTGATCCTCGTCGTCGCCAACCTTGACTACCGTAGCGCGCAGGCCGGACACGTAACCCTGTCGCCCGAGCACCTCGGCCTCGCACCCGGCGCCGGCTGCGTCCTCCATGACCTGCTGACGGGAGAGGTGTACCAGTGGAGCGGCGACCAGGGTTACGTCGAGCTCGATCCTGCAAGCCGGCCGGGCCACCTCTTCCGGGTGGAGCCCCGGGGATCCTCATGAACGACCAGCCCGAGCTGCTCGAAGACGATGCCCTCTGGTACAAAGACGCGGTCATTTATGAGGTCCACGTGCGAGCGTTTGCCGACAGCGACGGCGACGGTGCGGGCGACTTTCGTGGCCTGACCGAGAAGCTCGACTACCTGCAGGACCTGGGCGTGACGGCGATCTGGTTGCTGCCGTTCTACCCCTCGCCGCTGAAGGACGACGGTTACGACATCGCCGACTACACCAGT
>WHTO01000132.1:0-5731 GCA_009377665.1 Dehalococcoidia bacterium
GGGCCTCCTCGGACGGTGATTCGTACAATCACACGTTCCGTCGGAGGCCCCTTTCATTCACCCGGGCTGTCACCAACCTCTGTGCTCAGTACAACTAGGCCGCGACCAGCGCGGCGATCTCCGCGTCCTGCACTCCCGGCCCGACGACGCTGATGGCCACGTTTTGCTCGTCGGCGAGGCCTGCGGCGACGCGCAGGATGTCATCGGGGGTCACCGCTTCAAGGCGGGCTACGACGTCCTCGACCGGTTCGATCTCGCCCGTCGTGAGCAGTGACTCGCCGGCACGCTGCGCCAGCGCCATGGGAGATTCGAGGCTGAGCCGGAAGTTCCCGACGCGGAAGTCCTTGGCCTTGGTCAGCTCGTCCGTCCCGACGGGCTCGTCGGCCATCCGCCGGATCTCCTGCACGATGACCTCGATCGTCTCCTTCGCGTTCTCCGGGCTGACGCCGGCGCTGACCCCGAGCAGTCCAGTGTCGTGGTGAAGGGAGACGCCGGACCCAACCGCGTAGGCGAGACCGCGCTTCTCACGGACCTCCTTGAAGAGGCGAGAGCTCATGCCCCGGCCCAGGACCGTGTTCAGGATCTCGAGGGGATAGCGCTCGGGATCGTGTCGTGACACGGTATGCAGGCCCATCGCGATGTGCGCCTGCGCCAGCTCGCGATCCTCGACGATGAAGCGTTCCTCGGGCATCTTCGGCGACGCCGAGGAAAACTGCGGCGACTCGCCGGGGGGCACGGAGCCATACAGATTCTCGGCGGCCCTGACCACTTCGGCGTGCGCGACTGCGCCGGCGACGCTGAAGACCATGTTCGAGGGCACATACCACTCACCCATGTACTCGGTGAAGTCTTCGCGGCCGAGAGCGTCCACGCTCTCCTCGCTGCCGGCGATGCTCCAACCGATGGGCTGGTCGCCGTAAACGGCACGCGAAAGCAACTCACCGGCCCAGGCGCTCGGCTGGTCCTTGCTGCGCTTGATCTCCTGCTGGACCACGGTGCGCTCGCGTTCGATCTCGCTGCCTTCGAGGATCGGCTGGAACATCATCTCGGACAGCACGGATGCCGCCAGCTCGAAGCGGTCGAATGGGACCTGGTTCCAGTAGCAGGTCATCTCCTTAGTGGTATAGGCGTTGAGTACGCCCCCCGACCCCTCGATGGCCTCGGCGATGTCGTTGGGGTTGGGCCAGTTGGCTGTCCCCTTGAAGAGGATGTGCTCGAGGAAGTGCGAAACCCCATTGACGCGCTGCTGCTCGCCGCGCGACCCCGCGCCAACGAAGACGTTGACGCTGGCTCCGAAGGAAGTCGTGACGACCCGCAGGCCGTTGTCGAGAGTCGAGATCTCCCAGGGTCTGTTCATCTGATTCCTTTCCAGCCGGGACCGAGCGGGCGACTTGAAGCCGCCGGTGTGCCCTCTGCATGGTCAGTATAGGAAGCGGCGGGCCTTGCCATGACTCGCCGCGGGGCGCGCCGGTGGGCGAGCGACGGGCGGAGACTCAGGTCTTCACGAAGCGCTCTACCGGCAGGACGAAGACGATCCCGCCTCCCACCCTGACCTGGGTCTGTGCCGAGAGATAGGGCGCCTCGAGGAACGGCAGCATCTGCGCCGGGACGTACTCGGTCCTGGCCCGGCACTCCTCACGAACGAGCTCGACGACCTCGTCGACCTGCTCCCCGGCCACGCCCGAGAGGATGGTCGCGCTGCCCTTGCGCAGGAAGCCTCCCGTGCTGCTTACCTTCGTTGCCGGGATATTCACTTCGACCAGCCGTCGCATGAGGCGATCGGCGTCGGTATCGGAAACGATCATGACGAGCAGCCGCAGACCCAACTCGTCAGCCATCGGCGTTGTCTCCGGGTGCGATGGCCGGCACCGGCAGAGGCTCCTTCGCGAGCCGCGCTATCACGCCGGGGCGAGGTGGCGAAGTAGCGAGGCCAACCACGACGCCAGCCGCGATGCCAAGTGCCAACCCAAGCTTGAAGCTCATAATCAGCAAAGATTAGCACCTAACGACGACGGCCAAGGGCACGGCCCGAACCACGCCCGCCGGGCTCAGTGACTACAATTTCAGGAGTAACGCCGTACGCGGATGGAAACCACTTGACCACATCACTATTGCCGGCCGCCATCGACAACGAGCGGATACGAACCGCGGTCCGCAGCATGTTGGAGGCCATCGGAGAAGACCCGGACCGCGAAGGGTTGGCCGAGACGCCACGGCGCATCGCGGCCATGTACGAGGAGCTTTTCGCCGGCCTTTACATCGAGCCCAGCGATCTCTTGCAGGTCTCGTTTGACGAGGGCCACGAGGAGATGGTGATCATCCGCGATGTCCCCTTCTATTCGATGTGCGAGCATCACTTTCTGCCCTTCCACGGCAAGGCTCACGTGGGCTACATCCCCCAGGGACGGGTGGTGGGGATCAGCAAGCTGGCTCGCGTGATCGAGGCCTTCGCGAAGCGCCCCCAGCTCCAGGAGAGACTCACCAGCCAGATCGCCGAATGCCTGATGCGCCACCTGCATCCGGACGGCGTCGCCGTGGTTGTCGAAGCCGAGCACCTGTGCATGACGATGCGCGGCGTGCGCAAGCCGGGCTCCTCGGTCGTGACCTCGGCCGTGCGGGGGAACTTTTCGACGGACGCCGTGACGCGTTCAGAGTTCCTGTCCCTCGTGAGGGGCTAGTTGAAGGCGCGAATCGCCATTCTCAGCGTGCACACGTCGCCCCTGGCGCCCCTGGGTCGCCGGGAGACGGGCGGGATGAACGTCTACATCCGCGAGCTGGCGACCGACCTCGGCAAACAGGGCTATGAAATCGACATCTTCACGCGACGCGACGATGTGGCGACGCCGGCGATCGTCCAGATGACCGACAACGTGCGCGCCGTCCATATCGACTGCGGCCCGGCCGGCTACCTCGAGAAGGAGCTGATCCACCAGCACCTGGGCGAGTTCGAGGCCGGCGTCGAAGCCTTTGCCGCCGGCCGACGCTACGACATCGTCCACAGCCACTACTGGCTGTCCGGCGAGGTCGGCATGCGGCTGGCGGAGCGCTGGCGCGTGCCACACGTAACGATGTTCCACACCCTGGCCGAGGTTAAGAAGCGCGCCCGCCTCAGGCAGAACGAGCCCGACGAGCGCGCGGTGGCCGAGCACCGCATCGCCGCCTCGGCCACGCGCATCGTTGTTGCCAGCGAGCACGAGCGTAACCTGCTCGTCCGACTCTACGACGCAAACCCCGAGAGGGTCGTGATAGCGCCCCTCGGCGTCGACCTCGACCTCTTTCGGCCACTCGACCGCAGCGCGGCGCGAAGGACGCTGGGGTTGCCCGACGGTCCAATCATTCTCTTCGTCGGCCGGATTGAGCCGTTGAAGGGCCTCGACCTGCTGGTTGAGGCAGTGGGGCAGCTTGACGAGCCGCCCACGCTGCTGGTCATCGGCGGTGACGAGCGCTCGGGTGGCCTGGTCTCGCAGATCAGCGCCCGCGCCACGGCCCTCGGAGTGGAGAGCGAGGTGCGCTTCCTGGGCTCCGTCCAGCACGACAGGCTCCCCCTCTACTACAGCGCCGCCGACGTCTGCGTTGTCCCTTCCTATTACGAGAGCTTCGGACTGGTGGCCGTCGAGGCCATGGCCTGCGGGACGCCGGTCGTCGCCTCGCGCGTGGGAGGGCTGACCAGCACAGTACGGGACGGGGTCACCGGTTACCTGATCCCCTGGCGCTGCCCCGAGCCCTACGCCGACATGCTTGACACACTCCTCGCCAACGACGAGCTGAGGGCCAACCTGGGCCTGGCCGCGCGCGAGGTTGCCGGCGAGTTCGGATGGGACCGTGTCGGCGCTACCATGGCAGCGCTCTACGAAGAGCTGATCGAGCGGCAGAGCGCCGCGCCCGTGCCGGCGTGAAGTTCCCCTTCCGGCGGCAACGCCCCGTCCCCGGCCTCCCGCTGCCCGCGCCGGGCGAGCCGACGAGCGCGATGGTCGTGGTCGCGCACCCGGACGACGCCGAGTTCATGTGCGGGGGTACCGTGGCGCGCTGGTGCGCCGAGGGGTGGGATGTCTGGTACGTGCTGGCGACCAGCGGCGACAAGGGCACGCGCGACCTCGAGGTCGACGGCCAGTACCTGGCCGCCGTTCGAGAGCGCGAGCAACGGGAGGCCGGGAAGGCGCTCGGCCTGCGCGAGGTCATCTTCCTCGGGCATCCAGACGGCTTCCTGGTCAACAGCCACGAGCTGCGAGGCCAGGTCGTCCGCCTGCTCAGACGCTACCGGCCCAACGTCGTCATCACCTGGGACCCCTTCGCCTCGCGACTCAACCACACAGACCACCGGATCATTGGGCAGGCCACGCTGGACGCCGCGTTCCCGGCCTCCCGCGACCATCTTTACTACCCTCGTGACTACGCCGAGGACGGCATGGAGCCGCATCGAGTAGCCGACCTGCTGCTCGCCG
This sequence comes from Dehalococcoidia bacterium, assembly GCA_009377665.1. GTDB lineage: Bacteria > Chloroflexota > Dehalococcoidia > WHTO01 > WHTO01 > WHTO01. The sequence continues at coordinate 4,443 of WHTO01000132.1, forward strand.
CCTCCGCGAGCCCTGACTACCATGTGGACGTAACGGCTCACCTGGGCACGAAGCTTGACGCCCTGATGAAGCACGAGAGCCAGATCGGCCAGCGCACTCGCGAGGACATCCTCAAGCGCTGGAGCGGTAAGACCGCGCACGAGAGCTTCCGCCGTATCCACCTGGGAAGCCTGCCGGGGGGCCGCTCGCCGGGCGACGAAGAGCAAGGGAGGACGAAGTAGGAGTGGAGCAGCTTTCCGTCGACCTCGCCATCGCCGGGCTCATCACGAGTGGGCTGGCCTCCATTGCCTATGTGGTCAACATCGTCGGGGCACGCGTGGCCTACGGCTCCGCCCAGACGAGCGCCGGAACGATGACGATCGCGACGCCGCTGCGCGCCCCCCGGGCCTGGGGGACGGCCGGCACCTTCTTCGCCTCGGCGACGGCGCTTCTTCTCCTCTGCTCGTTGATCGCGAGGACGATCGCGGCCGGGCACCCGCCCTACACCAACATGTGGGAGTTCACGGTAGCCTTCGCCTTCGGGATCAGCGTCTTCCACCTGGGCTTCGAGCGACGTTACGGCCAGCGCAGCCTGGGCAGCCTGGCGATGCCGCTGGTCTTCGGCCTGTTGCTCGTCGCCGCGCTCTTCTTCCCCAGCCGGGTGACGCCCTTGATCCCGGCGCTGCAGGCCAACAGGATCCTGGCCTTCCACGTCGGCATGATGATCGCGTCGTACAGCGCCCTATCGGTGTCGTTCGGGGCCGGGGTGCTCTACCTGGTCCAGGGTGGGAAGCGGCGCTTCAAGTCGCTTCCCAGGGCTTCGCAACTCGAGGAGATCGGTTACCGTTCGGTCCTCGTTGGCTTTCCCCTGCTCGCTTTCGGCGTCGCCCTCGGCGCGTGGTGGGCTAACGATGCCTGGGGTCGCCCGTGGGGCTGGGATCCCAAGGAGACGGCCGCCCTGGTCACCTGGCTGTTCTACGCCGGCTACCTGCACATGCGGGGACTCAAGGAGTGGAAGGGCAAGCGCTCCGCGATCCTGCTCTGCGCCGGGTACGGCGCGGTCCTGTTCACCTATTTCGGCGTGAACCTCTGGATCTCGGGCCTCCACTCCTACGCCGGCGTTTAGCCGGGGCTTAGCCTCGCCGGGCGTCAGGGCGCGAACTTGATCGTTGCGAACGCTGCCTGCGTCGAGTTTCACGGGGTACCTGCCAGGCCGTGAGCCGTGTCAGGCATCCGAGCAGTCAGATGCGCCGAACCATGCCGGGGGCGCAAACTGGAGCCGAGTCCCCTACGGCACGCCTATCGTGACC
>WHTO01000132.1:5741-7272 GCA_009377665.1 Dehalococcoidia bacterium
CGCACGGCGCTGTCGCCGCTCCTGCCCTGTGGCTGCGAACCCGGAGGTCCGCCGTTGCAGACATCCCACCGCCCGGGACCGCCGTCCATGGCGTCGATGCCGGGCCCGCCGAGCAACCGGTCGTTCTGACCATCCCCGAATAGCGTGTCATCGCCGGGGCCGCCGACGAGGCGGTCGAAGCCGAGCCCGCCGTGCAGCTCGTCGTCGCCGCCCTCGCCCAGCAGCGTGTCGTTGCCGGTCCCGCCGTAGATGATGTCGTCGCCGCCGCGCCCGCAGACGATGTCGTTGCCCGCCCCGGCGCTGATGATGTCAGCGCCGGGTGAGCCGACGATCACGTCGTCGCCCGCCGTGCCGATGATGACGCCGCTGCGGCCCCAGATGGTGGCCCGCTGGCCCTGGCAGAAGGGCCGGTTGTCGCTCGGGTCGCAGGCGTCGCCGATGCCGTCGCGGTCTGTGTCGGCCTGGCCGGGGTTGGCCACGTCGGGGCAGTTGTCCTGGGCGTTGACCACGCCGTCGCCGTCGCGGTCGTTGTCGCAGGCGTCGCCGACGCCGTTGTTGTCGGCGTCTGCCTGGTCGGGGTTGGCTACGGCCGGGCAGTTGTCCTTGTCGTCAGAGACGTTGTCGCCGTCCTGGTCGGGGCAGCCGTCGTCGGCTACCACTGTGCCGAGCGGAGTCTCGGCGCAGTCGTCCTGGGCGTTGGTCACGCCGTCGCCGTCGCTGTCGTCGTCGCAGGCGTCGCCGAGGCCGTCGCCGTCGAAGTCCTCCTGGCCCGGGTTGGCGTCGTCCGGGCAGTTGTCGCCCGCGAACGTCGATACGCCGTCCTCATCGGGGTCAGGACAGCCATCCGCCGCGACCACCGTACCGAGCGTGGTCTCGGCGCAGTCGTCGACGGCGTTGGCCACGCCATCGCCGTCGATGTCCGGGTCGCAGGCGTCGCCGATGCTATCGCCGTCGAAGTCCTCCTGGCCCGGGTTGGCGTCATCGGGGCAGTTGTCGTCGGCGTCGGGGACGCCGTCGCTGTCGGAGTCGGGGGCGCAATCCGGGTTGCTGCAATGCAGCAGCTTCAGGTCGCCGTTAGTGGCGTCGTAGTAGCTGACAACCGGGAAGCCGGACGCGTCGAGTACGAGCGACGTGTACGAGCCGACATCGCCGGCTAGGTCGGGAAAGGTGATGCTCTCATCGCCGCCGGAGCAGTTGGCGTCGTTGCAGTGCATGACCTTCAGGTCGCCGTTGTTCAAGTCGTAGTAGCTGATGACGGGGAAGCCGAAGGCGTCGAGCCGCAGCGAGGTGTACAGGCCGACGAAGTCGGCGGTGTCGGGAGAGGTGATGCTCTCGTCGCCGCCGGCGCAGTTGGCGTCGTTGCAGTGCATGACCTTCAGGTCACCGTTGCCGACGTCGTAGTAGCTGATGACGGGAAATCCGGACGCGTCCAGTGCCAGCGACGTGTACAGGCCGACGAAGCCGGCGGTGTCGGGCGACGTGATGCTCTCGTCGTCGCCGGCGCAGTTGGCGTCGTTGCAGTGCAGAAGCT
>WHTO01000133.1 GCA_009377665.1 Dehalococcoidia bacterium
TTCGCGTTACGGTGCATGGGGCCTCCTCGGACGGTGATTCGTACAATCACACGTTCCGTCGGAGGCCCCTTTCATTCACCCGGGCTGTCACCAACCTCTGTGCTCAGTACAACTAGTCGCCCGAAACCCTCTCTGCTTGCGGAGAGGGGTGGCCGCAGGCCGGGGTGTGGTCTTCCCCAGCAGACCCCGAAACCCCTACGCGTATTCCCCGAGGAACGTCCCGCCCAACAGATGCACGTGCGGCTCGATATCTTCCTTCTCGGGCGTCGGCGCGAAATGGCTAAGCAACCGGAAGCCGCCCCGGCTGTTCTCCCACCCGAGGTCAACGAGCTTGCGCCCGATCGGCCCGAGGTCGCCCCAGAATGCCGCCAGGTCCACCTTCCTCCGAGGCGCAGCATGAAGCGCCAATGTCACCCAGGAGTGCGGGTAGCGGTGAATCACAACGTTCTCGTCCTCGTAGAACAGCTCGTTCTGCGCCGCCTCGAAGTGGTCCAAAAAGGGCTGGCTCAGGATGTGCACGTGCGCGTGCGGCTGGCTCTGCATGGCATCCGGGCCGAAGTTCGAGACGAGCCGGAAGCCCTCCGGCGAGTGCTTCATGCCCATCTCGTAGGCAACGGCGCCAGCGCGCCCGAGGTTGCTCCACAGCTCCGACTGCGCCATGTGGACGCGCGGCACCGCCAGCAGCATCACCGGCACCCAGCGCAGCCTGTTGCGGAAGACCACCACCCGCTCGTCTTCGTGCAGGATCTCCGCCGGCGATCTGCCTGCGACTATTTCGCAGAAGACACAGAATGACGATGGGCTAAAGAGATTCACGGGGTGCAGATCGAGGCTAACCTAACGGTAGATACGCGCCTCCGGAGCAGTGACGTTGGTTGATTTCCGTCCCTTCCGCGCCCTCCGCTATACCACCCGCCGCCCACTCTCAGACGTGATCTCCCCCCCCTACGACGTGCTGTCGGCCGCCGCGATCGAGGAGCTCAAGGGGCGCGACGCGCACAACGTGATCCGCCTCGAGCATCCCACCGCCGCCCTCAGCGAATCGCCTGACCCTTACGCCGCGGCCGCCGCCCTGCTCGACGAATGGGTGAACGACGGCGTCCTGCGACGCGACGAAGCCCCCGCCTTCTATCTCGACGAGCAGGGCTTTCGCGAGGACGGAAAACCAAGAAAGCGCAACGTCCTCTATGGGAGGCTTAGGCTTCAGCCTTGGGACGAAGGCGCAGTCCTACCCCACGAGTACACGATGTCGGGCCCCAAGGAGGACAGGCTGCGCCTTCTGCAGGCCCTGCGCGCCAACACCAGCCCCATCTACCTCCTGTATGACGACCGCGACGGCGAGATCGCCGCACTGCTCGCCGGCGCGCTCAACGCGCCCGTGGTCGGGCACGCCACGAACGGCGGCGACAGTCACGGCCTGCGCGCCATCGAGAAAGAGGCTCTGCGCGGCGCTCTCCAGGAGCGATTCCTCGGGCGGCGTCTCTACATCGCGGATGGCCACCACCGCTACGAGACGGCACTCTGGTACCGCGACCTGCGGCGCCAGGGCGGAGTCGAGAGCCCGGGCGCCGACTACGTCCTCGTCGGGCTCACCGCCGGCAACGACCCCGGCCTATCGCTCCACGCCACCCATCGCCTGTTGGCAGAAGCGCCGGTCTGGGACATGACAGAGCAGCTCGAGCGAGATTTCGAGGTCCGGCCTATAGATAGGCCAACCCTGGACACCGCCCTGGCCGGCCCGGACGCTGCCTTCGCCATCGCCGGGCTCGAAGCGCCGAAGTCACTGCACCTGCTCATTCCGCACGATCTAGGCGGGCTTGCCGGCCGCGTCGGCGGTGACGGGCCAAATGCCTGGCGCCGGCTCGACGTCAACATCGTCCAGCACGTGATCCTCGGCGCCTACCTGGCGATGGACCCGCTGGACGCCAACCAGCCCGGCCTTTCGTACGTGCACAGCACGGATGAGGCCCTTGACGCGGTAACCTCTGGCGAGGCGGCGCTCGCCTTCCTCCTACGTCCCCTCCTGACCGCCGACCTCTTCGCCGTCTCCGACGCCGGCGCCCGCCTGCCCCAGAAGACCACCTACTTCTACCCGAAGCTCCCAACCGGTGTCGTCATCAACCCCCTCGACTGACCAGCGGCGCAGGCGCTGAACATCGCCGTCAATCCAGGGGTTCAAAGGTCTTGTCAAAGGGCCGCGGCGGTGCGATGATTCCGGGCACCCACGAGGAGGCTGCCATGACGGAAGACAACAAGGCCATGATCCTGCGCTTCGAGGAGGCCTTCGCCGCCAACGACCAGCAGACCCTCCGCGATCTGCTTGCGGAAGATGTCGTAGACCATACGCCAGCGCCCGGCGCCGCGCAAGGCCGCGAGGGCTTCGTCCAGTTCGTGGATACGCTCCATCGCGCCTTCCAGGACATGAACCAGAATGTCGATGACGTCATCGCCGAGGGCGACGCCGTCCTCACGCGCTGGAGCGTCACAGGCAGGCACAGCGGCGACTTCCTTGGACTGCGCGCCTCCAACAAGACCGTCTCAATCTCCGGCCTTACCCTCTACAAGGTCAGGGGCGGCCGCGTCGCCGAGACCTGGAACCACTTCGATACGCTGGATATGATGCAGCAGATCGGCGCGGTCCCCGAGCTCTAGGCGCGTCGAGCCAGTCGTCAAGGAGGAGAGACCTTTGGAGGACAACAAAGCCCGCTACCAGCGCTTCATGGATGAGGTTGTCAACAAAGGCAACTTCGGCGTATTCGACGAACTCGTGTCCAACGATTTCGTCGACCACACGCCGCGTGGCGGCGTGGACGCCACCCGCGAAGGCTTCAGGCAAACCCTCGTGGGCTTCCGCGAGGCCTTCCCGGACCTCAACAGCCAGGTTGAGCTCTACATCGCCGAGGGCGACAAAGTTGCCGCCGTGCATCGTACGACCGGCACCCACCAGGGCGAGCTCATGGGCATGCCACCCACCGGGCAGGCCTTCGAGATCACCGAGGTGCACGTCGTCCGCGTCGTCGAGGGCAAGGCCGTCGAGCACTGGTCAGCCAGCGACGACGTCGGCATGCTCACCCAGCTCGGCCTGCTGCCCGTCTCCGCTGGCTGACCGCCGCACCTTGACCGCTAAGGCAGGGCCAGTTCAACCGTGTCACCTGTGGCAACGTTCTCGACCGAGAACGTTGCCCCGGCGAAGTCTTCGAGTTGCCGCCGAGCGTTCAGAAACTCGATTCCGTGCACGGTGCCTTCGTCGTCAATGTCGACGTTCAGCTCGTCACTCACCTCAATCGTCCTGACCGGCGCGCTCGCGTCGGCAAGCCGAAGATAGGCGACGTTGTAGCGAGGATCGTAAGTGAGCTTCATCGTGGTCGCCCTAAAAGTAGCGGGTGGGATGGAGCCTGCTCATCGCATCCTCGCTCAGATGCGGGCTTGCTTGGCTGAGTAGAGGCCCTCTATCGAGCTGAGCGCCGTCAGCTGGTCCGGCGTCAACGGCTCGTCGATCACCAGCACCATCATCGCGTGGCCGCGCTTGGTCTCGCGGCCCACGTTCATGAACGAAATGTTGATATCGAACTCGCCCAGCAGGTTGCCCACGGCGCCGATCATCCCCGGGCGGTCCATGTTGTCGCAGACGATCAGATAGCCCTCGGCCGGCGGCACGTTCACGGCGAACTCGTTGATCGAAACGATGTGCGGCCCGCCGTGCGCGTAGGTACCGCCGACGCTGACCGTCCCCTCGCCCGTGCTCAGGCGCACCGTCACCAGGTTCGAGAACGTCCCGTTGGCGACGCCCGAGGTCTCGCGGATGTTCAGGCCGCGGCTCTCGGCGACCAGCCCCGCGTTGACGATCGTCACGTTCTCCTCCGAGATCGGCGCCAGCAGGCCCTTGATCACGGCTGCCCTCAGCGGCGTGTGGTCGAGCGCCGCGATGTCACCGTCGTAGAGGATCTCGACGTGGTGCAGCTGGCCCTCCGCCAGCTGCGTCGCCAGCGAGCCCAGCATTGTTGACACGTCCAGGTAGGGCGCGAGCTCCGTCATCGTCTCGGGCGGGATCAAAGGAGCGTTCACCGAGTAGCGTGCCGGCTGGCCCGCCAGCACCTCGGCCACCTGCTCGGCGACGTCGACCGCCACCCGCTCCTGTGCCTCCGAGGTCGACGCCCCCAGGTGGGGCGTCAGGATCAGGCCGTCGAGCGCCCGCAGCTCGCTCTCGCCCAGCGGCTCCACCTCGAACACATCGAGCGCCGCCCCGGCGATCACGCCGTCACGGATCGCCTCCGCCAGCGCCCGCTCGTCGACGATCCCGCCGCGGGAGGCGTTGACGATCCGCACGCCCGGCCGCATCCGCTTCATCTCGGCGGCGCCGATCAGGTTCTTCGTCTGCGGCGTCAGCGGTACGTGCAGCGTCAGGAAGTCCGACCCCTCGATAAGGGCGTCCAGCGTAACCAGCTCGATGCCCTGCGAGGCGGCCCGTTCCGCCGTGATAAACGGGTCGTAGCCCGTGACCCGCATGTCGAAGGCCGCCGCGCGCCGCGCCACCTCCGAGCCCACCTGGCCCAGCCCGAGGACCCCCAGCGTCTTGCCGCGCAGTTCCGTGCCGACGAAGCGCTTGCGGTCCCATCCGCCAGCCTTCATCACCGCGTCGGCGCTCGCGATGTGGCGCGCCAGCGCCAGCATCAAGGCCACCGTGTGCTCGGCGGCCGAGATCGTGTTGCCGGTGGGCGCGTTGACTACTATCACGCCACGGCTGGTCGCCGCATTCAGGTCGATGTTGTCGACTCCGACGCCCGCCCGCGCGATAACCTTCAGCGAGCGCCCGGCGTCAATGACCTCGGCGCTGACGCGTGTTTCGCTGCGCACGATCAGCGCGTCGTAGTCGCCGATGATCTCGATCAGCTCAGACGGCGAGAGCCCCGTGCGCACGTCGACGCTGCCGTGGCCGCGCAGCAGCTCAATGCCGTCCTCCGCTATCGGGTCGCTGACGAGAATTCGGCTCATTGACCTTCCCAAATCAAAGGGGCCTCCAGACGGGAGGCCCCTGCTTGCTTCAGATAACCTTCGCCCGGTCAGGCGGTAACCGCGACTCCCGAAGAGGAGTAGCCAAGCGCTCCAAGGGCCTTCTCGATCGCACTCAGCGCCGAGCTTATGTCGTCTTCGTTGACCATGCCCAGGTGGCCGATGCGGAAGATCTGCCCTGACAGCTTCGCCTGCCCGCCGGAGAAGACCACCCCGTACTCTTCGCGGCACATCTTGACCAGCTTCGAGCCATCGACGCCCTCCGGGTTGCTGATCGCCGTGACGGTATTCGAGGCGTAGCGCTCATCCTGCGGAAAGAGCTTGAGGCCCAGGTTCTTGATCCCGGCGCGCGTCATGTCGGCCAGCCGTTGGTGGCGGTCGAGAAGCCCCTGCAGGCCCTCCTGGTCGAGCAGATGGAAGGCCGCGTCGAGCGCGTAGTAGCAGGAGATCGTCGGCGTCCAGGGCGTCTGCCCTTTCTCAGCGAAGTCCCGCGCCTTGCCCAGGTCGAAGTAGAACTTGCGCATCTTCGACTCTTTGTAGGCCGCCCAGCCGCGCTCGCTGACCGCCACCATGGCGATCCCCGGCGGGACCATCCAGCCTTTCTGCGAACCGGTGCCGACGAAGTCGAGCTGCCACTCATCCACGGGGCACTTGATCGACCCCAGTGAACTGACGGCATCGACGATGATCAGGCGATCCTGCTCCTTGACGACCTTCGCTATCTCGCCCAGCGGATTGGTGACGCCGGTCGAGGTCTCGTTGTGCGTTACGAGGACAGCCTTGATCGAAGCGTCCTTCTTCAGCTCCGCGCGGATCGCCTCGGGGTCGGCTGCGGTGCCCCACTCGAAGTTGAGGCGCTTGACGTCGGCGCCGTAGGTCTCGGCGATGTTGCCGAAGCGGTCGCCGAAGGCGCCGATGCTCACCGCCAGCACGCGGTCGCCGGGCGACAGCGCGTTGACGACCATCGTCTCCATCACACCGGTGCCCGACGTGGAGATGATGTAGAGGTCGTTACTGGTCAGGAAGTAGGTCTTCAGCTTCTCGGTCAGGCGCTCCTGGAGCGCGGCAAACTCCGGGCCGCGGTGGTTGATCATCTGGCCGGACATGGCGGCCAGGACCTCTGGGGGACACGGCGTTGGTCCCGGAATACGCAGGTTGACAGACAAGGGGGCCTCCTGGGAAATGCTGACCGAGCTTATATGAGATCGTACCGTCTGCGCCCCCCAGACGCTACGCGGCCGGCCACGTGGCACAAAGCGCGAAAATTGGCATGACTGCGCGAACGTGCCATTATCATCGGGTCATGGCAACAAGGAAATCTAACCGCGTCCGAGTAGGGCCCCAGGGTCGGATCGTCATCCCCGCGCACATAAGAGAGGCTGCCGGCATCAAGCCGGGTGACACGCTGATCCTCCTCGAAGAGGACGGCCAAATCTCGCTCCACACCGATGAATCGATCTGGCGCAAGATCCGCGAAGGCGTTCCTCCGGTAGCGCCCGGGGTCAGCGTCGTCGACGAATTGATAGCCGAGCGCCGCGAGGAAGCGCGACGTGAGTCGATGGAGCTTGAGGCCGCGAGAGCGGATAGGCGGGTCGGTTAGATCGCCTGCGTCCTCGATTCATCCGCACTCCTGGCCGTCCTGTTCGAGGAGCCGGGCGGGCAGGACATCCGACAACGTCTTGCGCAGGCCGTCCTCTCCACCGTTAACTGGTCGGAAGCCGCCCAAAAGTTCGTGGAGCGCGGCACCAGCTTCAACCTTACGGCGCAACGACTGTTCGGCTTCGGCCTGCGCGTCGAGCCCTTCACCATCGAGGATGCCGAGCGCGCGGCAACCCTCCGTCCTCCCACCGCCGCCCTTGGCCTCTCGCTTGGCGACCGCGCCTGCCTGGCGCTGGCGGAGCGCCTGGGCCTGGCTGCTTTCACCGCCGATCGAGCCTGGGCCAGGCTCGCTATCGGTATTGACGTGCGCATGATTCGCTAGGTGTACTTTCCCGGGAGGTTGGTGACACGGCTGATGGGAGGGAAGCCTCCGATGGCTGTGTGTCGACGGTGATGATTGTAGATGTGCAGCCAGCGGTAGAGGCGGACGTAAGCCCACTCGTCCAGCAAGGTGCGGTTAAAGCGTTCGACCTTGCCATTGGTCTGGGGCGTGTACGGCCGGGTGCGGCGATGCCGTGCCTGAA
>WHTO01000134.1 GCA_009377665.1 Dehalococcoidia bacterium
GCCGGAGTGGAAGACGTCCTCGCGGATCTCCTCCTTGTTGATCTCGATGTCGACCTCGTCTACCTCGGGCAGGACGGCGACGCTGGCGGTGGAGGTGTGGATTCGCCCCTGCGCCTCGGTTTCCGGCACGCGCTGGACGCGATGGACGCCGCTCTCGTACTTCAGGCGGGAGTAGGCGCCCTGGCCGTGCACCTCGAAGATCACTTCGCGGAAGCCCTGGATCCCCGTCTCGTTCGCCGAGGCGACCTCGTAAGTCCAGCGCCTGCGCTCGGCGTAGCGCGTGTACATGCGGAACAGGTCGGCGGCGAACAGCGCGGCTTCCTCCCCCCCCGCCGCGGCCCTGATCTCCACGATCACGTCGCGGTCGTCGTTCGGGTCTTTCGGCAACAGGAGTCGCTTCAGCTCTTCGGCCTGGCCCTCGAGCGTCTCGGAGAGCTCGGCCAGCTCGGCCCGCGCGAGGGTGATGAGCTCGGGGTCCGCAGACTCCTCGACCAGCTGGCGAGCGCCCACGAGCTGGCCCTCGGTCTTCTTATAGGCGCGGTTGGCAAGCACGACATCCTCGAGGCTTTTCTGCTCGCGGATGCGCTGGCGCAAGAGCTCGAAGTTACCGGCTATTTCCGGGCGCGCCATCTCGGCGCTGAGCTCTTCGTAGCGGGCGTCAAGGCTCTCCAGCTTTTCCCACATTGCCAACCGAGGATAGCTGGCGACCCCTCGCGTGGCGTGACGGTCAGATTCCGGAGGCGCTACCCAGGTTCAGCAGGCCACGCATGTACTCGACTTCACCGAGGTGACGGTAGCCATGACCGATGCACATGTTGCTCAGCGCGTCTAGCACCGCCATGTCCCCGAGGGGCCTGACCGAGGTAGGCGCCCGCAGCTTCTCGTCGTCGACGGCAGCCACGAACTCGTCTGTCTGCACCCAGACCTGTTTCATGTACGCCTTCCACTCTTCCAGCGGCTGAATCTGGAGCTTCTGGGCATCCTCGAGAGTCATCCCGGTGCCCTGCGCCTTCGAATCGAGGCCGAACCTCGCATCGTATCCAGCGGTCATCCAGACCGTCGGCCTGCGCTGGAGGACGAAGCCGACGATGTTGTCCTCGGTGCGCAGGTAGTGCCAGGCGCTGAAGGCCGCGCTCAGCGACCGGGACTCAGCCGGCCGCCAGTTGAAGGTCTCGTCGCTGAAACCCTCCATCGAGTCGTCCCAAAGCCGGTGCATCGCCTTGAATTGGTTGGCCAGGAGGTCCTTCGTCTGCATCCAGCAATGTTACCGCTCCGAGGGCGCGTGGATGCAAAGGTCAGCCTGCCTGGGCGGTGGCGAATTCTTCAAGTCCGCGTGCGACCGCGGCAGCGGACAGGCTGCCGGCGGGCCTTCGCTCACGGGCCAGCTGATTGGCGAGACGCTGCAGGTAGCTGTTCGCGGGCGTCGGAACTCCGTGCAGGCGACCCAGGAGGGCAATCTCGCCGTTCAGGAAGTCCGACTCCGTCGATCCGGTGCCCCGGGCGAGGCTCTGCCAGGTGGAGTTGCCACGTCTACCCTGGCCGCCAAGCACGGGGCGGAACTGTAGTACGCCCTCCCGGCGTGCCTCCCACTCGTCGTCGGGAGCCCAGTCGATGCCGGCGGCGCGGAAGCATGCTGCGCCCTCGTCGCTTAGCCGCGCCTGCAACCCGCTGTCTCGAGCCTCGAGGCCGCCGATGGCCTGGAGCACGTTGGCGAGGTTGACCAACAGCTTGGCGTACTTCCAGCGCATCACATCGGGGTAAACGTTGGCGCTGAAAGTGGCTGTCTGCAGCGTCGCCGCCACCGTGGCGCACGAGTCATCGGCGCCACCCGGATACAGGCCGACGTCGAGGATGCCGCTGACCGGGCCGGCGCCGACCTGGACGACGCCGGGGTCGACGAAAGTCGCTGGCAGCATCACGACCATCCCGTACACCCGCCTGAAACGACGCAGCGCGATGCGCTCGTTCTCGACGCCGTTCTGAGCGCAGACGATCGGCAGGTCGAGGTTGGTGGCCGACTCGAGGTCATCGAGAGCAGCGGCAGTGTCTTGCGTCTTCATGCAGAGGAAGACGACGTCGCCGTCTCTGAAAGCGATCTCCGAGGGATGCCCGACCGCCGCGACCCGCATGGTCGTGCGCTCCTTCGGGGATTCAAGCGTGAGCCCCCGCTCTTTGATCGCTTGCAGGTGGTCGCCCCTGGCGATCAGGACGACGTCGTGTCCGGCCTGGACGAGCCTCGCGCCGATGACGCCGCCGACAGCGCCCGCGCCGTAGATCACAAATCGCAAGTCCCTGGTCCCTCCCTCGTTTCGGTATGGGGCGTCACGAGACGCCGGACGAGATGAGCCCTTCGGTTTTCTGGAGCGCGCGGCTGAACGCCTCGACGGTGATCTCCACGTCCTCTTCCGTATGAATGGCCGAGGCCAGCCCTCCCATGCTGAAGAGGTGCGCGCCGCTGAGCAGCATGGCCTGGCTGAACGCCGTCGCGATCGGAGTCGACGAGGCTGAGAGAAGTGCAGCCGGATCGTAGCGCCCGCTGTCGGCTGCCTCGCTGTCGGCTGCCGTCCCAGAGCCGAGCACGATGTGGAAGACCGAGCTCTGTCCGTAGACGAAGCCGGGAAGCTCCGTATCACGGAGGCAGTCGTTGAGTCGGCGGCGGAGGTCGCTTGCTGTCCTCTCGGCCCGCGCCTGCGGCTCACCGTCGGCGACCAGCTCGAGGCAGGCGACACCGGCTGCCGCGCTCAGTGGATTGGCGTTGAACGTCCCGTAGTGAGGGATCTTGCGCGATGGCTGGTCGAGGGCACGGCCGAACTCGAGCGTGGCCATGAGATCGCTCCTCCCAGCGACGGCTCCGCCGGGCAAGCCGCCCGCGAGGATCTTGGCCAGGCAGGTCAGGTCCGGGATCACGCCCGTCAGCTCCTGGATGCCACCCGGTGCCCAGCGAAAGCCGGTTACGACCTCGTCGAAGATCAGCAGGACGCCCCGCTGTCCCGTGATCCGGCGGAGGTCTGCCAGGAACCCGGGCCGCAGGGGTGTCGCCCCCCAACTCGCGCCGCTCGGCTCGACGACGATCGCAGCCACGTCTTCGTGGTCGCGGAGGAATAGCGCGACCTCCTCTGTCTCGGGCTGCAGGATGGTTACGGTCTCGTCCACGGCCGCCGGAACGCCGGGGACCCTGTCGGTGGAGATGCCGCGACCACGGATGGTGTAATCGTGCCAGCCATGAAAATGGCCGCCGAACTTGACGATGCGGTCCTTCCCGGTGGCGGCGCGCGCGATGCGCAGGGCGAGCAGCGACGCCTCGGTGCCCGACGAAGTGAAGCGCACTGCCTCGGCGGAAGGGACCAGCTCGCAGATCATCTCTGCCCAGCGCACCTCGGTTTCATGGGAGGCGCCGTAGTGGGTCGAGCGCTCGAGCTGCTTTCTCGTTGCCTCTGCGACAACGGGGTGGGCGTGGCCCAGCAGCAACGCCCCGTGCCCGGAGACCCAGTCCACGAGCTCGTTTCCATCGACATCCCACTTGCGGGACCCGGCGGCGCGCTCCACGTAGATCGGGAAGGGCAGTGCGCGACGCGAGTCATGGGTCAGTCCATCGACCAGCGTCTCGCGCGCCCGTTCGTGCAGCCGTCGCGAGCCGGAGAATCGCGCCCCATACTCGTCCTCGAGTGTTTGCCGGCTCGCGACCATGCATCCAGCTTACCTCCGGTGCCTTCCGCGGACGTGCACGTCGGCCGGACAACGCCCGGGCCCAAGCACGTTCCGGGGGAGCGCCGTAAACTTGTCCGCTTACGGCGGGCGAGTCCGGCTCACGCAAAGCCACCTGTTGATGCCCTTGTGCTACTTCGGCAACGGGTAGCCGGTGGTACCATGAGGGGCGATGGACTTCGACCTTCCGGAGGCCCACCGCCTTCTCCGCGACAGCGTCCTTAGCTTCAGCCGCAACGAGATTGGACCCCGTGTCGAGCAGATGGAGGCGGATGGGATGTTCCCTCCGGACCTTTGGTCCCAGCTCGGCGACCTCGGCGTGCTGGGTGTCGGCATCCCCGAGGAGTGCGGCGGCTCTGGTCTCGACCTGCTCGCCGGCGTCGTCTGCATCGAGCAGATAGCGCGGGTGTCCGGATCGGTCGCGCTGTCCTATGGGGCGCATACCAACCTTTGCGCCCAGAACCTGCTTCGCAACGGCAGCGATCGGCAGCGGCAGACCTACCTGCCGGCTCTGTGCAGCGGCAGCGCCATAGGCGCGCTCGCCATCACCGAGCCTGAGGCGGGCTCGGACGCAGTTAGCCTGCAGCTCAGAGCGGTTCGCGACGGCGATGACTACGTCCTGAACGGCACCAAGATGTTCATCACGAACGGGCCGGTGGCGCAAACGTTGATCGTTTATGCCAAGACGGACCCGTCGGCTAACTCCCACGGGATCAGCGCGTTCATCGTCGAGTCCGGTTTCGCCGGGTTTTCCGTCTCGCGCAAGCTCGAAAAGTTCGGCCACCGTGCCTCGCCGACGGGCGAGCTGGTTTTCGACGACTGTCGGGTGCCGGCTGGAAACCTCCTGGGCCTCGAGAACGAGGGCGTGGCCGTGATGTTCAACGGCCTCGACTCGGAGCGCATCTTCCTTTCCGGAGAGCCCCTCGGCATCGCCGAAGAGGCGCTGCAGATGGCAACGGCCTACGCAAAGCAGCGCAAGCAGTTTGGCCGCCCTATCGGCGACTTCCAGATGATCCAGTCGAAGCTGGCCGACATGTACACGTCAATCGAAGCCGCCCGTCTGCTCACCTACAGGGCGGCTGTGCGCTGGCAGCAGGGCGCGGCGACCAGCATGGACGCGGCTGCGGCGATCCTCTTCTCCGCAGAGATGGCGACGCGCGTCTGCCTCGAGACGATGCAGATCCAGGGCGGCTATGGCTACCTCAACGAGTCGCCGATTGGACGCATGCTCGCCGACGCCAAGCTGCTCGAGATCGGCGCCGGGACCTCTGAGATCCGCCGCATGATCATCGCCCGTGAGCTCCTCAACTAGCGTCGCGCGCCGGCGCGCAGCGGGAGACCCCGGAGGGCAATCGCCATGACCGAGCACTTTCCACAGTTGAACGACCTTCCGTTGCTGCCCAGCAGCGTTTCGCCAACCTCGGACGAGTTTCGACAGAACACGGACTTCCAGCGCCGCAGCGTGGAGCTTCTGCGCGAGCGCCTGGCAACGGTGGCGCGCGGCGGGGGCGACGACCAGGTGGCGCGTCACCGGTCGCGGGGCAAACTGCCGGCGCGTGAGCGCGTCGAGATGCTCCTCGATCCAGCTACGCCATTCATGGAACTCAGTCCGCTCGCCGGCTGGGAGATGTACAGCGGCGACGCGCCGTCAGCGGGCGTGATAACCGGTGTGGGCCAAGTTGCCGGCCGCCAGGTGATGGTCATCGCAAACGACGCCACGGTTAAGGGCGGCACCTACTTCCCGATGACGGTGAAGAAACACCTGCGGGCGCAGGAGATCGCCGAGCAGAACCACCTGCCCTGCATCTACCTGGTCGACTCGGGCGGCGCCTTCCTATCGTTGCAGGCCGATGTCTTCCCCGACCGCGAGCACTTCGGACGCATTTTCTACAACCAGGCCAACATGTCGGCGAAGGGCATCCCCCAGGTCGCCGTCGTGATGGGTTCGTGCACGGCGGGTGGGGCTTACGTGCCGGCGATGAGCGACGAAGCCGTGATCGTTGAGGGCACAGGCACGATATTCCTCGGCGGGCCACCCCTCGTTAAGGCCGCGACCGGCGAGGAAGTAACGCCGGAGGAACTTGGCGGTGCGCGGATCCACACCGAGATCTCTGGCGTCGCCGACCACTTTGCCCGCAACGACGAAGAGGCGCTCGCCATTGCGCGCTCGGTGCTGAGTAACGCCCCATCGCGCGTCGACCTGCCCTGGACGGTCGCCGAGCCCGAACCCCCGCTCTATGAGCCCGAGGGGATCTACGGCCTCGTGCCCGAGGATCCCCGGAAAAGCTTCGACATCCACGAGGTCATAGCCCGCCTGGTCGACGGCAGCCGATTCCACGAGTTCAAGGCCCTCTACGGGCCGACGCTCGTCTGCGGATTCGGACGGATCATGGGGTATCCCGTCGGAATCGTCGGCAATAACGGCATCCTCTTTTCCGAGAGCGCTGTCAAGGGCGCGCATTTCATCGAGCTGTGCGCAAAGCGGAAGATACCGCTGGTCTTTCTTCAGAACATAACGGGCTTCATGGTTGGCAAACGCTATGAGAACGAAGGCATCGCCAGGCACGGCGCCAAGATGGTCACGGCCGTGGCCTGCGCCCGCGTGCCGAAGTTCACGGTCGTTATCGGTGGCTCCTTCGGGGCCGGCAACTACGCGATGTGCGGCCGCGCCTACTCTCCGCGCTTCCTCTGGATGTGGCCCAACGCCAAGATCTCAGTGATGGGCGGCGAGCAGGCCGCCAACGTTTTGCTCACCGTGCGGCGCGATAACCTGCGGGCCGA
The DNA here is from genome assembly GCA_009377665.1 of Dehalococcoidia bacterium. Classification (GTDB taxonomy): domain Bacteria; phylum Chloroflexota; class Dehalococcoidia; order WHTO01; family WHTO01; genus WHTO01. The sequence continues at coordinate 6,487 of WHTO01000134.1, forward strand.
CGGCCGTGACATGACCGACGAGGAAGCCGACGAGTTCATGGCGCCGACGCTGGCGAAATACGGCGAGGAGGGCAGCGCCTACTACAGCACGGCGCGGCTCTGGGACGACGGCGTGATCGACCCGCTGGACACCCGCATGCACCTCGCGCTTGGCATCGCCGCGTCGCTCAACGCGCCGATCCCCGAGACCGACTTCGGCATCTTCCGGATGTGATGCTCTCCCGCATACTGATCGCCAACCGAGGCGAGATCGCCTGCCGGATCATCCACACTTGCCGCCGGTTGGGCATCGAAACGATCGCGGTCTACTCCGAGGCCGATAGGAACGCGCTGCACGTGCGCGGCGCTGACCGGGCGATAGCGATCGGTCCCGCCCCCGCAGCCCGAAGCTATCTTGATGCCGAGGCCGTCATTGCGGCTGCCCGGGAGGCCGGGGCCGAGGCCATTCATCCGGGTTACGGATTCCTCTCAGAGAGCGCGGCCTTCGCTGAGGCCTGCGCGGCCGCCGATATCACGTTTATCGGCCCGTCCCCGTCCGCCATCGAGGCCATGGGGGACAAGCTGCGCGCGCGCAGCCTGATGATCGAGGCGGCGGTGC
>WHTO01000135.1 GCA_009377665.1 Dehalococcoidia bacterium
GTTACGGTGCATGGGGCCTCCTCGGACGGTGATTCGTACAATCACACGTTCCGTCGGAGGCCCCTTTCATTCACCCGGGCTGTCACCAACCTCTGTGCTCAGTACACCTAACGCCGACCAGGCAGACGCGGACGGTAACGGCGTCGGCGACGCCTGCGACAACGACCGCGACGGCGACGGCGTCGTCAACGCCCAGGACAACTGCCCCGACGTGGCCAACCCGGGCCAGGCCGACGAGGATCGCGACGGCATCGGCGATGCCTGCGACCCGCGCGACCACAGGCCCTTCTGCCAGGGCCAGCGGGCCACCATCTGGGGCCGCAGCGGTGTCATCATCGGCACAGCGGGCGACGACGTGATCGTCGGTTCACCCGACCCCGACATCATCCGCGCCGGCGGCGGCGACGACATCATCTTTGGCGGGACCGGCAACGACACGCTGCTCGGCGAGGGCGGCGACGACGAGTTGCATGGCGGCCAGGGCTTCGACCGCCTCGTGGGCGGCCCCGGCGATGACAGCCTGTTCGGGGACGGTCAGAACGACCGGTTGCTCGGCGGGCCCGGCGTTGACCACATGGACGGCGGCGCGGGGCGGCGCGATGTCTGCAACGGCGGGCTGCCGTCACCGCTGCCTCAGGGCCGCGACGGCGACAGCGCCCTGCGCTGCGAAGTCGTTATCGGCGTACCGTAGGGCGAGCGACGCGGCGTGGGCACGATGCACGGCGCTGGTATGGTTCGGCGCATCTGACCGCTCGGATGCCGTGCCATCAATCACGCCCGGCATTACTCCGTGGAATTCGGCAGGCACGGCGTCACCACCTCGCTCCGAGTCACAGGAGAGATTCTGTTCGCGACGAATAGCCCTATGGCGGACTGGCAGAGACGCCGCGGCAGTTCTTAGCCGTTACAGCTACGGGCGGCGGTAAGCTCGAACGATGGCCGACACGGCTCGCCTCGAGTCCAACATCCGCAAGATGTACCTCTTCCGCTTCTTCCAGAACTTCCAGTTCTGGTGGCCGATCTGGGTCCTCTACCTCACCGACCTGAGGGGCTTCTCGTTCACACAGGTCGCCGTGATCGAAGGCCTGTTCTTCGTTTCGATGATGGTCGTCCAGATCCCGGCCGGCGTGTTCGCCGACCGTGTGGGCCGCAAACCAGTGCTGGTCGTCGGCGTGCTGATCAACGCCGCGGTCGTCTTCGCCTTCGGGACCGTCGACAGCTTCTGGCCGCTCTTCGTGACCTACCTGCTCTGGGCGTGGGGTATGGCCATCCCGATGTCGGCCGACACGGCGCTGATCTATGACACGCTCCGCCAGCTGAAACGCGAGGACGAGTTCCAGCGCGTCTCGGGCAAATACAACGCCGTCTTCAACCTGGCGATCCTTGCGAGCCTCCTGACCGGCGCCCCGCTCGCGGCGGCTATCGGCCTAGACGTGGCCATCCAGATCAGCGCGATCGCGTCACTCGTGGCGGCCGGTGTGGCGTTGACCCTCCATGAGCCCGACTACAAGACTGGAATCTTCGTGAGCCGCAGCGTCATCGGCTTCCTCAAAGACACCTTCGCCGCCGCCCGCAGCAGCCCTGGGATGCCTTTCTTGCTCGGGCTGTACGGGTTCCTGACCATCGGTACGATGGTTACCGGCGTCTTCTTCCAGCCGTTCCTGAGTGGTCACGGCGTGGCGCTGGGCGACGTGGGCTACCTGCAGGCCCCGGCGCGCGTGATGGCTGTGATCGGCGCCCTGACAGCGGTCTGGTTCAGCGCCCGGCTGGGTGAGAATCGCTTCCTGTTCGCCGTGGCGGCGTCGATGAGCGCGGGGTTCTTCGTCCTCGGCGTATGGAACTCGCTCGGCGCCTTCTTCATGTTCCTCTTCATCAACATGGGCAGCGCGATGGCTCTGCCGGTCATCCTCGATATGCTGAACCGGCGCATTGGCAGCGATCAGCGAGCGACCATCATGTCGGCGGCCTTGATCTCGAACGCCCTCCTGGCGTCGGCCTTCGCGCCACTCCTGGGCACCATCGCCGACGCCCACTCACTCTCGGTGGGCTTCCTCATCGGGGGCTTCGTTATCGCGGCGGGATCGGGTCTGCTGCTGGCCGGGTTCGTCCTATCGTCCCGCCACGAGGCTGGGGTTGGCGGCGTGCGCGAACCGAAGGCCGCCGCGGGCAGGCCACCGTAATCCCGAGAGGAGCCGCCTACAACCAGATCGGGGCTGAGGGGCTGCTGACAGCAGAGGGTATACTTCGTAGTCAGCGGCCAGCAGCGATCCAGGAGGTGCACCATGCTCCCCGTTTTGCGAGCGCGCCATCTCTGGGCGATCGTCGCCGCGGCGGCGCTTTTGGCCATCGCCATCCTCGACGGGGCGCAAACCGCCCGCGCCGACAGCATCCAATCGCCGGACAGCGAAGGCTTAACCGGTCAGCACACGTCGCTGGCGCTGGATGCCAACGGCTTCCCGGTTGTCAGCTACATGGGTCCCGGGTTCGACCTCAAGGTGATGCACTGCAACGACCCCAGATGCGCGGGCGGCGACGAGAGCATCACATTACCTGACACTGTCGGGAACGTCGGCTTTGACACCTCGCTGGTCCTCGACGCCAGCGGCTTCCCCGTCATCGCCTACCACCGTGGCGACACGGGTGAACTCAAGGTGATGCACTGCAACGACCAGTACTGCGCCGGCGACGACGAGAGCATCACCGCTCCCGACACCGGCAGGAGGGGCTCAGAGCCGTCCCTGGCGCTCGACGCCAGCGGCTTTCCCGTCATCGCCTACCACCGTGGCGACACGGGTGAACTCAAGGTGATGACTGCAACGACCAGAACTGCGCCGGCGACGACGAGAGCATCACCTCTCCCGACACCGCCGGCGACGTCGGCCGGTACACCTCGCTGGCGCTCGATGCTTCGGGCTTTCCCGTCATCAGCTACTACGACGCGAGCAACAGCAACCTGAAGGTGATGCACTGCAACGACCAGAACTGCGCCGGCGGCGACGAGAGTATCACCTCACCCGACACCGCCGACGTCGTCGGCCTCGACACCTCGCTGGCGCTCGACGCTTCCGGCTTCCCGGTTGTGAGCTACCAGGACTTAACAAACGGCGACCTCAAGATTCTGCGCTGCAACGACCAGGACTGCTTCGGCAATAACGAGAGCATCGCCTCACCCGACAGCGAAGGCGTTGTTGGCGACTACACCTCGCTCGCTCTCAATGCCCGCGGCTTTCCGGTCGTCAGCTACTTCGATGGGACGAACGGCGACCTTAAGGTGATGCACTGCAACGACCCCAACTGCGTCCTCGCGGTCAACGAGTGGCCCAGGTGCATGGGTCAGCTCGCGACGATCTTCGCGGTGCCCGGCCAGCCGACGGTGGGTACAAATGGCAAAGACGTGATCCAGGGCACGCTTGGCAACGACTTCATCAGGGGGCGCGGCGGCGACGACGTGATCTGCGGGCTGGGCGGCAACGACCTGATCGCCGGCAACGAGGACAGCGACACCGTCAACGGCGGCCCCGGACGCGACCGCGCGCTCTACGGGGGCACCCCGCCGGTCAATGTCAATCTTGCCGCCGGCACGGCGATCGGGCAGGGCAACGACACCCTGATCGCGATCGAAGACGCCAGCGGCTCGTCCGGCGACGACGGGCTGCGCACTAGCAACGCGGCCAATCGGCTGTGGGGTTTCGGAGGAGTGGACACGCTGGTCGGCCTCGCCGGCAACGACATCCTGACGGGTGGCCCCGGGCCCGACCACCTGAACGGCGGCCCCGGCACCGACTTCTGCAACGGCAGCGTCGGCCTCGGCGACACAGCCGTCAACTGCGAGACCACCCGGTTCGTGCCCTGAGCCGGTCGTCAGTGAACCCCTCTCTGCTTGCGGAGAGGGGTGGCCCGCCGCAGGCGGGCGGGGTGAGGTTTCTCAGCGTCGGCCTCGACCTGGGCCCTTAACGCTGCGACCGTTCCGGACCGGGTATTGGCAACAACGCTGTATCCGCTGACGGTCAGCGGCGCCTTGCAGCCCTGTGCCCTTGTGCGCGGGGGGCTAGCCGGCTTCTTGCAGGTCGTAGACCTGAAGGCTGGTCTGGACGATGACGTCGCTCTCCTGCACCAGGGCTTCGAGGCTGGCCTCGCTCTCCTCGTAGTCGGCGAGCGCGTCAGCGTCCTTCCACGTCGAGGAGACGATGACCTGGACTGGACCCTCGTGGTTGGCGGTGCGCAGGACCTGCTGATCGATGCAACCGGGGACGGACTTGAGCGCGACCAGGTGCTGGTCGATCAAACCGCGCAACCCGCCGGGCCGCGCCACGTCAGGCTCCTTCTCGGCCATGTACTGGAAGAGCACGGAATGCACCCAGTGCGGGTTCTCCAGGCCCTCGACATCGAGCGCCTGCGCCCGTGTCTCATAGATCCAGCCCGCCACCCCGACAAGAACGATCACGAAACCCGCCCCGGCAAAGGCGAGGTGGGCGACAAGGCCCATCGCGATGAGGAAAATGCCCACGGCCAGGACGACCGGCCAGATGCTCGGTCCCGGGAGGTGGATATGCTCGCCGTGCTCTTCGTGCTCGCCTTCGTGCATCATCTCGACAGCGTGACGCAACTGCGTGGACTCGCTCATCGCCCCTCCTCAGGCAGTTTTACCAGGGTCTATCAGACGCGGCTGATCACAGTATCCACCGCAACCGCGGTAAAGAGCAGCGCGAGGTAAACCAGTGAATAGGCGAACAGCCCCTGTGCTGCCCGCCGCGTGGGCGCGCGCCAGAGGCGGTAGGACAGGTAGATGAAGATGGCTCCCAACGTCAGGGCTGAACCCAGGTAGAAGTATGAAACGTCGGCGAACGGGAGCAGCAACAGGGTCAGCGCCACGAGGATGAAGGCGTAGACAAGAATCTGACGACGCGTGCTCGCCTCGCCGGCGACCACCGGCATCATCGGCACGCCCGCCCGGGCATAGTCGGTCTCCAGGTTCAGGGCGAGGGCCCAGAAGTGGGGCGGCGTCCAGACGAAGATTATGCCGAACATTATGATCGCCGGCAGGCCCACGTCGCCGGTGACCGCCGCCCAGCCAACCAGCGGCGGCATCGCGCCTGCCGCCCCCCCGATCACGATGTTCTGCGGCGTCGAGCGCTTCAGCCACAGGGTGTAAACAAAGACATAGAAGAGCAAGCCGAAGAGGGCCAGAGCGGCGCTCAACATATTGGCCGCGACCGTCATCAGCACGAACGAGGTAACCCCCAGCCCTGCTCCGAAGATCAAGGCCTGCTCTGGCCGCACGCGGCCGCTCGGCAAGGGCCTGCCCTGCGTGCGGCCCATTATCTGGTCGATGTCGCGATCGACGTACATGTTGATCGCGTTGGCTCCGCCCGCCGCCATCGTCCCGCCGACCAGCGTAGCCACCACGAGGCCGGTGTCCGGCCAGCCGCCGGCAGCCAGCACCATCGCGGGGACGGTCGTGATCAGCAGCGAAAGGATGATCCGCGGCTTGGTCAGCTGCACATAGGCGGTCAGGATCTGGATGACGCTTGCCCTGCCCAGGGCGAGCGTGGTCACGTGCCTGCACCCGGCGACGGCGCCAACGACTGCCGCGAGGTGCGCCTGTCCGGCGCGCGCTCTGCCGGGGCGTAGAGCGACTCGGCGATCAGCAGTATGAGGCCTGCCCAGATCAGCGACCCCAGCACGAGATGAGTGATCGACGTGTACTGGGACATGTCCGTCCAGACGTTGCCGGCGCCGACCAGCACCTGGGCCGCGAAGAGGACTCCGAGCGCCAGCGCCAGCCGGTGCGCGGTGCTGCCGCGGCCCTGGTCTTTGCGTGCACGATGGGTGCAGACGGCCAGCAGGACACCCAGCACGACCACGAGCAGGCGATGAGTCCAGTGGATGCGCACGGCCGAGTCAAACTCCGGGATGACGGCGCCGTTGCAGAGCGGCCAGCCATCGCAGGCGTAGGCCGCTGTGCTCTCGGTCATGTAGGCGCCGAGCCACATCACAACGACGGTGACGGCAAAGGTCCCGGCCAGGAGCGGCAGGCCACGGCGTGCCGCTGACCACGGCAGCCGCAGCGCCCCCGGCGTGCCCCTGAAAGCCGCGACCGTTACGACGATCAGCGTCGAGAGCAGGGCCAGGCCCGTCACCAGGTGCAATGCAACGATCTCCGGGGGCAGCTCACGTTCCACCGCGATGGCGCCCAGGGTCACCTGGCCAACGAGGACAATCAGCGATATCCCCGCGGTCCAGACGACCAGCCGATTGGAACGCTGGCTGCGCCAGGCGGCGATGGCCAGTCCAAGGATGGCCGCGCCGATCACGGACGCCGCCAGCCGGTGTGACCACTCAATCCAGATCTCGGTTTCGGCCGGGGGAATGAAGCTTCCGTGGCAGCGCGGCCAGTCGGGGCAGCCGAGGCCGCTGTCCGTGACGCGGACGATACCACCGAGGACCACGAGACCGAACGTGGCGAGCGTTGTCGCCAGGGCGAACGCCTGGAACTTCGACATGGGATTTCCCCCTAAGTTTGGCCCGCCGAACGCCGCCGGTCTATCGGCTGCGTCCATCGCGTCCGCCGCGAATCAGCTCGAGTAGTGGGCGACCAGCGGCAGGGCCACGCCGGCCAGCAGGACGAGCGCGATCAAGGAAGGCTCGAAGGATGTGGCGCGCGACCGCTTGAGGCTCGTCCAGCGCCTGAGGGCGTAGTGCAGGAAGCCCGCGGCGAACAGAGCGACGGCCGGGACGGCGCTGACGAGCGCGGTCAGCCAGAGCGGCCAGCCGAGGGCGATTCCCGCCGCCGGGCCCCAGACGGGTGACGAGATCAGCGCGCTGAAGGCGGGCACGAACAGCGTCTCCTCGGCCCGCTTGATGATGCCGACCAGCCGGTCCCCGGGGCCGTCCGCCGCCAGCGCACGCGGCCGCTCCCCCCGAGGCTTCTCCGCTTTTGGCGGGCGCGGTGCGGTTGGTGGTCGCTGATACGTCGTCGTCGCTCTCGGCATCCTGTTT
>WHTO01000136.1 GCA_009377665.1 Dehalococcoidia bacterium
GCTATGAGGTAGACCTGCCGTTGTTGGGCCGGCGCCAGGCTGACAATGCGGCTGCTGCCATCCGGGCCTGCGAGCTACTTGTCGGCGACCTGGACCCCGGCAGAGTACGACGGGCGCTGAGGTCGATACGGCTTCCGGGGCGCCAGGAGGTGCTCAAGCGCGAGCCGCCACTGATGGTCGATGTTGCACACACCGAGGACTCCGTGCGGGCGCTGGCGGCGACGCTGCAGGAGATCGGCGCGCGGGAGGTGCTGCTGGTGTTCTCGCCGCTGGCCGACAAGAGGCTGGAGGAGATGGCTGCTCTGTTGGCGCCCGTGTGCCGCGAGGTCATCGCCGCGCCCGCCCGTCACCCGAGGGCCGCCGCCCTGGGCGACGTCATACGAGCATTCCAGGACCACGACGTCCCGGTCGGGCAGGCCCTCGGCATAGCAGACGCCGTCGACGGCGCAAGAGCGCTCGCAGCGGAAAAGGCGTGGGTCGTCGTCGCCGGCTCCTTCGCCGCCGTCGCGGAGGCGAGGGCGCATGTCCTTGGTCTATCCGGCGCGACCTCTGGCAAGCCTCCCGCGTAGAATCGACGGGGGGATTTCTTGACCACAAACAACGGCTACCGACGCGTGATGATCACGGGCATGGGCGCCCTGACACCAATCGGCAACACTGTCGAGGAGTTCTGGCGCAACGCCCTGGCCGGGAAGTCGGGCATCGACCACACGACGCTGATCCCTAAAGACGTGCTGCAGAAGTATCCGTCGCGGATCACGGGCGAGGTGCGCGGCTTCAACGCCGAGGACTACATGGAGCGTCGCGAAGCGCGGCGAATGGCCCGCTTCGGCCAGTTCGCGGTCGCCACTGCGAAGATGGCGATCGCGGACGCCGAACTCGACCTCGATAACGAAGATCGAGAGCGCGTCGGCGTCGTGCTCGGCAACGGCATCGGCGCGCTCCAGGACGTTGAGGAGGCGGTCCGCGACATCGACCGCAAAGGTGGGATGCGCATCGACCCCCTCTTCCTGCCCAAGATGCTGGCCAACATGGCAGCGGCCCAGGTGGCCATCCAATTCGGCGCCAAGGGCTACCTGAACACACACATCACCGCCTGCGCGGCATCAACGCAGGCCATGGGCGAAGCGATCGAGCTGATCCGCACCGGCAAGCAGGACGTCGTGCTGACCGGCGGCACGGAAGCCGCGATCTCGGAGACCGGCGTGGCCGGCTTCTGCGTGCTGCGGGCGTTGAGCACGCGCAACGACGAGCCCCAACGCGCCAGCCGGCCGTTCGACAGCCAGCGCGACGGCTTCATCGCTTCGGAGGGCGCGGCCATCTTTGTGCTGGAGAGTGAAGACCACGCCCGCGCGCGTGGCGCGCGCGTCATGGCTGAGATGGCCGGACACGCCGCCTCGGCCGACGCGTATCACATCGTGGCGCCGTGCGCCGATGGGGAGGGCGCCGCGCGGACCATGCGCTGGGCGCTCGCCGACGCCGGTATCTCGACGGACGAGGTCGACTACATCAACGCCCATGGCACGTCGACTCCCCTGAACGACTCGTCCGAGACCGCCGCCATCAAGGCGGTCTTCGGTGAGTCGGCCTACCAGGTCCCCGTCAGCTCAACCAAGTCGATGGTCGGTCACGCGCTCGGAGCCTCGGGCGCCATCGAGTCCATAGCCTGTGTGAAGGCAATCGAGACCGGCATGCTGCCGCCGACGATCAACTACGAGAACCCCGACCCCGAGTGCGATCTGGACTATGTACCCAACGAGGCACGCCGCGCAGACCCACGGGTCATCCTGAAGAACAGCTTTGGTTTCGGCGGGCAGAACGCCTGCCTGGTCTTCAAGACAATCGAAGCCTAGTGGTCATCGGCGGTCTGCCAGGCCACATGACGCAGACGGCGCGGCGCGCCTGCTGATGCGGGTCCTCGTAACCGGCGGCGCGGGGTTCATTGGCAGCGTGACGGTGGCCGCTCTCCTCGAGCGGGGCCATCACGTCACGGTCTACGACAACCTCTCCACCGGCTACCGCAGGGCCGTCCATCCGGACGCCCGGCTGGTGGACGGCGAGCTGCACGATTTCAAGTCCCTCTGGGAGGCGACCGAGGGCGTCGAAGGTGTTGTCCATTTCGCTGGTCTGATCGCGGTCGCCGAGTCGGTTGAGCAGCCGGCGCACTACTACCAGGTCAACGTCGGTGGTACGCAGGTCCTCCTCGACGCCGTGGCCGACCACGGCAACCTGCAGACGCTCGTCTTCAGCTCCAGCGCAGCGGTCTATGGCGAGCCGCTGTTTACGCCGATCGTCGAGAGCTCGGAACGCAACCCCGTCAACCCTTACGGCGAAACCAAGCTGCTGGCAGAACGGTTGATCGAGGCCTACGCGGATCGCTTCGATTTCCGCTGGGTCGGCCTTCGCTACTTCAACGCCGCCGGCGCCACGCCAGCCCTGGGCGAGGCGCACAACCCGGAAGCGCACCTGTTGCCGAACGTCGTCGATGCGGCGCTGGGACGCAAAGGATTGACGATCAATGGCTTCGACTACCAGACGCCCGATGGCACCTGCGTCCGCGACTACGTCCACGTCCTCGACCTCGCCCAGGCTCACGTGCTGGCACTGGAGAAGCCCGTCGCCGGCGCCTTCAACGTTGGCGGCGGACGCGGCTACTCGAACCTCGAAGTGGTCAGGGCTGTCGAGGGCGCCGTTGGGCGGGAAGTCCCCTTCGTGCGTGGGCAGCGCCGCCCGGGCGACCCGGCGGTACTCGTGGCATCAGTGGAAAAGTCGCGCAGCGAGCTCGGTTGGCAGCCTGCGCGCGACCTCGCCGCGATGGCTCGCGACGCCCTGGCATGGCGCGAGTCGCACCCCTCAGGCTATGACTAGACGGCCCTGTGCCCTGGCGCCTCCACGATAGAACGGACGCTCGACCACTTCGGACGAGAGCGGCCGGCCACGGACGTCTATCTGCACCTTCGTGCCGGGCTCGGCCAGGTGCCGCTGGATGTAGGCCATCGCTATGCCATAGCCGAGGGTCGGTGAAAACGTGCCGCTGGTGACCCGGCCCTGTTCGCTGTCCCGGACGAAGACGGCGCAATCGTGGCGAGGCACTCCTCGCCCGAGCGCTTTGATGCAGGAGAGGACGGTGGCGGGCTCATAGCTCCGGGCGTCCAGCAGCGCCTCCCGACCCCGGAAGTCGGCGCCGTCGTCCAGGTCGACCACCCAGTCCAGCCTGGCCTCGAAAGGATTGGTCTCCTCGCTGATGTCATTGCCGTATAGGGCCAGCGCCGCCTCGAGGCGGAGGGTATCGCGGGCGCCCAGCGCGGCGGCCTTGGCCCCGGCGGCCAGCAGGCGGTCCCACAGCGTTGGGCCGGCCTCGGCGTCGATGACGAACTCGAACCCGTCCTCACCCGTGTAGCCGGTGCGGGAGACGAACAACGCTGCGCCTTCGAAGGTGGTCTCGATGCAGCGTCTCTTTCCGACCTCGGCCAGGGCATCGCCGACCACTGACCTGCTGGTGGCCACGGCGTCCGGACCCTGGACCGCCAGCATGACGGACTGTTGCGTAATCAGCTCGGCGCCGGCGTCGAAATTCCCGACTGCCTCCTGGAGCGTCGCGAAGTCGCGCTCGCCGTTCGAGGCGTTGCCGACGAATAACAGCCGGTCGGCGGCGAGGCAGTAGATGTAAGGGTCGTCGAGGATGCCACCGTCTTCGTCGCACATGAGCGAGTAGTGACCGCGACCCGGCGCCAGCTGCGTGACATCGTAGGTGACCATCGAGCGGATGGCGGCGGCGGCCTGGGGCCCGCTGACGATTGCCCGCATCATATGCGAGACATCGAAGACCCCGGACTCGCGGCGGACGGCGTGGTGCTCTTCGACGATGCCGCCGTACTGGATCGGCATCGACCAGCCGGCGAAGGGCACCATGCGGGCGCCCAGCGCCCTGTGCCTGTCGCCGAGCGGGCTTTCACGCAGCTGCTCGCTCATCAGTCTTGCACCAGCTCCCAGACCCTGAATTTTCCTTCCTGCTTCATGAAGCCGACGCCCGGGAACGGCTGGTGGGAGACAATCAGCATCGTCTTCTCGGCGAGCGCGCGGCCGATGACCTCCTTCTTCGTCTCCAGGGCCACGAGGGGCAGGACGTCGAACGAGGCGATCCAGGGGAAGCGCTCGAGGTGCATCTTGTGCTGGACGAGGTCGCCGAGGTACAGCGCGCGCTCGCCATCGGACTCGATCAGGATCCCGCAGTGCCCCGCGGTGTGACCGGGCTGGGGGAGCAGCCTGATCTCGGGCGTGATCTGCTTCTCGCCGTCGACCAGCTCCAGCTGCCCGGACTCCTCGATGGGCTTGAGGTTGTCCTGGAGGTAGGTGGCCCGAGTTCGCTCGTTGGGGTTGGTGGCGTCCCGCCACTCCTTCTCCTGGGCGATGTAGCGCGCCCTGGGGAAAGTGGGCACGGCCCGGTCCCCGTCGAGACGGGTGTTCCACCCGCAGTGGTCGGCGTGGAGGTGGCTGTTGATGACGATGTCCACGTCTTCCGGGCGGACCCCTTCGGCAACCAGGGCCTCCAGGAGCTCGCCGCCGCCCTCGTTGGGGTTGCCCCGCTTGTTGCCGTTGCCGGTCTCGATCAGGACCGTGTTGCCGGCGCTCTGCAGAAGGACGCAGTTCAGGCCCATCGTCAGCCGGTGCTGGTCGTCGAGCTGGCCGGCGTGGGGCTCCCAGAGGACGCGCGGCACGACGCCGAAGGTCGCCCCGGCGTCCAGCTTGATCTCCCCGTCCGAGACCACGGTGAAGGCGAGCTTACCGACCTTGAAGTGGTTCCGGGGCATACCAGCAGGTTAGCCTACTACACCCGTTGCCGACCGTGACCGCGCGGCATATGAGGGCAGTTCTTCGGTCAAGGTGTTCCTGTAACATGGCGAACGCGCCGAAATTATGGAGTCTGATCAGAATGACTTGTCTGTGGAAGGGACCCCTCGATTACATCGAGTAACTGTCTGATGCTGGCGATTCTGCCCTCGCTGGCGTTACCGTCTGCGCCATTGTGTTTGTGGTGAGGGAATCCAGAGAAGCCTGGATGATGAGGCCAATCGTCGAAGCGCCAGATTAGTTGGTCTTGCGGATCCCGAAGCTGGAAGGCGTACAGCCTCCAGGCGGGATAGGCCCGGCGAGCGGGCTGAGGGCGCATATCGACCGACAGGTTTATATCCAGCCTGAAGCCACCCGGGAGGTGCAGGGTATCGTCTAACGCTCCCCACTCCTCGTCCTCGTATTCGATTTCGATCTGCGGTTTGAATGACCCGCCGGTATGCTGTTCCAGCTTCAGGACGAGCTCATTGAAGTAGTCCTCAATCTCCACCGAGGACTAAGCGTGGGCCCTGGTTCTTTCCCGCCGGAAGGCTATGAGGGTGGCCCATCTCGTGTAATCTCTCGTGTGCCCCTCGTGTTCTAGCTCGCCCTTTGTGAAGCGCTCGTAGAATTCAGTGCTCGCCATGCCGAAGCGGCTCTCGTACTCCACGAGACGCGCGTTGATGGCTTCGTCGCTAAGCTTTACGGCCTTCACTCGGCTCACTTCCTGATTCCTTCCTTCTACGCACAATTATGCGACACAGCGAACAGGTTCGAGTGGTAACGAGCCATCCTCGAGCACTCGCAGTCGCCTCCCCGGCGACGACGCGCGATACTGCGCCTTTGATCGAAGCAGTCGACATAAACGAGGAAGGCCTTCGTGCGCTTCTCGAGCGTCATCCCGGCGTATCGAGGGAGCGGGCCGTGGAGAATGCCGTTCGTTGGTACCTTGCCCTGCCACGGCCGAAAGCATCATCGCGATATTCGGCACAATGCCGGACTTAAGAGACGCGAGCTCGGGACCGCGAGCCGTAGACCGGCGCCCTTGACCGAGTGCCGCAGTCCCGGCGGCGACGCCAGGCGAGCGCCGCTCAGCATGAGGGCTCAGCCCGGGAGGAAGCGGAAGCGGCGGACGGGCGTGCCTTCCTGCGGTAGCGCGGCGGCGGTACCATCCTCCGGGATCCAGCGCAGGCGTCCCTCTTCTTCACGCAGCCGGCCCAGCCCGGGAAAGGCGAAATGGGGGCCGATGACGAGGGCATCCTCGCGCAGGGCGAGGTCGGTCAGCATTCGCCTGCTCTTCCTCGCCTCGAGCGGCATGAGGTCGAACGCCGACCCCCACTGCTCCTCGATCATCGAGTGATGGTGGGCGGCGTCGCCAAGATAAAGGCCGCTGGAGCGTCCCGAGGAGATCGCCACCGACTGGTGCCCCGGCGTGTGGCCGGGAGTGGGAATCAGCCGCACCTCGTCGGTGATCGCGGCTTCGCCCTTCACGAGCTTGAAGCGACCAGTGGCCTCCAGGGGCAGCACGTCGCGCCTGACGTGAGGGTTCTCGGCCAGTTGTTCGGGGTGCGTCCAGAAGTCCCATTCGGCCTTCTGGATGTAGTACCGCGCGTTGCTGAAGACAGGAACCTGCCCCCGATCCGAACGGCGGGTTGCCCAGCCGGTGTGGTCTGGATGGAGGTGGGTGAGGACGACAGCCTCGATATCCGTCGGGGGCACGCCGAGCGCGGCCAGGCTCCACATCAGCTTCCCCGACGCGGAATCGTCCGTCGCGCCCTCGGCAGCGGGCCCGGAGCCCGTGTCGACGAGGATCAGCTTGCCATCGGAGCGCAACAACAGGCAGTTGAGGCCCAGGCGCAGCCTGTAGTCCTGGTCGGGTGGCCCCGTCCGGAGCTGCCAGAGTCGTCGTGGGATGGCTCCGAACACGGAGCCGCCGTCGAGCGCGAGTTCGCCGTCAGTGATTGCCCAGGCAGAAACGTTGCCGATGGAGAACTGTTGGATGTTGTGGGGCATAACGCCATGCCCTGTCTAGCCGAACCCAAGCTAGCAGATCGAGCCACGCCCGGACGGCAACTCGGCGCGGCGGGCCACCGCCGGGGCCGGATCACCAGGTGGGCTTTTCACGGTCCGTGCCTGCCAGCGTCTTACTCATGAAGCACTCATCATGT
>WHTO01000137.1 GCA_009377665.1 Dehalococcoidia bacterium
GGTGGCTTAGGTGGCGTGAGCGCCGGGGACGCCCGCCTCGACGGTGAGCGAGCCGCCGGTCGTGACCGGGAGGTTAGGAACGCTGACCTTGTCGAGGATCTTGAAGTCGGCCTGCATCGCGGCATTGGTCGCGGTGACCGATATATAGCCGCGGCGGGCGCTGTGGTACTTGATGTGCGGATTATCGGCCCGGATCTGCTCCCAGTTGCCCGCGACGTCGGTTCCGTCACCGTTGGAGCTGATGGAGGTGTTGGTGAACTCGACGCCGATCGTCCGTGAATCCGGGTCGGTGTAGTCGGTCTTGAGGTCCGCCCCGTAGGCGAGGTGGACGTCGCCGGAGAAGGCGACCGGGTTCGGCGCGCCGGTCTCGATCAGCCGGTCGGCGAGGCGGTTGCGCGCCGCGACATAGCCGTCCCATTTGTCCATCGAGAACTGGCCATTGGGGGACGCGGCCGAGAAGTCGCGGGCGAAGATCGGCACCTGCTGGCCGAGCACGGTCCACCGTGCCTTGGCCGTGGCGAGGTTGTCGAACAGCCAGCGCTCCTGCTCCGAGCCGAGCATCGTCCGGGTCGGGTCGAGCGCTTCCGCGCAATCGGTGCGGGCGCCGTCCCCGCAGGCCTGGTTGGAGCGGTACTGCCGTGTGTCGAGGACGTTGAAGTCGATGAGGTTCCCGAACTGCAGGCGGCGATACATGTTGAGATGGCTGCCAACCGGCATCTGGCTGACCCGGACCGGCATGGTCTCGTACCAGGCCTGGTATGCCGCGGCCCGGCGCAGCGCGAAGATCTCTCGCGGAATGTCGTTCTCGTCGACCTCGGTGTAGTTGTTCTCGACCTCGTGGTCGTCCCACGAGACAATGAACGGCGCCGACTCGTGGACCGCCCTGAAGTCCGGGTCCATCTTGTAGAGGGCGTAGCGGTTCCGGTAGTCGACGATCGTGTAGATCTCCAGCCCGTTGTGCTCGCGCAGACGATTGTTGCGGCCGCCGTCGGCCCGGCCCTCGTAGATGTAGTCGCCGGTGTGGAAGACGAAGTCGAAATTCTCCTCCGCCATTCGGCGGAAGGCCGTGAAATAGCCCGTCTCGTAGTGGTTGCAGCCAGCGACGCCGAAGCGGATCTGATCGACCGACGCGCCGGGAGCCGGGGCGGTCTTGGTGCGACCGGTCGGGCTCACCTCGGCGCCGGCGCGGAACCGGTAGAAATACTCGCGCGCCGGCTCGAGACCCTCGAGCTCGACATGAACGCTGTGGCCGAGCTCTGGCCGGGCAATCGATGTTCCGCGCTGGACGATGGTGTTGAAGCCTCGGTCGGCGGCGACTTCGTAACTGACCTCGACCGCCACCGCCGGCATGCCGCCGCCATTGAGCGGATCCGGGGCCAAGCGCGTCCATAGGACAACGCCGTCGGGTAAGGGATCGCCGGAGGCGACGCCCATAGTGAAAGGGTAGTTCATGAAGATGGGCTGGGCCCACGCATAGCGTGAGGCGATCGGCAACGCGATCGCGCCGAGCCCGAGCTTCCAGCCGACATTCAGTAGCTCGCGTCGCGACAGACGCGATATGGCGCGGTCGTAGAGACGAATGGACTCCATCCGGCGTGCTCCTCGTTTGTACCCCATCCCCGAGGCGCACTAAACGACGGTCGTGTTTCGTCGGTTTGACAGGTCCATGACATTGTTCGAATTCCAAGCCAGCGGTACGGCGCGCGGGGAGCTCGCGGCGCTGCTTGATCTGGTCGTTAATGCGGAGGGCGGGACTGTCGACGAAGCGCGTGTCGGCGAGGGCGCCTTCCATCAGCTCGCGCGTGTGCGGACTCGACCACCCCGTCTTCATCACTATTGGCGGAAGGAACTCGAGGCAACTATTCGTTCACGCGGTCTGCAGAAATTGCGTCTTCCGGCCGTATCAGCGTTACGAGGAGCTGCCGCTTTCGTTGGGTGCCCGACCTCCACTGGGTGTCACTTCGGCCTCAGCTGGAGGGCCTAATCGTCCCCAGTAAGTTCTACGGCATTGCTGCCGCGGGCCGACCCATCGTTGCCGTGACTGCCCAAGATGGCGAGATTGCGCGGCTGGTCTTGGACCACGACTGCGGATGCGTTGTTCGTCCAGGAGATGGCGCTGCCTTCGCCGCGACGAAAACTTTGTTGGCTGACGCTCCGGAAAAGGCAAAACGCATGGGCGCCAGAGCGCGCGTCATGGTGGAGACCGTCTTCTCGGAGGAAGAGGGCTCTCGCACTCTGGGAGAGTGTGCTCGCGGCGGGCGCAATCGCCCCATGCAGGTTGGCCCGTTTCGGGCAGGGGCTCCGCATTTCTCCCAGCCGGCGCGTCAGAGGTACTGCTCCAGCGTTTGCAGACCAGGCAGTTTCCTTGCGGAGCGCACTGATGTCTGCGTCGTATCCCCGCCCGGCGCTTCGGTCGGCGGGCTTCAATCCAGCCGTTCGCCACACAGGTGAGGATGGAGGCGCAGTCTCGGGCCCCTTCGTCGTAAACGTGCTCGCTGTCGACCTCGCCCGGTTTGCTGGCACCATCGGCGCCGCCCTCGCCGCCGATTCGATCGCTGGCCGCGAGACGACCTCCTCGATCGCCGACCGCTTGCACGCGCTTGCCGCGGTGAACGGAGGCTTCTTTGTCGTCAACGAGGCCGGTGGGACGCCGGGAGACCCGGCCGGGATCAGCGTGATCGGCGGCGAGGTGGTGAGCGAGGCGGCGGCCGGCCCGCTCTCCTTCTGCGCCGACGTCCTCACCAACGTTGAGACCGAGATCAGCGTCGCCATCGAGGGAGCCGCTCCCATCGTTGCAGACGGCCTCAACCGCACGCCTGGACGTGCCATGAACTGCGGCAACGAGGGCGACGTGCCGATCGCTCCGCCCGCGCACGACCTTCTTTGCTCCGATGCCGACGAGATCGTTGTGTTCACCTCGGCGTATGGCGCGCCGCTTCCCAACGGCACAGGTTTCCAGGCCCGTTTCGATGCCGAGGGGCGGCTGCTCGAGACCGGCCCCTGGCTAGGTGGCCCCAGACCGACGGAAGGGCTTCGTCCTTCAGGCTACTGGTGGGCTGGCCGACGAGGTCGCATCGGGCCTCGGTGACGGAGGCTCGGCGACCCTTGAAGTGGCGGTGCGGGCAGAGGACGAGGTGCTTCAGCTCGGACCCGATGACAGCCTCGTCAATGGCGGGGCACCGCTCCTCGCCGGAAGGATAGCGGCGCAGCACATACTCGCCGCGGAAGCGCGGGCTGAGCGCGCCCCGTTTGAACGGATAATTGATGGTCGCCTAGAAAGCCCTTCACGTCCTTGCCACATAAGGCCGTGATTATTGATAGGTCTCGGCCGGGGGGTGACCAGAGAATGGCGGTTCATCGCCATCAAATTGGAGGATACAGGGATGTTCCATCGCACGCTCAGTACGATCGCCGCAGCCTTGATCATTGTCGCCAGCCCGGTCGCGATCGCCCAGGAAACAATGGGTCCCGCCACGACGGCTGAAACCACGCTCGGTACTGTGCTCGCCGGCCCGGACGGCATGACACTGTACACCTTCGACAATGACGAACCTGGGGTGACCAACTGTTACGACGAATGCGCCACCAACTGGCCGCCCTTCCTTGTCGAGGACAATGCCGATCTTGCCGACCAAGACTGGACGATCGTCGAACGGACCGACGGCACCCAGATGTGGGCCTATCAGGGTCAGCCGCTCTACTACTTCGCCAATGACGAGAATCCCGGTGACGTTGCTGGTGATGGTGCGGGCGATGTCTGGCACGTGGTGACCATAGAATAGACCTTCGAGGTCTAGTGCTTCGACAGCGCTGACATAGAGGCAGTACCAGGCACCGAGCGGCAGCCTAAACTGCCGCTCGGGATGCCAGGCGTCGCCAGGGCGACGCGGCAACCTTTGAACGATGGCTGGACTAGCCCCCGTTTCGACCAGCCCCACGGAAGCCGAAGGCTTTGGGGCGATGGTGATCGCGCGCAAGCCGGGGATCAACCCGGCCTCAGTGTACCTAGTGCTGGCGAGCCCAGTGACCTGGCGAAAGGATTGGCCGACTCAACCTGAGGCCTAGGCCAAGTTTCGGCCAGGAGTAGCGCCGAAAGGAGTGGCCGCCCCAGTTTCAGGCGATCAGCCAGCAGATTTCTTCGACTAGACTCTCGGCCTTGCCACGACGCAGGGTGCATCTCGCTCTGGGAGGGGGGATGTCAATCGGCCCTTTTAATTGCCGGTGATTGTCAACTCCCTTGTGATTGTCAGTGCCGGGGTCAGGGTCCTTTCCGAGGTCTGGGCCTCATGATGGTGTTCGGGGCGGGTGCCCCGATGTGTGGAACGACGTCAGGCGAGCCTGCGTCAGCCGATGCACCGAGGTCACCAAACCGCCGTCCCGGCAGGGAAGACCTGCCGCAGCTTCGCCACGATCTCTTCAGGCTTGTGTCTCTTCCTCGGCATCTGTCCGGCCTCCTTGCTGCCAAAAGGCATATCTCAGGGCGGACCACTTCAATGGGGGCGGATCAGCCTCGCTGATCGCGACAGCTAACCCACCCAGGTGCCGACGAGAAGCGACTATTCTCGCGAAAGGAGGATGGCGGATCGACTGCTCCGGCTCAGAGATATCGCCGTACCTTCTGTCGGTATCGCGCGTATTCGGGACCGTACACCTCCCGCAACCACGCCTCCTCAGCCAAAGGCGTAAGCGCCAGCAGGGCCACGATGGCAACGGCCAAGGGCAGGAGCCACGACGAGGCGCTCAGCACCGCCCATCCGGCGACCATTGCCATGTCCGCGACATACTGCGGGTTGCGCGAATAGCGGTAGAGGCCGCCGGTCCGCAGTCCCGTCGCCTCTCCGCTCGTGGCGGCGAAGCCGATCTCGAGGACTCCCATCCAGACAATGACATTCCCGACGATGATCAGCGGGAGGCCAACTCCCCATCTGAGGACAGGGTTCAGCTGGAACGCGTTCCAGTCCCCGATGCCGAGCCAGGCGGCGCAGCCGAAGGCGACAAGGGTAAGCGCCCACACCGTTGCCTTCCCGGCCGCGGTCTGTCGCTTGGGAGGCCAAACGCGCCTGGAAGGGACCGAGATGGACCACAGGACCGCAGCGAGAAGCGACAGGACAGCCAGCAGCCCGGCCGCGAGCACGACGCTCAAGACGGTCGGCCCTTGGAGCACGCCCTAGGCCTTCGTGAGCCACAATCAGCGAGGAAAGGTTCCAACTGCCATCCACTCCCAGCAATTGCATTAGCTCTGGATGATTAAGCCCAACTCTCGATGGGGGCCTTCAGCTCGCTGGAGCAGCGCCGGTTTATTGCCGAGGGTTGGGGGCCACACCTCATGGATCAAACGAAGACCACTACGGAGCAGGCCATTCGCCGGTTGTTGACTGGCAGCCAAACCGGGAGGCCTTGGACAGCGTCGACTGAGCACGCCTCAATCCTCGACCGCAATGCCGGGATGTACCTCCCCAGTTTTGTCTTTCCTCCCTCAGCGGTCCAAAGCGGCACGCCATCTTGTCCTCCACCGCAGAGGATGCCTCAAGTTAGCCAACGTGGCTGCGAGGTGCAAACCTCGCTGCCGCTCGGTCACAGCGCTGCCGATGCAGTCTGTAGATGAACGGCAGTATTCCGAAGCCCACCGAGTCCGTCGCCTACTGCCGCGTTTCGCCCTGCCCCACCCTAGGACCTTCGTCGCCTACTATCGCGTCTCAACCCAGCGTCAAGGCCGTTCCGGTCTCGGAATCGAGGCCCAGAAGTCGGCCGTTAGACGCTTCGCCGATGCCGAGCACCTCACCCAGATCGCCGAGTTTAACGTGACCGGGTAGCCGCCGTGTAGACAAGCGGCTCAAGGCTATACTGCGGCAGGACGACCTTGGCCTTCCAGACCAAGGACCGCGTGTGCTCGAAGTTATCGGAACGCGGGCAAAGCGCGTGGCAAGGATCGTGTCTGCCGTCGCTACGGCGCAAAGCCTTCTCCGGCGTCTACAATGGGCAGATGGCTAATGGACCGCGTGAACTGATGGAGTGGATGCCCCCTCCGACGGTATTGCATTGTGCCAGTGTAGTGGGTCGGCAAGATCAAACAAGACGGAGAGGGCATCCATGGAACAGGCTACCATCATTGGAATCGACCTCGCGAAGCGGGTTTTCCAGGTGCACGGGCAGCGGCTGACGGCAACGTAATTTTCCGGAAGAAGTTGTCTCGAACGCAGTTGATGCCTTTCCTCGCCAAGCATCCGGTCTGCACAGTCGCGATGGAAGCTTGCGCGACCGCTCACGGATGGGGACGCACGATCGGTGAGCTGGGGCACGAGGTTCGACTTGTTCCGCCGGTCTATGTGAAGCCCTTCGTGAAGCGTCAGAAGAACGATGCGACTGACGCCGAGGCCATCGTGGAAGCAGCGCTACGACCGTCGATGCGGTTTGTCGCGGTGAAGACCGAGGAGCAGCAGGCGCGAACAATGATCTTTCGGACGCGCGATCTCCTGGTGCGCCAACGCACGCAGCTTATCAATGCCTTGCGCGGGCACCTCGCGGAGCATGGCGTCGTTGCCGCCCGAGGGCCGGCTAATTTGAGGCCGCTGGCCGATGCCATCGATGGCACCGGGGGATCGCTCCCGCTGATCGTTCGGGACCTCGGTCACTTGTACATCGAGCAGATCGGTTTGCTCAGCGCCAAGATCTCCGAAATCGATAAGACGCTGCGCCAGGAGGCGACGCGAGGAAGAACGACGCCTCGGCTGCAGACCATGCCAGGGGTAGGACCGATCACGGCCATGGCCATCGAAGCATTCGCCCCGCCGATGGAGGCCTTTAAGAGAGGTCGCGACTTCTCCGCCTGGCTTGGGCTTGTGCCGCAACAGCATTCGACAGGCGGCAAACGGAAGTTGGGACGGACCTCCAAGATGGGTCAGCGGGATATCCGTCGCCTCCTGATCACGGGAGCT
>WHTO01000008.1 GCA_009377665.1 Dehalococcoidia bacterium
TTGCGTGTGCTCCTGGCGATCTTGCGGGCGAGCAGGCGGGGGTGCGCAGGAAGGTCTGCCACCACGCCGACATCGACGACCAGGACGTCACAGGACGCTCCGCGCGCGAGGACGTTGATGGCGGCGCCCCCGCGGAGGAAGTTGGCGACCATCTGGGCGGTGACCGATTGGGGATAGGGCGAGACGCCCTCTTCGGCCACGCCGTGGTCTCCCACGGCCAGGACGACAGCGCGCCGGGGGTAGGCGCGGCTGCAGCCGCTGATGCCGGCGAGCTGCAGCGAAAGCCCTTCCAGGCGGCCGAGGCTGCCCGGTGGCTTGGTCAGCCGGGCCTGGCGCTGGCGCGCCCGCTCCATCGCGTCTTCATCGAGCGGCGCGATTGGGCCGATCAGCTGCTCCAGGTCGCTCATGAGGATGGCCGGAGGTGGGGTGGCGGCTCAGGCAGGACGATCGGGCGGCCGGTGACGGGGTCGACCAGCAGCCTCGCGTCGGCACCGTAGACGTCCTTCAAGAGTGGGGCGGTCAGCGCCTCCTCCGGCGGACCGGCGGCGACCGCTCGTCCGCCGGACAGCACCAGCAGCTCGTCGCAGTACGCCGCCGCGAGGGTCAGGTCGTGGGCGACCGCCAGGACGGTCTTGCCCAGGCGCCGGGCGAGGTCGAGGGCCAGGGCGAAGACCGCCGACTGGTGCTGGAGGTCGAGGTGGGCGGTGGGCTCGTCCAGCAGCAGCACCGGAGCCTGCTGGGCGAGCGCCCGCGCCACGACGACGCGCTGGCGCTCGCCGCCAGAGAGCTCGTGCACGGGGCGGTCAGCCAGGTCGAGGACGCCGAGCTCGTGCATCGCTTCGCGCACCACGCGCAGGTCCTCGGCGGTTTCGCTCTCCCAGAGGCGCAGGTGCGGTGTGCGGCCCATGAGCACCACCTCGCCGGCGAGGAAGCCCGGAGGCAGGTCGGGCACCTGGGGCACGACCGCCACGAGGCGTGCCCTCTGGGCGGTGGTCAGGGAAGCGGAGTCTATCTCGCCGAGGTGGACGCTGCCCGCCATCAGGGGAATGACGCCGGTGAGGGCGCGGATCACCGTCGACTTTCCCGCGCCGTTGGGCCCGACGAGACCGGTCAGCGTACCGGGACTCAGCGAAAAGGTGAGCGCGCGGATGACCGCCCGTCCGCGGTAGCCGACCGTCATGTCGCGGGCGGAGATCATCGGAAGCTCAGCGGACGCCGCCGCCGCAGGAGGATGAGGAAGAACGGGGCGCCGATGATGGCGGTGACGATGCCCACCGGGACCTCGGCGGGCTCGATCAACGTGCGGGCCGCGAGGTCCGCGAGCACGAGCATCGCGGCCCCGAGAGCGGCGGCGACGGGCAGGAGCTGGCGGTTGTCGGGGCCGCAGAGGAGGCGGACGGTGTGCGGGATGACCAGCCCGATGAAGCCGATGACTCCGCTAACCGAGACCGCGGCCGCTGTCCCGACGCTCGCGGCGATGATCATGGTGAGGCGCACCCGCGTGACGTCGACGCCCAGCTGTTGCGCCTCGTGCTCGTCGAGCTGCATGGCGTTGAGCACCCGGCCATGGAGGATGATCAGGGCGCCGGCGGGCAGGACGTAGGGAATCAGCAGCCACATCTTGCTCCAGCTGGCGAGGTTGAAGCCGCCAAGAACCCAGGCCAGGATGGCCCTCACGTCGTCCTCGCTGCGCAGCATAAGCAACGATGTGAGGGCGGTTGCGAAGGCGGAGACGGTAACGCCGGCGAGGATCAGCGTCGTGACCTGCGAACCACTCCCCGTGCGGGCCAGCAGGTAAGAGGCGAACGTCGCCACCAGCGCGCCGGTGAAGGCGAAGAGGGACAGCACGCTGAAGGGATAGAAGGCTACGTCAATCGGGGAGATGATCGCGATCGTGCCACCGAGCGAGGCGCCGGCCGCAGCGCCGATCAGGTAGGGATCAGCAAGGGGGTTGCGCAGTACCGCCTGGTAGGCGCCTCCACAGAGGGCCAGCGTCGCCCCCACGGCGGCAGCCATGAGCACCCGTGGCAGGCGGACGTCGAGGATTATCGTCTGCTCGGCGGCGCTCCAATCGTGTGCGAGCGGCGCCCCCACCGCCGACAACAGGATCTGCACGACGGTGACGAAGTCGATGCCCGCCGCACCCTGCGTCAGGGCGAAGATCACGCAGGCCAGGGCGAGGCCGAGCGAGCCGCCGAGGCGCAGGCGGAAACCCCAGCGGGCACGCCCGGCCAGGAGCGAACCACGCGCCGCGGGCCGTGGCAGCGCTCCTTCGGTCATTCGAACAGCTCGGGATAGAGGTAAGCGGCGACCAGCTCGAGGAACTCGACGATGCGGGGCCCCGGGCGACTGGCGATGTCGGGGTCGACGCCGTGAATCCGTCCCTCCCGCACGGCGGTGATTACGGCCCAGCCGGGGCGTGCGCTGACCGTCTCGATGGTCTCGCCGAAGGCTTCGTCGGCCAGGATGACGACCTCCGGGTCGGCCGCGATAATTGCCTCGCTTGTGAGCTGCGGGAACGGTTGACCGGCAGCGGCGGCGACGTTCTCAGCGCCCAACAGCTCGTAGAGGTCGCCGATGAAGCTGCCCGGTCCGACGGAGAAGAGGGTGTTGTCGAGCTCGTGGAAGACGCGTGGACCCTCGTCCGCGCCGGACACGGCCTCAACGATGGAATCGACACGGTTCGCCATGTCGCTGGCAACGGCCGCGGCCTCCTCGCCGTGGCCGGTTATCTCGCCGAAGAGCTCGACGCGCTCCATGATGCCGTCGAGCTCGGCGGGGGGTTCCAGGAAGAGGACCTCGACGCCGAGGTCGTCGAGGACGCTGACGATGTCTCCCTCGTTCGAGAAGATCAGCACGAGGTCAGGCTCTTCGGCGAGGATGGCCTCCGGGCTCGGTGCGAAGGCGTCCAGCCTGGCCTTAAGCAGGGCCTCCTCGGGGAAGTTGGAGTAAAGGTCGGCGGCCACTATCTGGTCCCCCGCATCGATGGCGTAGAGGATCTCCGTGGCGGAGGCGTCGAGCGAGACTATGCGTTGCGGAGCTTCTTCGATGACGAGCTCCTCGCCATCGCTGCGCTCGACGGTGAGGGGGAAACCATCGTCATCCGGGGCATCCCCAGCGGCCGCCGTCCCCACCGCGGTGGCGGACTCCCGCGGCTCCTCCTCGTTGCCGGACGATAGCTCGCCGGTCGCGTCCGGGGCGGGCGCATCGATGCCGTCGTCGTCATCATCGTCTCCACAGGCGCTGACCAGCAGCGCAGCGGCTGCCAGCAGGCCCAGGAGAACCGTCCAGGTTTTTCTGTTGTGTCCCATCTTTCCTCCTCGGCTGTGTGGCCGAGGAAAGCCCGGGTTGTGGCGAGCAAAAAAGAACCCTGCCCGGATGGGGCAGGGGCTCGGCTTGCTCGATGCCGCCCCGCCTTTCCTCGAAGGCTGTTGACTGCTCGCAGAAGCAGGCGGCCTGGCTCCCGGGCTAAGGGCCCGGATACAGTTGCGGGACAGCGCCGGCTTCTCACCGGCTTCGCTGCTGCTGCGAATTGACTATTCGGTTGTGGTTGGAATGCTAGCAGGCGGACGCCGAGAAAACTCGTTTGTGCCAGGCAAATAGTTCTGGCTAGGCTAAGTAAATGGATGAGCTGGTGGTGCAGCGCGCGATGCGGGCCTATGGCGCTGCGCTGGCGGTGGTGGATCCCATCCGCCTGCGCTACTGGGACAGCCGCGGTCTGACCACTTCGCAGCTCCGTCTGATGTTCATGCTGCGCGAAAGTGGTCCGACGAGCGTCGGCGACCTCGCCCAGGTAATGGGTGTGCGGCCTGCCACCATGACCGGCTTCATCGGGCGGTTGGTGCGCCAGCAACTGGCGCAGCGTTTGCTCGACGACTCGGACCGGCGCGTGGTGCTGGCAGCCCTAACAGACGAGGGGCGAGAGGCGCTTGGGGAGCTCGAGGTGGCCGCCAGGGCGTATCTGAGGCGCGTTCTTCAAGCCCTTGGGCCGGACCAGGTTGCTGCGTTCGCGGAGAGCCTGGAGGCGTTCGGCGCGGCAGCGCGGTCTCTCGACAACGGTGCCGATGACCTCTGAGGTGGACGTGGCGGAGGAGTCGGCACCCGGGGAAAGGGTCGGCGGCCTGGCTCACCGCGAGATCCTGACCATCTTTGGCGCTCTGATGATCGTCATGTTCCTGGCTGCCCTCGACCAGACCATCGTGGCAACAGCCCTGCCGACTATCGTCGGCGAGCTCGGCGGCATTGAGCACCTTTCGTGGGTGATCACAGCCTACCTTCTCACCTCCACCGCCTCGGTCCCGCTCTATGGCAAGCTCAGCGACCTTTATGGACGCAAGGTCCTGCTGCAGTTTGCCACTGTGCTGTTCCTGGGCGGCTCGCTGATGGCAGCGGCGTCGCAGGAGATGTGGCAATTGATCGCCTTCCGGGGCGTCCAGGGGATGGGCGCCGGGGGGATCATGGCAATGACGCAGACGATCGTTGGCGACATCCTGTCGCCGCGGGAGCGGGGCCGTTATGTCGGGTACCTGGGAATCGTCTTTGGCGTCGCGAGCGTCGGCGGTCCGCTACTGGGCGGGCTCTTCGTGGACGAGCTCAGCTGGCGCTGGATCTTCTACATCAACATCCCGCTGGGGTTGATCGCGCTCACCGTGACCTGGAAGCTCCTCCAGCTTCCCCGCGTCCACCGTCAGCACAGCATCGACTACCTGGGTGCGGCGTTGATGGTGGCCGGGGTCAGTTGCCTGCTCCTGATGGCGTCGTGGGGCGGGATCGAATACCCGTGGGATTCGATGACGATAGTGGGTCTTGGCGCGGCCGGGACCGTCCTGCTGGCCCTGTTCGTGATCCAGGAAGGGCGAGCCAGGGAACCCCTGCTGCCGTTGAGGCTGTTCAGGATCTCGCAGTTCTCGGTCACCAGCGCGGTCGGCTTCATCGTTGGCCTGGCGATGTTCGGTGCTCTTTCGTTCACGCCGGTCTATTTCCAGGTCGTGCAGGGCGATTCGGCGACCGCTTCCGGATTGCGCCTGGTGCCGCTGATGCTGGGCCTGATCGCCACCTCGGTTATCTCGGGGAGGTTGATCAGCAGCACCGGCCGCTACCGGCGATTCCCGATAGCAGGGTGCGCAGTGATGGCGCTCGGCCTGCTCCTTCTCTCCACGCTCGACCGGGAAACGCCCTATTTCTACGCGGTGGTGTTTCTCGCGGTCCTTGGTGTCGGGATTGGACTCGTGATGCAGACGATCGTGATCGCCGCTCAGAACGCCGCCGATCACCGCGACCTGGGGACGGTGACATCGGGCGTCAGCTTCTTCCGCTCGATGGGGGGAGCCTTCGGGGTCGCGATCTTCGGGGCGATCCTCAACAACCGGCTGAACTACTGGCTCCCGCGCCTGGTCCCCGACGACCAGGGCGCCGGGTTCGACGCAGCGCTCACGGCTAGCCCGGAGCAGATCAAGGCGCTGCCCGGCCCGGTCCTCGAGGGGGTCGTCGAGGCGTTCTCCCGCTCGCTGAACACGGCGTTCCTGCTGGCGGTCCCCGTAGCGATCCTGGCTTTCCTGGTTGCCCTGCTTCTGCGTGAGATACCCCTGCGCCAGACTGTTGCGTCCGAATCGGAGGCCGAGGGCGTCCGCTTCGAATAGCTGTAGCGGCTTTGCAAGGGAAAGGCGCCGAGGTGTCGTTTAGTTGACATCCTTCGAAATATGGGGGTAGCATTGCAGGGACATCCGAAGCACGCTACCCCCTTAGCGTGCAAGCCGAATAACTGCCGAGCCCGCCGGGCGGCGGGGCGGGGGATCCACATCCCACCGGGGTGAATCTCGTCGGGGGCGGCGAGTAGGGCAGCCCATTAGCCCGAACCCGACAGCTAACCTCGCAGGCAGGAGTGGGCCTTGAAGCGCGGAGCCAAAGGGCGCCCGTGACAGGGCCCTTTACATTGCCCCACGACAAGGAGCGATTATGCAGGCAACCACTCCCACGACATCGCCGAAGAACTGTCCGCGCTGTCGCGGCTCCATGATCATGGAGCGTGACTGGTACGGGTCCTACGGCACTTGCATCTGCTGCGGATTCGTCCACGAGATGTCGGCGCGCTCGCCGATGGAGATCCTGCGCGAAGAAGCCGAGCTGGCCGCCACGAGGCAACGCCGCCGCCAGCCATCACACGGCAAGCTTCGACTCTAACCCTCAACCCCCGGGCCGGATTGCCGGCCTTATTTTTTGTCCAACCGCCAGGCCGGCCCCCGATGGGGGCCGGCTGCTGGCGTGTGCCGACCGTCAACCCACCGTTCGCATTTGCCAGCGGCGGCGTGTGGCTGTACTCTGCCCGCATAAGGGGCAAGGGCTCAAGCCGGTTAACAATTGGTCAGCATACGCGTCCTCATAGCAGAAGACCATGGGGTGGTCCGCGAGGCCATCACGGCGCTGCTCGACCGCTATCCCGATATCGATGTTGTCGGCGGTGCCGACGACGGTCGCAAGGCCGTAGAATTGTCGGCCCGGTTGCGGCCGGACGTGATTCTCATGGACGTCGCTATGCCGGGCTTGAACGGCGTGGATGCCACCGCCCAGATCAGGCGGTTGCAGCCCACTGTCAAGGTCCTGATGCTGAGCGGTTACGGCGATGAAGAGCGGGTCGTCGAAGCCATGCAGGCCGGAGCATCCGGGTACATAATCAAGCGCTCGGATTCGGACGAGCTGCTGATCGCCATCAAGTCGGTCTACCGGGGCAACACCTACTTCAGCTCAGAGCTTGCGGTTGACGGTGGCGGCAAGGCGCTCATGACGCGTGCGCGGGGCGGTGGTCCGTCCGAGTCGCTCACACCACGCGAGCGCGAGGTCCTGCAGCTCGTGGCCGAGGGCTATTCCAGCCAGCAGATAGCTGACCGGCTGGTGATCAGCCTAAAAACGGTTGAGGTTCACCGCTCGAACATCATGTCGAAGATCAAAGCGAAGAACCGGACGGATGTCGTCCGCTACGCCCTTCGCGCCGGCATCGTCGAACTAGAGCCGCCGGCCAGGGCTGACGCGGCGCCAGCCTGATGGAAGGAGCAATGATGGAGGCGGTCGCCGATTCACTTCCGGAAACCTTCTTGATCCGGCTCAAGCGCCTGGTGTCGATCCGCAATGAGCGCTACGCCGAGCTCAACGCTGAGGGCCTGGCCATGGTCGACCGCTCGATCTTTTCGATCTTCAGAGACTGCGAGCGCGAAGGCCTGAGCAAAGAGGCACGGGACATTCTGGGCTCCGCCCGAAGTGAAGACCAGGTCCCTGCCGCGCCTCTAGTGCTGGGATAGGACGCGCTTAAGCTGCTTCGGGCGCTTCCTCGTCCGCCAGCCTGGCCCGTAGCAACAGGACCGCCTCGCGATGGATCTGGCTGACACGCGAGGCTGAGACACCCAGGACGTCGCCGATCCTGCTTAGCGGGTCTTCATCTACGTAGCAACGCTGCAGGACGAGGCGCTGGCGCTCGGAAAGGGTTCCGATGGCGCTGCGGAGGCGCCGCGCGAGGTCTGCGCGTTCCGCCCGCGCCAGCGGATCCACGGTCTGGTCTTGATCGTCGACGTCAAAGCGTGCATGGTCCCCGCCGTCGGACGGTGAGGTCATGCGGTCGAGCGATACAAAGCTTGCCGCCGCCGCCTCTTCGATCCTGGTCAGGGCATGCGCCGAGACTCCCAACTCGTCGGCCATTTCGATGCGGGTAGGCTCGCGGCCCAGGGACTGGGTGAGGTCAACGCGCGCCTGGCCGGCTCGCTTGACCTGGGTGCGCAGGGGACGCGGGAGGGGATCGGCCTTGCGCAGGGCATCGAGGATCCGACCGCGAATCCGATGGATGGCGAAGGTCGCGAAGGATATCCCGCGGCTGTCGTCAAAGGCCGAGGCGGCCTGGATCAGGCCCTCCATGCCCCAGGAGTAAAGCTCTTCCGGGTCAACGCTGTCGCGGGCCGCCATGCGGCCAACGACGTAGCCAACGAGGCCGGTGTTCTCCGTGATCAGGCGGTTGCGCTCTTCCAAACCTGGTCTGCGATGCAGCTGGCGGAGCGTGGTCTGCATTCGATTGCCTCCTTCGTGTATGCGGAGGCAAGTGTCGAGCCGGCCGGTGGCCTTCACTATTGGGGAAAACCCCTAGGGGGCCGCCGTAGACCACCGATCTTTCGCTGATCCCAAGCGCAGCGCCCGCGTTCGTTGACGGGGGGCTGAAACTACGGATAATTGGCTTAGGCTTATAAGCTGATGTCGTCGCCAACCGCGGTCGAACCCGAGTCTCGCCTGGAGCAGCTGGCCGCTGGTGTGGGGGCGCGGGCCGCTCTGGTGCTCCGGCCGGTTGACACCGATCTTGCTCCCGGATCATGGTGGGTCGCGGACGACCCGGGGCTCAGGCAGGCCCGGCTGCTGATCCCGGGAATGCTTCCCGGTCTTGAGCCTACGACGCTCCGGTTGCCGCGAGACGTCCTGCCCGCCGCGGCTGAGCTGGACAGCATGGTCGTCGAAGACCGCCGCGCACTGCTTGAAGCCGCCGGGTTGGACGACCGGGCGAGCAGCCTGCTGCTGGAAGTGGCGGGGATTAAGGCCCTCGCCGTTGTGCCGTTGGGACCGCGAGCAGCGCTGGGCTTCGTCATCCTTGGGTTCGGTTCGACGCCGGCCCCTGAGGGTCTCAGGGAGAGCATGCGGCCGCTGGCCACGGCGCTCAGCGATTCGGCCGACGAGGAGCTCCCCCTCCGGTCCCTCGCGGCCGCAACCGGGGCTGACCTCGCGCGCCTCTACCGGGTCGACGACACAGGCTCGGCAACGGTCATCCACCTCTTCCATCAGACCGCGAGCGCCCTGCCAGAGGTCGGTGAGAACATAGGAACGGCTGGCACCGCCATCGAGAGCGTCCTCCGTTCGCAGGACACCGTCCTGGTCGAGAGTGAGCGTCGCCGAGACTGGCTGAGCCTCCTTGAGTCGGCGCAGGGGGTGGCCTCCGCGCTTTTCCTTCCGCTTTACCGCGATGGGCAGGTCGCCGGGGTGCTGGAGCTGGCGAGCACACGCAGCGGGGGCATCTCGGGCAGCGCCTCCGAAGTGGCAGCAGGGGAGGCCTCCCGCCTCGTGGAGCTCCTGATCGAGGGCGGTGACCCGCGGCTTCCCGCGTATGAGATGGTCCGCTCGCTGATCGCAACGCCCGCTTTCGGACAGCAGGCGAACGTCGACCG
The DNA here is from genome assembly GCA_009377665.1 of Dehalococcoidia bacterium. GTDB lineage: Bacteria > Chloroflexota > Dehalococcoidia > WHTO01 > WHTO01 > WHTO01. The sequence continues at coordinate 9,189 of WHTO01000008.1, forward strand.
CATCTGCCTCGAGGTGTTGCAACCCGATCGCGAGAATGTGCGCTTCGTCGTCGGCGGCAACGCCTTCCTCCCTGGCGATTCCGAGATAGCGCCGCTGGTTGGATCGGCAACCGAGGAGGTGATGCGCGGTGGGCCAGCCGTCATCTCGACCGAACGCGTAAACGGTTGGTTCAACAGCGCGCTGCTCGCGCAGGGCTTCCACAGCGTCCTGCGGGTGCCCGTACGCCGGGGCTCGGAGCTCCTCGGTGTGCTGTCGCTGGCCTCCCGCCGCCACGAGGCGTTTGAAGACACCCCACAGGATGTCAGCGACTTTGCCGAGCACCTGGCGCTGGTCGTGGCGACCGAGCGCCACAGGCTGACGCTGCTCAAGGACGAGAAGAAAGCACAGATCCTGTCGGACGTAGCGTCGGCGCTTGCCACGATGCCAGCAGAAGCGGCGTTCTCGATTGCCTGCCTGGCCCTGGCCCGCCAGGCCCATTTCGAGGCGGGCTGGTTCCTGGGGTCGGAGGGTGGCCTGACCTCGGGCGGCCACCAAATAGAGGTCCCGCCAACCGAGCGGGAGGGGCCTGGCCTTGTCGCTGACCTGAACCTGGTGGCGGCGGCGGGTGGGGCGCTGGAGAAAAGCCTGGTAGCGCTCGGCTATCGATCCTGCGCCACGGCGTCGTCGCGAGGCGGCCTGCTGGTGGCGGCGGCGCGCCGGCCATTCGCATTTGACGCGTCGTTCCTGGCGCTGCTGGAGACAACAGCCGAGCTGGTCGCAGCCGCCATGGAACGCGAGACCCGGAGGCGCAGTGCGCTCGACGCCACCGCGTGGACCGACGATTATCCGCAGCCCGCGCTGCTCGTCGATTCATCAAGCGGGACGATCCTCGCCGCCAGCAAGGCCGCCCGGGACCTGCTGGAGATCCCTCAGCGTGAGGTTACGCTGTGGTCGCTCGTGCCACTGCAGGCGGAGCGCCAGGTTCGCGACGCCCTGCTGGATGCTACGCCGGACGGCGGGGACATCGACATCCCCTTGATCACTGCATCAGGGCGGCGCGTCCACCTGGAGGCGAGCGCCAGGCCCGCCGGCCGGGGCTCGTGGCTGCTGCTGGGACGCGACGCAACTGGCGAGCGCGCCGGCCAGTGGCTCGCCGCCTGCCTTGCGGGTGCGCTGGCCAGCGCGTCCCGAGCGGCGGACCTAGAATCCGCAGAGCGTGCGGTCATCCAGACTCTTGCCGACTCGGGAATCGAGGCGGGATTCCGCGCCGACGGCCAGGAGGGCAGCCCGCGGGAACCTATGACGATCCGTCCGGGGTCGGTGGAGCTCCCCCTGGATCACGCCAGCCTGAGGCTTTTGGCTTCCATCCCCGAACAGCAGAGGCCGCTGCTGGAAACATTCAGGCTGGGCCTTGCCGCGCTGTTCGGGAGTTTGAGGTCGCTGGCAGAGACGCAGACAGCGACCGACAGCCTGACTGCCAGCGTTGCGGCCCGGACTGCCGAGCTAGAAGGGCTTTTTGCGTTCGCGCGCGACCTCTCGGAGGCGGAGGACCCGCGGTCGGCGCTTGCCGTCGCGGTCGCGCACATCGCCGCGGCGCTCAAAGCACCGGTCGCCGCCGAGGTCTGCCTGAATGACCGACACGTCGCCGTTGCCAGCGACGAGCAGGCGGGCGCCGAGCTGGCACGGAGAATCAGAGCGTCGGCCGGCGGCCGGCACGACCTGTGCCTGCCGCGCCCGTACGGGCCGCCCGGGTTGGGCCCGGCGCCCGGTTACGAGAATCCCCTGGAGGCGCTGGTTGCTTCGACGGCCGGAGACGGTCTGATTGCGACCTACATCGAAGCGGGACGAGTCGCTGACCCGGCGACGATCAAGCTGCTGCTTACCCACGCGGCCCAGGTTGGGGCCGCGCTCGATCGTTTCGTTACCCGGCGGGAAGCGGAGGAGTCGCGGCTGCGCTCTATCGCCGACGCCCTCGAGGAGGGTATCGCGCTGGTCGACGCCGACGATGTCGTGACCCCCGAGAACGAGCCGGCGCAGCGCCTGCTGGACTGGCTGGACAGCCTGCCCGGGGGAAGGCGCGCGGTGGTGGAGATGGCCGCGCTGGCACGGGAAGAGGGTGGCCAGCACGAGCGTGAGCTGACAGACGAAGCCGGAGGCCGCCGCGTGCTGCTGACGGTCGCGGCGATGCCTGGCCTGGATGAGCGTGCGGCGCTGACCCTTCGTGACGTCACCGAGCAACGCCTGTTCCAGGAACGCATCGCGCAGACCGAGAAGCTTGCCGCGCTGGGCCAGCTCGTCTCTGGGGTAGCACATGAACTGAACAACCCGCTTACGGGCATCCTGGGCTTCGCCGAGTTGCTGCAGGACAGGCCGCTGACGCCCGAGGTGCGGCGAGGAGTCGTGACGATCCAGTCGGAGGCTGAGCGAGCCGGGAAGATCATCGACAACCTGCTCTCATTTGCGCGTCGCCGCCCCGCACACCGCGAGGCGGTAGACGTCAACGCGCTTCTGCGCCGAGTGGTGGAGCTGAGAAACTACGACCTGCGCGCCAACAGCGTCGAGGTTCAGCTGCGGCTGGGATCGCTGGCGCCGGTCTCCGCTGACCCCGACCAGCTGCAGCAGGTATTTTTCAACGTCATGGCCAACGCGGTGCAAGCGGTGTCCTCGGGCAGGACGGGCGACCGCCGGATTGAGATCAGCACAAGGAGCGAGGATGGCTGGGCCGTCGTGCTGGTTGCCGACAACGGCCCAGGCCTATCGACGGCAACGGCCGCGCGCGCGTTCGAACCGTTCTTTACGACCAAAACGGCGGGTGAAGGCACAGGGTTGGGCCTGAGCATCTCGTACGGCATCGTCGAGGAGCACGGCGGACGAATCGAGATCGGCAACCGCCCCGAAGGCGGGGCCGGGGCAGTGATTCGACTGCCGCTGGGCGACGCGCAGCTCGCGGGGGACGACGACAGCGGGGAGCTGCTGCTGCCGGACGGGAGCAGCGGCCCACCGCGCACGCGAATACTCGTGGTGGACGACGAGGCGTCGATCCGCTACGTGCTGTCGCAAATGTTGCAGGCGGACGGACACGCCGTGGTGGCGGCCGGGTCTGGTGCCGAAGCGCTGACAGCGCTCTCGAAGGGCCGCTTCGACGTCGTGATCAGCGACTTGAAGATGCCCGAAATCAGCGGTCCGGAGCTCTATCGCGAGATCGTCGCGTCGAGCCCCGACCTCGCGCGCCGGGTGATCTTCATCACCGGCGACACGGTCAACGAAGAGACGCGGGCGTTCGTCCGTTCTGTCGAGAACCCCACCCTCGAGAAGCCGTTTCGGCTGGAGAACCTGCGCTCGCTGATCAAGCAGGTGCTGGACCCGGTATAGCCACCAGCGAGGAATAGGACTCGGGGCGGCGAGAGAGAACGATGTTTGTCCCCGGCGCCCTGTCCTTCCAGCGGGCCTGGGCGGGGCAAACCAGGACGCTGACGGTCAGGCCGCTCCCCGCGGGTGTCTCGGCGAGGAGGGCGCCGGTGGGATCCGCGATGCAGGCCCTGCCGTATTGCCCGTCATCGACCGCCGCGGCGGCCACGAAGACGCGATTCTCCTCGGCGCGCACGCGCGCGAAGAGGCTCACCGGAAACGGCGGCTGGAAGACCGGCCAGGCGATGATCTCGGCGCCCCTCAACATCAGGCAGCGCGCGACCTCGGGGGCGAAGCCCTCAGCGGAGAGCATCAGCGCGAGCCGTCCATGGGGCGTTTCGATTACCGGCGATTGTTCGTTGCCGTAGAGGGTCCCCGCGGTCCCAGCGTGGTCCTCCGGGTGGGTCTGCCTGTGCCAGGCCAGGACGCCACCACCGGAGAGGGCGTAGGCGGTGCGATAGAAACCGTCCGCGGCCGGCTCGGCCAGGGCAACGACCACGATGAGGTCTTCGCCCGCCAGGGCCGCCAGGGCCGCCAGGCGCGACAGGTGATCCTGGGCCGAAAAGTCGGCGGCACGGGCGGGGTCGTAGGCCGGCAGGACGATGATATTGACGCCCTGCGCGCGTCCGCGCTCGACGATCCTTTCGGCCTGCCAGACGAGGTCTGCACCGTCCTCGTAGGGCGGGAGCTGCGCCGCCGCGATCATCGCCGTCCGGCGCAGGTCAGCCGGCTCGTCCATCAGCGCGCGCACGGGGAGCCCGGCGGTGGGCTGGACGATCTCGGGGTAGAGCTCGGGGCGCCGGGGAAGGGGTGGCGCCGCGGGGGCCCGGGCCGGGATGTCCCAGGTCACAACCTCCTCGTGATCGGATGACGCCCGCTCGACGGTGCGCCCGTCTGGGGCCACCAGGCAAGACGAACCGCAGTAGAGGACGCTCTCGGCCTCCTGTCCGACCTTGGCGGCGGCCGCGATCCAGACACCGTTCTCGATGGCGCGGGCTGGCAGGAGGCGATCGGGCTGCAGGCTGGTCAGCCTGCTGTGGTCATCGCCCCACGTCACCCAGGCGGTGAGGTCGACGAGGAGGTCTGGCCCCTGGAGGCAGATCGAGCGCGCTATCTCGGGCTGGCGTGCGTCAGCACAGATCAACAGTCCAACGCGGCCGAGGGCCGTGTCGAATACGGGGAAATCGGTGCCGCAGGCGAACCACTCGTTGTCGAAGTGCCAGAGGTAGCTCTTGCGGTAATGGCCGACAACATGGCCGGCGTCGTCGACCAGGACGGCCGAATTGGACAGCGTCCCGTCCTCCTCGATGTAGGCCAGGCCGACGGCGATGTGGACGCCGTGGCGACGCGCGCGCTCGGCGTAGCGGGCGACGACCTCGGCGCCGGCGAGGACGCCGAGCTCCGCAAGGCGGTCGGCCGACTGGAGGAAGTAGGCGGGGTATGTACATTCGGGAAGGGCTATGAGCTTCGCGCCCCGCCGCGCGGCCTCGTCGATCATCTCGAGGGAGTGCTCAAGGGTCCGCAGGTGATCCTCGAGCGGGGCGGCGGCGATCTGCAGGGAGGCGAAGCGCAGCGACGCACTCACCTCAAAGTTCCGCCCGGTCGTCGGCGCGAAGCCGGGCAATGACTTCGAGGTCGTGCGGGAACGCGAGGTCGGGAAGCCTGTCCATTGGAAAGAAGGCTACGTCACTGGCCTCGTCCCCGGCCAGCAGGCTACCTCCGACCACGTGCCCCTGGTAGGCGATAAAGATCACGTCCTCGTTCGAGCCGGAGAACACGCCGAGCAGTCTATCGATCTCGACTTCCAACCCCGTCTCCTCGCGGACCTCGCGGGCTCCCGCTTGCTCGACGTTCTCTCCGCGGTCAACGTAGCCACCTGGAAACGACCAGTAGCCCATCCGCGGCTCGTGGTTGCGCAGGGTCAGGAGGATGCTGTCGTCGCGCGTGACGAGGACGCCTGCAGCCACCTTTGGGTCTTCGAAGTGGATGAAGCCGCAGCCGGGGCAGCAGGGGCGCAACTTCCCGAAGAGGTCGCGCTGCTCGAGCGCGCCGCCGCAGGCCTGGCAGAACCGTGCGCCGGGCATATGAGGCCTTAGCGGAAGAGGGTGACGCGTCTGAAGCGTTCCAGGACGCGTCCTTCTTCGTCCTTCCAGCGCTCAGTGGCGAACTTGACGAAGTCCTCGCGCTGCCCGAACTGGCTGCGGTGACTGAGCAGTGCGTCGAACTTGACGTCGAGGACTTCGCTGATATCGACGTCGAAGTTGGGCTCGTTGCTGCCCCAGCAGTAGAGCTCGAGAACTTTGTGGGTCTCCAGTCCTTCGGCTGCGTGGGTGGGGAAGTTCAGGTGGTCCCTCGCCGTCGGGTAGACGGCGTCGACCGTTACGAGGCCGGTGCAGCGGTGGTCCGGGTGGTTGATGAACTGCTCGCGATGAAAGAGCGTGGTCGGATCGTGCGTGAAGACGGCATCCGGCTTGAGCATCCTGATGTGGCGCACGACCTGGCCCAGGAAGTCGCGGGTGTACTGCAGCTCGCCATCTTCGTTGTCGAGGAAGAATACTTCCTTCACGCCGGCTACGCGCGCTGCCTCTCGCTGCTCTTCGCGACGGATGCGGATGAGCTCGAAGGGGCTGACCTCGAGGTTGTCGGTCCCCTTTGAGCCGTCGGTGCAGACGAGGTAATAGAACTCCCAGCCTTCGCGCGACCAGAGCGCGGCGGTGCCGGCGGCGCCAAAGTCGGCGTCGTCGGGATGTGCGGCTATAACCAGTGCGCGCCGAGCGCGCCCGTCGTCGTCAGTCAAAGGGGTCTCCTCAGAAGTCCAGATATCTTCGAGGCCGGCGCCTCGGAGTGGCCGGCCCACGGCAGGTCGGAAGATGGTCTCAGGCACGATTCTAGCTTCGCCCGATCCGGCTTAACAATCTTTTGCATCGTCCGGCGCGTTGACCGCGGGCGAACAAAGGTGCTAGTCTCCGGGGCAGAGAACATAATTCTCGAACATTCATCTCACAGTGTTCTCAGGAGGGATGGCTCAATGCCGGACCTGTCGGATAAACAGCAGCGGATACTTCAATTCATCGGTGACTTCATCGATGAGCACGACTACCCGCCGAGCATCCGTGACATCCAGATACGGTGCCAGATCAGCTCGACCTCGGTTGTCGACTACAACCTCAAGGCGCTGGAGCGCTCGGGCTACATCCGCCGCGGCCGCGAGGTATCGCGGGCGATCGAGGTGGTGGGCACGCGCCGCCGCCCGACGCGCACGGTACCGATCCTGGGCTCGATCGCTGCCGGCCAGCCGATCCCGGTGCCCGAGGATGGCGCCGATTACGACGACACCATAGGCCTCACCGAGGAGATGCTGAAGGGCAGGCGCCAGGTCTTCGCGCTGCGCGTCCGCGGGGACTCGATGATCGACGCGCTCGTTAACGACGGCGACATCGTGGTCCTCGAGCCGGCAACGACAGCCGCGGATGGCGAGATGGTGGCGGCGTGGATCAAGAGCGAGGCCACGACGACCCTCAAGAAGTTCTATCGCGAGGGGCGCCGGGTAAGGCTCCAGCCCGCTAACGCGACCATGGACCCGATTTATGTTGATGCCCAGGACGTCGAGGTCCAGGGCAAGCTCGTCTGCCGCCTCGGCGTCACCTGAGGAACCTCTCCCGACGCACGTTCTCTGGTAAGGCAAGGCACGCCCTTGCTCTGCGCCGAAACAGGATCACCCTCGAGAGGACGGCGTGCCCGGCCGACGAGCCACGGGCATTGTCCGTAGGGCGCGGTGCGATCCGCCCCGTATCCTCCGTCGGACTCGCCGTGCGTGGCTCGTTTAATCGGGTGTTAACCGCCGTTAACTGCCGCTTAACTCGCTTAGTCCGGGACACGGCCAGCATCGGATCGTGACCTAAAACAGATTAGGAGGCAATCCATGTTGACCAAGTTGAGGCGAAGGGGACGAGCAGGGCTGCTCGTGCTCGGGAGCCTGCTCGTCATCGGCTCTCTCGTCGGGGCCGCGGCCTGCGGCGACGACGACGACGACGACGAAGATGTGACCCAGGAGGAAGCAACCGAGGAAGAGGCAACGGAGGCCACGGAGGAGGCGACCGAGCCTGCGGGCGACGAGACAGAGGAGGCGGCGGAACCAGAAGCAGGGGGCGGTGGCGAAATTGACTACGGCTCGCTGAGCGGTTCGATCACGATTGACGGTTCGTCAACGGTCTTCCCGATAACCCAGGCAGTCGCCGAGGAATTCGCCAGCGACGCCAGCGGCGTGCAGGTGGACGTCTCGTTCGCCGGGTCTGGCGCGGGATTCGAGCGTCTCTGCGCGCTCGAGATTGAAATCGCTGACGCCTCGCGGCCTATCGAGGACGACGAGGTGACGGCGTGCGCCGACGCCGGCCTCGACGACCTGATCGAGATCCAGGTCGGGATCGATGCCCTGACGGTAGTCACCAACCCGGCGAATCCTATTGAATGCGTCACGGTGCAGGAGTTGTACGATCTGTTCACGGACGGCGGCGCCACGCAGTTCGCCGACGTGAACCCCGACTTCCCGGCGGAAGACGTCGTCTTCTACTACCCGGGTACCGACTCGGGGACCTTCGACTTCTTCGTGGAGGTGATCCTCGAGGCGGTTGACGGCGACGCCGCAGCGCACCGCGGTGACGGCACGGCTTCGGAAGACGACAACGTGCTTTCCCTGGGCGTTGAGGAGGATGCTAACTCGATTGGATACTTCGGATTCGCCTACTTCCAGGGTGCGGGCGATAGTCTGAAGGCCTTGGAGGTAGACGGCGGCGATGGCTGCGTGCCCCCCAGCTCAGAGACGGCCCTCGACAACAGCTATTACCTGTCGCGACCACTGTTCATCTACACGAGCGCCAGCTATCTGGAGGAGAACCCGCACATCGTCGGTTTCCTCCAGTACTACCTGGACAACCTGGAGACGCTGGTACCGGAGGTCGGTTACGTCAACCTTCCGGACGACACCCTGGCCGAACAACAGAGCAAGATAGACCCTTACCTGCCATAAGGGCCTAAACCTCCAGGCAAAGCGAAAGCAATGGAAGCGGCAGGCAACTGATGCCTGCCGCTTCCGTTAACACCCCCTTAATTTCGACGCGCCGTGAGGACCGAATAATGGACTTGCTCTGGCATGACATCTGAATCACTGACCGTGGACCAGCAACGAGCCGCGATCTCCCGGGGGCTGCGCAGGCGACCGCTGGGGCGACCGCTGGAAGCACTGATCGCCGCGGCACTGACTCTGTGCGCAATCGTCTCACTGGTTACCACCGTGCTGATCACGGTGGTGCTGTTCAGCGAGGCTCGTGTGTTCTTCCAGGACGTCCCGATCCAGGACTTCCTTTTCGAGACGGAATGGTCGCCACTGCTGGGCGCGACACCGACCTTCGGGGTCTGGGAGTTGGTCGCGGGCACGGCGAACGTACTGATCTGGTCAATGGTGATCGCCCTGCCGCTGGGACTGGCTGCGGCGATCTACTTGAGCGAGTACGCGCACCCGCGGACACGACGGGTTCTCAAGCCGCTCCTCGAGGCGCTGGCCAGCGTGCCCACGGTGGTATACGCGTTCTTCGCCCTGACCTTCATCACGCAGGACATTCTGCGGCCGCTGTTCGGGCCGGACCAGTTCACATTCTTCAATGCCCTGGCCGCGAGCGTCATGCTGGCGGTCATGGTGCTGCCGACGATCGCGTCAATATCGGAGGATGCGATGTCCAACGTGCCGCGGGAGCTGCGCGAGGCCGCTTACGGCCTGGGCGCGACGCGCTTCGAGGTAGCGACCCGCGTGATCTTCCCGGCCGCGCTCTCGGGCATCATCGCGGCGGTGCTGCTGGCCATTTCGCGGGTGATCGGCGAGACGATCATCGTCGCCATCGCCGCCGGCTCGACGCCCAACCTGACGCTCGACCCGCGGGAGGCCGTGCAGACGATGACCGGTTTCATGCTCCAGATCGGGCTCGGCGACGCGCAGCGTGGGACGGTCGATTACACATCGCTCTTCGCGGTGGGCTCGATGCTGTTCCTGATGACGTTCACGCTGAACCTGCTGGCGCAGGTCTTCGTCAACCGATTCCGCGAGGTCTATGACTGATGGCTTCCGAAGCGCAGGTCCCGGCGATCAGACTGAAGCCGACGGGCCGGCTGGCGCGAAGGCAGGCCTTCTCTGCTATTAGCCGCTACGTGCTGCTGGTGATGACGCTGACAGGCGTCAGCGTGCTCGCCTTCCTGGCCGTCGACACCGTCTCGCAGGGGGCGGGCCGGTTGAGCTGGGAGTTCCTGACGAGCTACCCATCACGATTCGCCGAGGAGTACGGTTTCCGGTCCGGCATCCTGGGTACGACCTATGTAGTGGCGACCACGCTCCTGCTGACGATACCGCTGGGCGTGGGTACGGCAATCTGGATCGAGGAGTACGCGCCGCGGAACCGTTTCACGAGCATCGTCAAGCTGAACATCGCGAACCTGGCGGGCGTGCCCACGATCATCTACGGCATCCTGGGACTCGCCGTGTTCGTGCGCTTCCTGGAGTTCGGATCGACGATCATCGCGGCGGCCTGCACGCTGTCGCTGATGATCCTGCCGATGGTGGTGATCACGGCGCAGGAAGCGATCCGGCAGGTGCCGCCGAGCATCCGCGACGGATCGCTGGCGCTGGGCGCGACGCGCTGGCAGACGATCCGGCATCACCTTTTGCCCGGTGCGATGCCGGGGATCATCACGGGGCTGATCCTGGCCACGTCGAGGGCGGCTGGCGAGACCGCCGCGCTGATCATGATTGGCGCCGCCGTCTTCGTCGCTTTCGACCCTTCTATCGGGCCGTCGGGGCTGAACGACCCGTTCAGCCTGCTGCCAATTCAGATCTACGGCAACATCATCGCGCCGCGTAACCAGGGATTCGAGGAGACAGCGGCGGGTGGCATTATAGTCATGATGGTAGGCATCCTTACGTTGAACCTGACAGCCGCCATCATCCGCGAACGCTTCCGGCGTTAGAGGAGGAGAGGGCTAATGGTAAAGCCGGAGACAGAGGTCCGGGCCCCCGTGGAGGACGGCTTCGCGAGCGCCGGGGCGGTGACGCCAGGCGCGCAAACGTCGTTCCTTGAAGCGGACCAGCCTGGCGCCACGGGAGAGCGGATAATCGAGCCGGTCGAGAGCACGGCAATCGGCTTCAGGGACTTCAACCTCTGGTATGGCGCCAAGCAAGCCATCAAAGACGTGACGATCAACTTTCCCGTGCGCAAGGTCACGGCGTTGATCGGCCCGTCGGGCTGCGGCAAGAGCACCCTGCTGCGGTCGATCAACCGCATGAACGACCTGATCCCCGGGGTGCGCACAACCGGGTCTGTTGAGTATCACGGCGTGGACATCTTCGGGTCGGGCATCGACCCGGTGGAGGTGCGCCGGCGAATCGGGATGGTTTTCCAGAAGCCCAACCCGTTCCCGAAGTCTATCCAGGACAACGTTGTCTTCGGGGCAAAGGTCAACGGCTTTCGGGGTGACACGCGACAGCTCGTCGAGGCCTGCCTCAAGAAGGCGGCGCTCTGGGACGAGGTGAGCGACGACCTCAAGAAGTCGGGGTTGGCCCTGTCCGGTGGGCAGCAGCAACGCCTGTGCATCGCCCGGGCCCTGGCCAACGAGCCGGAAATCATCCTCATGGACGAGCCGTGCTCGGCGCTTGACCCGATCGCGACACTTAAGATTGAGGATCTGATGCGCGACCTGGTCAAGGACTACACCATAATCATCGTCACGCACAACATGCAGCAGGCCGCGCGTGTGTCCGACTACACGGCCTTCATGTTGATGAGCCAGGATGGTGCCGGCGGCGTGGCCGAATACGCGCCCACGAACGAGTTGTTCACCAACCCCAAGGACAAGCGGACCGAGGACTACATCACGGGGCGGTTCGGCTAGGGCCGAGATGCCCACGCGCGGCGGTTTCCAACAGCAGATCAACGATCTGCAGGACGAACTGATCGTCCTTGGAAGCATGGCGCAAAAGGCCACGCTGCGGGCGATGGATGCCTTCCATGCCCGCGATCTGAATGCCGCCCGCGGCATCGCGCACGACGACAACGCTATCGACGAGAAGCGTTACAGCATCGAAGAGGAGGCCATGCGCATCCTCGCCATGCAGCAACCGATGGCCGGCGACCTGCGGTTGATCGCGGCGGTGCTTCAGCTCGCTTCCGAGATAGAACGCATCGGAGACCACGCCGAGGGCATAGCCAGGATCGTTGTCATGCTCGGCGACGAGGGGCCGATCCGGGAGGTTCCTGAGCTCGAGGCTATGGCCGAGCGGGCGGTCTCGATGCTTGACCGCTCGCTCAAGGCGTTCGTCGAGCGCGACACAACGACGGCCCGTGCCGTCTGTGACGAGGACGACGAGGTGGACGCGCTCCAGGACAGGGTCTATCACCGGCTGTTGAAGGAGATGTTCGACCAGCCGGCGATCATCACCAAGGCGACCTACCTGATCTGGGTATCGCACAACCTGGAGCGCATCGCCGACAGGTCCACGAATATCTGCGAGCGCGTGGTTTTCCTGACCACGGGACGCATGGAGGAGATGAATGTCTCCGTGTACTGATCCCCGGCGGGGCGAAGGAACATGCGGTGAATGAGCACCGGCTCCATTTCCACCGCGACCTGAACACGCTCGAGGGCGCCCTGATCGAGATGGGCGGGATGGCCGGCGAGGCGCTGGTGAAGGCGATGGTTTCGCTGGCTGCCCAGGACGAGGACGCGGCGCGGGAGGTCATTCACAACGACGGCGAGGTCAACAAGAAGCGCTTCCAGATAGAGGAGGCTGCCCTCAACCTCCTCGCGCTGCAGGCGCCGATGGCCTCGGACCTGAGGACTATCGCCGCGGTGCTCCAGGTCATCTCAGACCTCGAACGCATCGGCGACCACGCCGTCGGCATAGCAAAGATCGTACTGATGCACGGGGGCCAGCCACGCCTGGACGGAATTGACGACCTCGAGAGAATGGCCGACCGGGCCGGCGCAATGCTGGAACGAGCCCTTCATTCGTTCTCGGACAAGGACGCGGACACGGCACGGGTTGTGTGCGACCAGGACGACGAAGTCGATGCCCTGTACGACCGCTTCTACCACGAGATGCTGCGGCGGATGATCGAGGACCGATCCCTGATCGAGCGCGCGACCTATCTGATCTGGGCATCACACAACATCGAGCGCATCGCAGACCGCGCTACGAACGTCGCCGAGAGGGTGATCTTCCTCGTGACGGGGCGGATGCAGGAGCTCAACGTCTCGTCGTACTGATGCGACGGTTTGTCGGTGGCGCCGCCACTCCACTAGGATCGCTCCGGCTGGACAGGACAAACATCGATACTGTGAGCGGTGGTTCGCGGGGCGTTGCGGCGCTCCGAAACGGAACTCGGCAACCCTCGAATACGTTGATTAGAAGGGTATGGCTGTCATTCCCCAACCGCGGTCTGCAGGCCGCCGGGCCGTGAATCCACCGATGCCAGGCTGCCCCGGACAATGAGCTCATTCGCCAGACGCAGATACCTCAGACGGACGCGCCACGTTCATCAGCGCGGCAACGGCCACACGCCCCTGGCGTTGTACGCCGGCCTCGCCCTGCTGGCGCTGGCGAGCGCCGCGGCGCTTGCCGGGGTGGCCGTCGCGGCTTCGATCTACGCGGGGTACGCGGACGACTATCGGGACCCGCATGAATTCATCGAGGAGCGCAGCAAGGGCGGAGCCCGCATTTTCGCCGACGATGGCACGCTGCTGTTCCAATACGCTGACCCCAACGAGGGTCTGCGCAACCCGGTTGCGCTGGACCAGATCTCGCAGCACCTGATCGACGCCACGATCTCGACCGAGGACAACTCGTTCTACGACAACCCGGGGATCAACGTCGAGGGGCTGATGCGGGCAGCGTGGGAGAACTCGGGCCTGGGTGACAGCCCCGGGTTCCTGGAAGGCAGCGGCGGCAGCTCGATAACGCAGCAGCTCATCAAGCAGCTTTACTTCACCGATCGCGACCCGGACACCGGCGAGCTGACGGTCAACTTCGAGAACCGTTCGTACGACCGCAAGGCAAAGGAAACCGTCCTCGCCCTCGAGATGAACGAGAGGCTTGAGAAGGATGAGATCCTCGAGCTTTATCTGAACACGATTTACTACGGGAACCAGTTCTACGGCGTCCAGGCGGCGGCCGAGGGCTACTTCGACAAGAGCGCCGCCGACCTGACGCTGGGCGAGGCGGCGATCCTGGCCGGCCTGCCGAACGACCCCAACGTCAACAACCCGATCCAGCGCTATGACAGCGTTGGCACCCCACTGCCGGGCCCGGTCAACGCCAAGGCGCGCCAGGAAGCCATCCTGGACCTGATGGCCGAGCACGGCTACATCACCCTGGCTGAAGCCGAGGCTGCCAAGAACGAGCAGTACGCGTTGCTGGAGAGCCGCACGGGCGGCATCATCGAGCGCATCCAGGAAGTGCAGCTCAAGCCTGAGCTGACGAACTCCTTCCACTTCGTCAAGAACTATCTGCCGACGGTGATTGAGAACATGTGCCGCTCGGGCAGGCTGGCCCTGCCCGACGACGTGGCCTGCACGCAGGACGAGGCGGCGGAGCAGGGGAAGGCGCCGTTGATCGTCAGGCAGGGGGCCAGCGAGGGCGGTGGGGTCTTCATCCTGGGCGGCCTGCGGGTCACGATCTCGCTGGACTCGGCGCTGCAGCTGCAGGCTGAGGAGATGGTCAGGCGCTGGTCGGAGGAGTTCGAGCAAACGCTCGGCGCGAACAACGCCGCGCTGGCGGCAATCGAGCCGGCAACAGGGCGGATACTCGCCTACGTGGGCAGCCGCGACTTCCGGGCGACCAGCGACATCTTCGGCAATCCGATCACGGACAGCCAGGGCAGGCGGATCGACGGCGAAGTCGACATCCTGCAGAGCGCGCAGTCGCCGGGATCGACGTTCAAGTTGTTCACGTACGCAGCGGCGTTTGAGCAGGGCTCGGCCGAGTTCGAGCATTGGAGTCCCGGCACCACGGTCTTCGACTACCCGCTGCGCATTCCCCTGCCGGGGACAACCTGCAACGGCGAGGCGGGGATCTACTGTCCGACGAACTCGGGCGGCGGCAGCAGCAGCAGCCGGGTCACCGTGCGCGACGCGCTCCGCAGGTCGATGAACATCCCGGCGGTCTACACGTCCTACCAGGTCGGCGTGCCGCAGGTGATGTCTACCGCGCACCGGCTGGGGCTGACGGAGCTGTCGAGCGGGATCCTCATCACCTATGGCGATAGCGGTCTCCCCGACGAGCAGGTCGAGGGCACCTGCGTCAACAGAAACGAGGCAGGGGTCTGTGTTGCCGAGCATCGCTCGATCCAGGACGCCTGCAACTACTCGCTGACGCTGGGCGGCTGCGAAGTGCGGCCCTTCGACATGGCTTATGCGGCGTCGGTCTACGCGAACAACGGGGTGATGGCGGGGATTCCGAGCTACTTCGACTGGTCGGACCTGACGACCACGTGCTCTGACAACGTCACCATCTGCGAGACGTCCCCCGATACGCGCAGGCCGCTGGATCCGGTGGCCGTAACGCACATCGAGGACGCCGAAGGCCAGGTGCTCTTTGACTTCGTGGAGCCCACGCTGCAGCAGGTCATCGGTCCGCAGTTCACCTACATGGTCAGCGATGTGCTGACGCTCCCGACGGGCACCATCAGCTTTGAGATCGACGGGCAGCAGGGTGCCGTCTACGGCAAGACGGGCACCAAAGAAGACAACAGCGGCCTCTGCGCTGGCTGCACCACGGACACCTGGGTGGTCGGCTACTCCAGCCAGGTAGCCCTCGCGGTGTGGGTCGGCAATACGGGGAACCAGGGATTCTCGGGTGACGCGTTCGGCTCCAATACGGCCGGGAAGATATTCCAGGAGTTCATGAGCGTCTTCCACCAGGGCAAGCCCAACCAGCCGATCCCAAGACCAGACGGTCTGACCGAAGGCAGCGCCGGCGGCCCCTGCATGCTGAACGCCACCGACCTGATGGTGGTCGGCAGCGGAGGCAACTCCGAGGCCGTCGCGGAGGGGGAGACGCCATTCTGTCAGAGGGCGACGATCGACATCCGGAACGAACTGCTGGCTACGGACTGCGTACCCGAGGAGTACCGCGACGAGCGGGAATACCTGAACATCCCGGGCGGCATAGTCGTTGGTGGGTCCAGTGGACAGCCACCGACTGAGGAGAGTCCCCTGTGCGCGGACGACGAGGACGGCCTTCCCTTCTTCATCGTCGCCGACCCTACGGGTGACTTCGATCGCGATGGCGTACCGAACTACGTGGACAATTGTCCCCTTGTGCCCAACAGCAATCAGATAGACACCAACAACGACGGAGAGGGCAACGCCTGCAGCGGACCGGACGATGATGATGGTGATGATCGCGACGGCGACGATAACGACGACGATGACGATGACGACGGTGGGTTCAGCCTCTTCCCCACACCCTCCTCGGATGACTGACGCCGGTCGGACGAACCCGGTTCCCGGCCTTTGAACCAGGCGCGTCGCTGGCTCTCTTCGGCAATCGCGTCGCTCGGAGCGCAGTCCCCTCTGCAGACCATCTCGATGATGGCCGCGCTTGGGATTGGGGCCCTGGCGATGGTGGCGATCGTCATCCAGCTCGTCGACCAGGGAGCGGACGAGTTCCAGGTGTCGGTGGCGGCAACGCCACCTGTGGTGGAAACCGAGGAAGCCGAGCTTACGCCGACGCCCGAGGCCACGCCCACTGAGACACCCCCGATCGTCGCAACCTTCACCCCAATCAGCGAGGCGCCGATCAGCCGCATGGTCATAGCGCTTGCTTCCGTTGACCACGCCGTGGTCGCGCTGCCGCTGCCGGCAGATGGAGTCCTCTCGGCCACCGAGGAACCGGGAGTGATAGCCTACTACGACTTCAGTGCGCGGCCCGGCGACACGACAGGCAACGCCCTCTTCGGTGGCTCAGCCGACGGTGTGCAGGACGGCGTGTTCGCCAACCTTCCAGCGCTGAGCCGCGGGGACCAGATCGTCATCGAGCTTGAGGATGGCGCCGCCTACAGCTACGAGGTGTTCTCCGTCGCCGCGCTTGGAGGGGGGCCCGTCGATCCCTCCGACGCAGGATGCGCCGAGCCGGGCTGTCCTGGGCTGGGCACGCTGACCTTGATCGGATTCAACTCGTCCGGGAGCGGACATACGCTCGTCAGGGGCCAGCTGAGCCCGGGCTGATCTCTAGCGGAGGCTAGGTGTCGTCGTCGTCGTTGTGGAGTTCCTGCAACGCCGCGCGGGCAAGCGCATCAAGCTCGTCAACCAGCAGGCTGAGCTCTTCAATCGCCTGCGCTACCGGCTCCGAGACGCTGCCGACCCGGGTGAGCTGTGTTGACTCCGTGGCAGTCGACAGCAGCACGCCGCGGACGAAGTCCCCGTCTGACGCCCCGTCATCGGACTCGAGGAGCGCGATGAGGTTGTTGAGGCTTACGGCGTACTGGTTCAACAGCGCGATGGTGACCGCCTCGGGAGGGGCCTGCGCGAGGTCCTCCACGAGAGCGTTGTGACTCTCCAGCAGTTCCATGCGGGCGGCCGCAGGTGTGGCGGCGCCTTCATCCGGCGTTGGCGTCGCGGTCGGCTCGTCGGTCGGCTCGTCGGTCGGCCCGGGTGTCACGCTGGCGGTGGGCTCAGGGGTGCCCGTGGGGTCTATCTCAGGGTCGGGGTCTTGCACGACTTCGTCGTCTGAGGGCGTGACAGTTACGACACCAAGCTGCTCCTGGCTGGCCTCGATGGCGACTCGCGTGTTCTCGACAAGGGCCTGGTCTTCGGCGGCCACCAGCGGCCCGGCTGCCTCGATCGCCTGGGCGGCCTGCCGCGAGAGCGTGTAGGCGACCGCGAACTCGTCGGCGGACTGAATGGCATTGGTGCTCAACTGTTCGTTCAAGTCCTGGGCGCCGGCGGCGAGGTCTTCCAGTTCCTGCCGCGATGGTGCCCGGTTCTCGATCACGGCGAACTGGACGCGCTCGACGCTCCCGCGCACACGGGCTAGTACCTCGTTGCGCGCGGTGACTTCGTCGACCCGGAAGGAGCTTGCTTCGTCGGATGGGGGAACATCGCCAACCTGCGGGCCGGGGCCCGAGGGGCCGTCAGAATCGCCGGCGTAGGACTGGAAGAGCAGGAAGCTAAGAACGAAGGCGGCGGCCACGCCGCTCGTCAGCGGAGCCGCCCATTGAAGGTGTCGCATGAAGCCACCACTGCCGGCGGTCTCCGCGGCCAGTGGCGCGGTCTGCGGTTCGCGGGTAGCCCTGAGTACGCGCCAGCGCACACCAGAGACGCGCTGCTCGAGGGGCAGTGAAGAGTATTCGTAGCGAAGCTGCTGCGCGAGCATGAGCAGGGGAGCCATTCGATCGGCATCCCTGGGGAACTGCTGCAGGCAGTCATTAACGCTGGCTCTGCCGCCGACGACTGCTTCGATCGAGGCGTTCAAGCTGCGCTCGAAGCTCCCTTCACGCGCTGTTATGAAGGCCAGGGCGCGGGAGAGCAATGGCGGCCTCGATGCCGCTTCGGCGACCGGCTCGCGGGCGGCGTCCACGGCCATCTGCCGGTAGTGGGCGTACTTCTCGGCGCGGGGTTCGACCGAGAAAACATGCTCGAGGGCGCCGGCAATGCTCTGTTTCTTGTTCATCTCGCGGACTTCAGCAAGCACCTGGGCGCGAATCGCCACCTGCCGGAACGGATCCGGCTCGACGGCGAAGGTTTCGGCCAGGGTGTCTTCGAGCCCGGCCATGACCTGGTCGTCCCTGTCGTGGAGAATCGACATCAGCCGACGCCTCCCATTGAGGGCTCCCAGGCGAACTGCTTGGCCAGTATCTTCTGCAGGTTCTTCAATGCCTTGAACTGGAGGACGCGGACGTTGGATTCGCTCTTACCCAACGCCTGGGCTATCTGAGCGGATTCAAGCCCACCGGCGAAGCGCAGGGCGATAATCTCGCGCTGGGCGTCGGGCAGGAAGCGAGTGGCTTCCTGCACCATCAGCCGCAACTCCGAACGATCGATGTCATTGCGTCCTTCGACCAACTCCGCCGCGTCGAGATCGACCCCTTGCCTGTGCGCGGGATTTTTCCGGACGTGGTTGACGACTTCATTGCGAACGATGCGGAATAGCCAGGCTTCGAAGCCGCTCTCCTGCCACCTGAAGGTGCGGATAGCTCGAACGACCTTGAGAAATGCTTCTCCAGCGATGTCCTCCGCGTCATGCGTATTCCCTGTGCGGGCGTAGACGAAGCGGAAGACCCGGAGGAAGTAGCGGTCGTAGAGCTCACCGATAGCTTCGTCATTTCCGGTCCTGGCGCTTTCGACCAGCTCGCGCAGGTCGCTTTCAGAGGCTTGCAATAGATCCGGCATTTATCCTCCGGACACCCCGGTGGGGAGCCGAGGGTCGAGGTCGTCGGACCGGCCTTCGACCTGCGGCAGGTTAAGACACCGGATCCGATGTTTCACCTCTACATGTGTAAACGCGTTAAGTGCCGGATTTGTTAACAGTGGAATGCGTCTCCCAGGCGATTGCTCCTCGTAAATCCAAAACGCCAGCGGCCTCCTGCCGATATTATCGACCAACGCCTGCTGTCCCTGCGCTGACCGTGGGTTGAGCGAGTGATGGCGCACTCGTAGCCTCGCAGGGTTGGAGACGACTGGGACGAGCCCCGAGGAGGTCGGTGGCAGCGCCAGCGGCGCGCCCGAAACGGCGACGCCAGGGTGGCTCTCGCTGGTCCAACCCGCTGTCCAGGTGGCCGTCATCATCGCGGCCCTGGTCGCGCTCGTCATGTGGCTGCCGGATACGCTCGACAGCTGGGACAACGAGCTGGAGAGCGACTTCCCGAACTTCAATGGGGCGGCGCTCCTCGTCCGCGAGGGCCTGGGGGGTCAACTCTACGCCGAGCGGCCCGACTTCGGCGACCGAGAGCTTCGGGAGTATTGCGACATCGCGCAGCCGGGGGCCAGCGCGGGAGGCGGTGGCCCACATTTCGCCTGCCGTGCGCTCCTCGGCAACTTCCGCAGCCCGCCCAGCCTGATCGTCGCCTACCTCCCGATCTCGTTCCTCCCAGGCGACACTCCATATCACGTCTCGTTCGCGCTCTGCGCCATGGGGGCGCTGGCGCTGGCGGCGCTGCCGCTCAGGCACCTCCAGAGCCGCCTCTCCCAGGCGGCGTTCTTCCTGGGGGTGTTGTCGCTGCCGATCCTGCAGCTTTCGGTGCGCCTGTCTCAGCCTTCCGTTCTCTACGCGTTGGCCGCCTACGGCGGCTTCATGCTGAACGCCCGGGGGCAGCCTGCGCTGGCTGGAGCGGCTTTCGCCGTGCTCAGCTTCAAGCCTCAGTTCCTTATCCTGCCGCTCGCGTTCCTTTGCTACACGAGGGCGTGGGCGACCGCGGCCTGGACCGCGGGGGTCAGCGGAGCGTTGTTGATCACGGGCGCGGCGCTCGTCGGGCCGGAGGCAGTCGGGAACTATGTCGATCTGAACCTGGAGCTGCTTGAGCGCGGGCCGGTCGCGCTGCAGCAGGCGTGGATGTACAACTGGGAGGGTTTCCTGAGGGTGCTCACGGGTGGGCCACAGCAGCTGATCGCCCGTCTCCTGGGACTGGCCACCCTGGTCGTCCTCGTCAGTCTCTGGGTGCGGAGGCCGGACATCGCGCCGGCCGCGTCGATCGCGGCTTCGGTGCTGGCTATGCCGTACGCCCTCTTCTACGACTGGACGCTGCTGGCGGCGGCGGCGGGGCTGGCCGTCGCGGCCCTGGCCGTGCCGCAGGAGCGCGCGTTTGCGGGGGGGCTGATGGTGATGGTGTGGGCGGCGATCTGGGCGACGCAGCCGTCGCTACCGCTATTCGGTACGGGCGGCACGACGCTGCCCGACGGAACGATCTATTGGTCCACGCTGTCGCTGGCCTTGGCGTTGATCCTGGCTCTCGCCTCCTACGCACCGGGGGTAGCTCGAACGTTTAACGCGTCTGCAACCCTCCGCCGTTAACAAACCCGCCTCTCGGACGTTCACAGGTATGAGAGAGACTGATTCGCTTGCAGGCAGCCGCCAGGTTGCCGGGGGAGGTGTATGGGAGGACATTCGCGGTCATCTTTTTCTCGAATCCAGTAACCCGTACGTGGAGGTACTAACCAGGTGTCATTTATCAACAAGTGGTCAATGGGAGCGATTGCGGCGCTGGCAGGCGCCGTTGTAGCTCTCGCGGCCTTTAGCCCGAGCGCGCAGGCCGGCGATGTCGGCGAGGCGTTCGAAGAGGGCGACATCGATTGCGTCAAGGACGCGTTTTACGAGGGCCCGGCGATCGAGCTGGGCGACGAAGTCGCGTTCGAGGTGACGTGTACGGTGGACGCGTTCGCCGTTAAGTTCGGCACCGTCACGCTTTCGGACGCCCTCGTGATCATCGATGTCCTTCCCGACAACTTCATCATTGAGAGCGCAGCGTGCCTGTCAACCGACCCGGCTGAGCCCGATATCACGGGCAACCTGGTCGACATCGATGGGCAGCAGGTAACTTGTTCGTGGATTCCTTCAGCGGAAGGATTCACCTACACACTCGAGGTAGAGGGCACCTTCCTTGAGGGGCCCTGCGGCGACCTGAAGAACGAAGCTGAGGCTTCTTTCGGCGGAGACTTCGAGACTCCGGCGGTCTTCCTGTTCGTCGAGTGCGAGAACCTGGCTGTGACTAAGGCGGCAACGACCGCCACCGACGGGACGGGCGCGACAGTCCGCCCGGGCGGCACGATCGTGTACACGGTCGAGGTCTGCAACGAGGCCACCGGCTTCGGCGAGGCCGAGAACGTGTTCGTGGTGGACCAGCTTCCGCTGGGTGCCGAGTTTGAGAGTGCGGCTTCTCCGGACTTCGACCTCGTGGTCGAGGGCAGCGAGATCACGGGCACGAAGCAGAGCCTTCAGCCCGGCGCGTGTGGTGCGATCTTCATCACCGTGAACACCGCGAACGACGCTCCGTGCGGATTCCAGTTCACTAACGTGGCGGTTACCGGCACTTTGACCGGGAACACGCTGGACGCCGACGACAGCGACAACACCGCCAGCGTCACGACGACCGTCGTGTGCGCCGACGCCGACGACGACGGCGACCACCACGACGGCGACCGGCCGGGCGGTGGTGGCGGCGGCGGTGGGCCGTCGGTCAGCACCGGCGACTCGGGCCTGGCCCAGTCGAGCGCGGTAGCCGGCTGGCAGCTGGGTCTCCTCAGCCTGCTGATGGTGAGCAGCCTGTCGGTTGCCTACCTCGGCTACAACCGGATGCGCTAGCACCGGGCGAAGCTGAACGGCCGAACAGAGGAGGGAGGGCGAATTTGTCCTCCCTCCTCCTTATTGCCACGTCCGGCCTATACTCAAACCACTTCGGCTCTTGAGACGCCACCAAAAACATGGCTCGTGCTGACCCGCGCACATCGTTCCCCAAGAGTCTTTCGCACTACAGACTCTCCAGCCTGATCGACACAGGCACGATCGGTTCGGTGTACCTCGGTGTCGACCGGCGCGACCAGACGCCGGTCGCGATCAAGCTGATCAACCAGCAGTTCGCGCGAGACAGGACGTTCCGCGAACGCTTCGAAATCGAGTGGCGGCTCGCCGCCCAGTTGCGTTCGCCGTACAGCGCGCGCGTGTTCGAGGGCGGCTACCGAGACGGTTACTACTACATCGCGATGGAGCACGTCGAGGGTAAGACGCTTGCCCAGACTCTTGCCGAGCGAGGGCCATTGCCCCCGCGACGAGCGGCCCGCATCGCGTCTCACGCCGCGCGTGCGCTGGAGGAGGCTGAAACCTACCGCGTTGTGCACGGTGGCCTCAAACCGGAGAACATGATCATCCTGCCCGCCGGACGCTCCGCGAAGCTGGTGGACTTTGGGATCGCGGCGTGGTCGAAGGCAGCATCCATTACGCAACCCGGCGGCGTCCTCAGTGGCATGCTTTACGCCGCGCCGGAGCAGGCCCGGGGCCGAGCCGACCATCGCAGCGACATCTACTCGCTGGGCGCGGTGCTCTATCACATGATCGCCGGCAGGCCGCCGCTGGATGGTGGCGCCATGGAGCTGGCGACCCGTCCCGGCGCCACGATCGATATGGCGCCGTTCGAGGGCCTCCCGCCGGCGCTGAGCGACGTGGTGGAGCGTTGCCTCCAGCGAGACCCCCGCAGCCGTTACCCGAGCGCGACGGACCTGGCGGGCGCGCTCGACCACGCGGGCCGGGAGATCGCGTCCGTGACCTCGCTGCCGCCAGGCGCGCCGCCCGAGCCCGAAGAGGCGCACGCCGAAGCGCCCGCGGAGCCCGAAGCGGTCGCCATGACGCTCGCAGAAACCGCCAGCGAAGACAGCCCGGACGATAGCGAGAGTCCCGCCGTGGAGCACGCAGCGACTGCCCCCCTGGTCGATGAACCAGTGGTCTTCGAGGACATCTTCGAAGAGGTTGTGCCGATAACGCCGGAGGAACCGGCGGACGCCTCGTGGGTGGACGACCAGGGGCTCGACACCGTCACGCGCGGCGAGCCCTCTTTCGCCCGCCACGAGGAGGCCGGCACCAGCGACGAAGCGAGCGAAACCATCCTCGCTGATGAAGACGTTCCATCGGCAGGCGTCGAGCTGGCAGCGGGCGACACGCTGATCCCCGAGGACGAGCACATTTCGGAGCTGCCGGCGACAACCATCGGCGAACCTCGAGCTCGGCGCGAGTCGCCGCCGGAGGAGGCGACAGCCCCCCCGCCACCGACACGCCCGTTGGAGCCTGTTCCAGCCCCGCCCTCCGAGAGCCCCGCGGCGCCCGCCACGCGGGCGCGTGGAGGCTCGCTCCGCGACCTGGCTCCGCTGTTGGGTGCGATCGCCCTGGCGATAGTTGCCCTCGGCGTCGGAGGCTTTCTCGTGCTTGGTCGGGACCCAGGCGGCGGGGAGAATGACGGCGGCCAGGGAGCCGCCTCGGCTGAGACCACGCTCGGCGCGGGCGAGGTCGGAGCGACCGAAGACGCCTCGGAAGCCACGGCAGAGGCGCCCGAGGCCACCGCGGAGCCGGGTGGACCCATCGCCCCGGCTCTGCCGTTCGCCGACGACTTCAACGATCAGGACCCGAACTGGGACGTCGAGCCGCAGGACGAGTACACGAGCTATGCCAATGGCGGCCTTGTGGTATCGGCGGATCCTGGCCTCACGAGCAGCGTGCGCAGCACGACGGTGGGACTATCCGAGCTGGGTGACGTTTTCATCGAAGTGGACGTGGTGAAGCTCAACGGTCCGACCGACACCGAGATAGGTCTGCTCTGCCGGGCAGACCTTGGCCCCAACCTCTACCACTTCCTGATCCGGCCCTCTGACGGCTTCTTCCGGGTCGTGAAGCAGAGCGGAGAAGATCCGCAGTTCGAGGTGCTGGCGGAGGGTACGAACGCTGCGATCACTGACCTCAACCACATAGTCGCGGGATGCGTCGGCGCAGGCGATGCGGGCGTCAGCCTGACGCTGAACGTCAACGATCAGGAGGTTGCCCGGGTCGACGATCCGGCAGGCCATGCGCCGGGGGCGGTCGGCGTCGAGGTTGTCTCTTTCGGGCTGGCGGCGCAGGTGCTTTTCGACAACCTGGTGATCAGGGAGCCATAGCGCCCTCGCCCCAGCGAAAAACAGGTATATACTGCATCAGATTGGAGGCAGCTGTGGAAAAGAAGACATGGACGTTGCTGCTGAGCGTAGTTGCACTGCTCGCTTCGGCTGTATACGCGGCGCCGGCTTCGGCCGGACAGCCCCCGGGGGGTCCCCCCGCAGAAGAGCTACCGGACCGCCCGACGCCGCCTTCGGCGCCGGATCGTGCCTGTGAGAACGTAGACTGCTCAATCGGCGTACCGTCTTTCAGCGGCGATGTCGAAGCAGCCATGGAGCAAGCAAGCGGCTCCGAGGCCAGTGAGAACGTGGCTGCGCCGGACTACTCCGACAAGACGCAGCTGCCTGCGGTACCCGATGCCCAGCGAGTTGTCGGCACTTCGCGCACGGTCACCGGTGGTGACCCGTCCATCGCGGCCGGCGATTCAGGCCTTGCTGCGGCCGGCGGCGGCCCGGTAGGAACGATCGAGATGGCGGCCCTTGCGGCGTTGATGCTGGTCGCCAGCGGCGCCGGCGTCTTCGCCTACCGTCGCATCCGCTAGAAGCCAGATCCGCAATGAAGAGGGGCGTGCCCGTGTGGGCACGCCCCTCTTCGCTGTGCGCTGGGAAAGGTCGGCTAGATGATGAGGGTCTCGCGGTGGACGCCGAACGCGCCGCGCATGATGTCCGTGATCTCGCCCAGCGTTACGTAAGCGTTGGCGCAATCGATGAGATAAGGCATCGTGTTGTCGTTGGCGCGGCAGGCCTGGTCGAGCCTGCCCAGGGTCTCGGCTGCAGCGGACTGGTCGCGTTCGCTACGCGTCCGGTTGAGCCGCGTCATGTGGCGATTGAAGCTCTCGGGATGCATACGCAGGATCTCGACTTCGTCGTCCTCGGCCATCAGGTACTCGTTTACGCCAACGATGATCCGTTCGCCGTCCTGGATCTCTTGCTGATAGCGGTAGGACGCGTCGGCGATCTCCTTCTGGAAGAAGCCGGCTTTGAGCGCCGGGATCACGCCGCCGAATTCGTCGATACGGGCGAAGTAGTCGTAGGCGTCGCGTTCGATCTCGTCCGTCAGCGCCTCGACGAAGTAGCTGCCGCCGAGGGGGTCTACGGTGTTGACGACCCCCGACTCGTGAAGGAGGACCTGCTGCGTCCGCAGGGCCAGCCGCGCCGCGCGCTGCGATGGCAGGGCAAGGGCTTCATCGAGGGCGTTGGTGTGGAGCGACTGGGTGCCCCCCATGGTGGCGGCCAGCGCCTGCACGGTTGTCCGGATCAGGTTGACCTCGGCCTGCTGCGAGGTGAGGCTGCAGCCAGCGGTCTGGGTGTGGAAGCGGAGCCACCAGGAGCGCTGGTTGCGGGCGCCGTACTTCTCCTTCATCTGTGTCGCCCAGATGCGGCGGGCGGCGCGGAACTTGGCCACCTCCTCGAAGAGGTCGTTGTGGCAGTTGAAGAAGTAGGACAGACGTGGTGCGAAGTCGTCTATATCGAGTCCCCGCTCGAGCGCGGCTTCGACGTAGGCGAAGCCATCGGCGAGGGTGAAGGCCAGCTCCTGTGCGGCCGTCGAGCCGGCTTCCCTGATGTGGTAGCCGGAGATGCTGATGGTGTTCCAGAGCGGCATCTCGTGCGTACCGAACTCGATGGTGTCGGTGACCAGGCGCATGGCCGGCTCGGGTGGGAAGATGTACTCGTTCTGAGCGGTGTATTCCTTGAGGATGTCGTTCTGAAGCGTGCCACGGAGCTGAGAACGGTGCGACCCCTGCTTCTCGGCGGCGGCGATATACATCGCCCAGATGGCGGCGGCCGGCGAGTTGATGGTCATCGAGGTCGAGATGTCGGCCAGCTTGATTCCGCGGAACAGGACCTCCATGTCGGCCAGCGATGAAACGCCGACGCCGCAGTGGCCGAATTCGCCGATAGCGGTCTCATCGTCGGCATCGACGCCCATCAGGGTGGGCAGGTCGAAGGCTACGGAGAGGCCCGTTTGGCCGTTCTCCAACAGGTAGCGGAAGCGCTGGTTGGTTTCCTCGGCATCGCCAAAGCCGGCGAAGTTGCGAATCGTCCATTCCTTGCCACGGTAGCCGGAGGGGTGCACGCCCCTGGTGTAGGGATACTGACCGGGGTCCCCGAGCCTCTCTTCGTAGGAGCCGGCGACATCGTCCGGTCCGTAGAGGACTCTGATCGGGCGGCTGGAGGTGGTGGTGAATCGCCCGCCATCTCCACTCGCTGGCGGCGTGACTACCTCGTTAACCTCGGGCTTCTCAATCTGTCGAACCATGCGCCCTCCTCGCTCGGGTATTCTAGTC
The DNA here is from genome assembly GCA_009377665.1 of Dehalococcoidia bacterium. Classification (GTDB taxonomy): domain Bacteria; phylum Chloroflexota; class Dehalococcoidia; order WHTO01; family WHTO01; genus WHTO01. The sequence continues at coordinate 35,529 of WHTO01000008.1, forward strand.
AAGCGTATAGCGATCCTGTTCCCGCCTGCGGCGGCAGCGCCGAGTGTGGATGCGGTCCAGCCGGGTTCAGATTTGGTTGACAGGCCAGATCGTGCTACCTAGACTTACCGAGGCTCGCCAAAGGGCGGCGCCGCACATGGGTCAGAAGGCCTTTAAAGTGACAACGTCCGCCACCACGTGGCGGATGGCTCAGAAATAGGGCCTCGGGCCCTCTTTTGTCGCCTGCGTACAGGCGACACCAGGGGTTGAGGAAGAAACTTGCCGACGATTAACCAGCTTGTGCGCAAGGGCCGCAAAGAGGTCTCTAAGAAGACCAAGGCTCCGGCGCTGCGTTTTCGTTACAACGCGCTGACCAACAGGACTGAGCGTGGCAAGGGCTCGCCTCAGAAGCGCGGCGTATGTACCCAGGTGCGTACGCAGACGCCAAAGAAGCCCAACTCGGCGCTGCGAAAAGTTGCCCGCGTCAGGCTGACCAACGGGATCGAGGTCACGGCCTACATTCCCGGCGAGGGTCACAGCCTGCAAGAGCACTCGATGGTGCTGGTAAGAGGTGGTCGCGTCAAAGACCTCCCCGGGGTCCGCTACCACATCGTTCGCGGTGCGCTGGACGCCACAGGCGTCGGCGGCCGCAAGCGCGGGCGCAGTAAGTACGGCACGAAGAAGGGATCCTAGCGGCCAGGGCCGCCAACCAATCTTCGGACGCCCATTAATCGGAGCTTAGTCCGCTCCCCATAACGGTCCTTTTGATAAGGCCGCCCCGGTGGCCGCTAAAGAAGGAAAGAGAGACATGCCCAGACGAGGGAATGCCGAGCGGCGTAAGGTCGCTCCTGATCCGCGGCACGGAAGTGTCAGCGTGCAGATGTTCATAAATAAGCTGATGACGCGCGGCAAGAAGTCCACGGCCGAGCGGATGGTCTATGGCGCCCTCGAACTGGTTGAGGAGCGGGTACACAGGCCGGCGGTCGACGTTTTCGACGCCGCGCTGCG
>WHTO01000009.1 GCA_009377665.1 Dehalococcoidia bacterium
CAGGCGATGGTATCGGCCCCCTGCTCGACGCTGCGAGGCGCGTAGCTGCCGCCCATGTCGGTACGGACCCAGCCCGGCGACATCGTGTTCACGAGCACGCCCGACCTGCCCAGCTCGTCGGCCAGCAGACGGGTAAGGAGGTTGAGCGCGGCCTTCGAAAGGCCGTAGGCTGAGTGGCTTCGGTCGAGGCTGCCCAGTTGCCCCGACCCGCTCGAGACGTTGACGATGCGTCCATACCCGCGCTCGACCATCAGTGGGGCGAAGGCATTGGTGAGCTGCCACGGCCCGAACAGGTTGATGTCGAAGGTCTCGCGCGCCGTCGCGATGTTGGCGCCCAGCGGGGGGCCAACCGGATAGATCGCCGCGTTGTTCACGAGGACATCCAGCCTGCCGAACTCCCGCACCACGAACGAGGCGATGCGTTCCACGCTGGCGTCATCCGCAACATCCAGCTGGTGCGGGCGCACATCGAGCCCACCGGCGCGTAGCGGCCCAGCGGCCCGCTCTCCCCTATCCGCATCACGCGAGCCCAGGACGACCGTCATCCCGACCTCGGCCAGCTCCTTGACCACCTGCAGCCCGATTCCGCGGTTGGCGCCGCTGACCAGCGCCACGCGTTTGTCGGCAGGACTCATGCGGCGTGAGGAATCATTCGAAGAAGCGGCTGATCGGGCAGCTAAACCCCGCCAGCACATCGCCGCCGTCGATCTCATCGGCATCGTGCAGAAGCCGCGCCGTACGGTCGGGCATCCACACGGTTACGCTGCGACCCTCCGGGTCGACGATCCACAGGAGGCGGCAGCCTGCTGTCAGGTACTGCTCGACCTTCTCGGTCATTTCCCTGGCGCTATTGGATGGCGACAGCACCTCGACCACCAGGTCCGGCGCCCCACTGACGAAACCTGCCTTGCGCACGTCCGCCAGCCTGCCCGCGGACACGAACGCCACGTCGGGCGCCCGCACGGTATCGGGCTGCGATTCGAGTTTGTACCCGGTATCGGCGGACAGGATCAGGCCGAGACGCTTCTCTGCGACGAAAAGCAACAGGGCCTCGTGAATCCTACCTGCTACGTATCCGTGCTCCCCGAAGGCAGGGGCCATCTTCCGCAGCTCTCCCTTCACCAGCTCATAGCGCGCGCCGTCATCGGGCATCGCCAGTAGCTCGTCCGCGGTCATTAGCTTCTTCTCGGTAGCAACCATCGCTTCGACCTTAGAAGATCACGAACTCGCGCTGCTCGCCCCAAGCCTCGCGCAGCGTGCGCAAGGCCAACCCGACGCTCAAATCGCCTACCAACGAACGTGCCAATCAATCGCGCTCCTGCTGGCCGGCGCACTACACGAAGAAGCGGCTGATCGGGCAGCTGAACCCCGGCAGCACGTCGCCGCCGTCGATGTCATCAGCCCCGTGGAGCAGCCGCGCCGTCCGGTCTGCCGACCAGATCGTCACGCTGCGAGAGTCGGGGTCCACGACCCACAGGAGTTTGCAGCCGGCGTCGAGATACTGCTCGACTCTTTCCGTCATCTCGGCGGCCGTGTTGGACGGCGACAGAACCTCCACCACGAGATCGGGCGCGCCCCTCCCGAACCCCGGGCCGCGGAAGCCGGCGACACGGCCCTTGTGTACGAACGCAAAGTCTGGCGCGCGGACGGTATCCGGATTGCTGGCCAGGCGATAGCCAGTGTCAGCGACATAGATGTGCCCGACATCGTTCTGTTCTACGAATGCGGCGATCATCTGCGTAATCCTACCTGCGACGTATCCGTGCTCCCCGGAGGCAGGGGCCATCTTTCGCAGCTCTCCCTTCACCAGCTCGTAGCGCGTGCCGTCATCGGGCATCGCCAGCAGCTCGTCGGCGGTCATCGGCTTCTTCTCGGTAGCAACCATCACTTCGACCTTAGAAGATCACGAACTCGCGCTGCTCGCCCCACGCCTCCCGCAGCGTGCGGCAGATCTCGCCCATCGTCATCTGGTTCTCGACCGCCTCGATCAGCACCGGCATCGTGTTCTCATTGGAGAGCGCTACGTCGGCCAGCCGCGCCCGCATGCGCTCGACGGCCGCGCCGTCCCGCCGCGACCTGAGCTCCGCGAGCCGTTCGGACTGCTTCTGGCCGACCGTCGGGTCGACGCGCATGATGTCCTGCACCTCCGGCTCCTCGCTCTGGAACTCGTTGACGCCGACGATGATCCGCTTCTTCTCCTCGACCTGCATCACGTAGCCGTACGAGGCGTCCTGGATCTCCTTCTGCTGGAACCCCCGCTCGATGGCCTCCAGCGACCCGCCCAGGGCGTCGATCTGGTCGATGTACCTCGACGCCTCCTCCTCGACCTGGTCGGTGAGAGACTCGACATAATATGAACCGGCGAAGGGGTCCACGGTATCGGCCACGCCGCTCTCGTAACCGATGATCTGCTGCGTCCGCAGCGCGATCTCGACCGACTTCTGCGTCGGCAGCGAGAGCGCCTCGTCGCGCGAGTTGGTGTGCAGCGACTGCGTGCCGCCGATCACGGCGGCCAGCGCCTGGATCGCCGTGCGCACGATGTTGTTGTCGGCCTGCTGGGCGGTCAGCGTCACGCCCGCCGTCTGCGTGTGGAAGCGCAGCATCATCGAGCGCGGGTCCTGCGCCTTGAAGCGGTCCCGCATGATCCGCGCCCACATCCGCCGCGCCGCCCGGAACTTCGCGACCTCCTCGATGAGGTTGTTGTGGCAGCCGAAGAAGAACGACAGCCGCGGCGCGAAGTCGTCCACGCTGAGCCCCGCCTTGAGCGCCGCCTCGACGTAGGCGACGGCGTTGGCCAGCGTGAACGCGATCTCCTGGGGTGCCGTCGCCCCCGCCTCGCGGATGTGATAGCCGCTGATGCTGATCGTGTTCCACTGCGGCACGCTGTCGCGGCAGAACGCGAAGAGGTCGGTGATCAACCGCATCGAGGCCTGGGGCGGGAAGATGTACGTCCCCCGCGCGATGTATTCCTTGAGGATGTCGTTCTGGACCGTCCCGCCGATCTGGTCGAGCGCCACGCCCTGGCGCTTCGCCACCGCGCAGTAGAGCGCCAGCAGGATCGACGCCGTCGCGTTGATCGTCATCGACGTCGTCACGTCCGACAGCGGGATGCCGTCGAACAGCCGGTTCATGTCCTCGATCGAGCAGATCGAGACGCCGACCTTGCCCACCTCGCCCGACGCCATCGGGTCGTCGGCGTCGTAGCCGATCTGAGTCGGCAGGTCGAAGGCTACAGAGAGCCCCGTCTGGCCGTTATCGAGCAGGTAGCGGTAGCGCCGGTTGGACTCCTCCGCGTCGCCGAACCCAGCGTACTGCCGCATCGTCCACAGCCGCCCGCGGTACATAGTAGGCTGCACCCCACGCGTAAACGGATACTCCCCAGGGAACCCCAGCCGTTCAAGGTAATCCCATCCGCCGCCGTCTTGTAGGGGCGCATCGCCATGCACCGTCCCATCCCCGCCGAGGTCCGAAGGGTCGTAGACCGGCTGCACCGGCGTCCCCGAAGACGTAGCGAACAAAGCCTCACGCTCGCCAGCCTTCCTAACCGCCGGCCCATAGACCTTCTCAGCCCATTCATCACGCGTCGTCATCTACAACTCCAGGAACTCATCAACGGTAAGTCCTGCCTCTTTGACATTCGTGTTAACCAGGCCTTCGGGCAGTTCGCCAGGGTGTCGGGGTACAGTCGTCCGTGCTCGCGTCTCCGGGTTCCACCAGATTTCATGGCTCCCCTTTCCGGAGCGATCAAAGACGAAGGCTGCACGCCTGAGCTTCCGGATAACGTCCCCGTGCTCTGAAGCCGGCCAGCCGGCCCATCAGGAGATGGCGACGGGAATCCTGGTTTCGGTTGTCCCCGCTGCCTGCTCGCGCAAGGCGGGCGGCAGTTCGTCTCCATGCTCTTCGTAAGATTCAACCAGCTTACGGGCCACGTCCTGGGCTATCTCCAGCGTCTCAGCGAGCGTCCGCCCGTGGGCGATGAGCCCGGGAAGGTCCAGGCTGGTTGCGAGGAAGCCCCCTTCTGGTAGCTCCTCAACCTGCACGGCGATCAATATTTCCTTCATTTCAGTCTCAGCCTTCTGCCCTCAGGTTAACCTGACCTGTCGCCAATCCCATTGTTCGACATCTCCCCCGCCATCCTACCCATCCCCGCCGAGGTCCGAAGGGTCGTAGACCGGCTGCACCGGCGTCCCGGAAGACGTGGCGAACAGCGCCTCCCGTTCGCCGGCCTTCTCAACCGCCGCCCCGTAGACCTTCTCGGCCCATTCCTCACGCGTCGTCATCGGCAACCTTCCTCACCCACCGATTATCCTCGCAGCTCCAGCCTTTCGTCTCGGATCACCAATGCAGGGAGCACCAGGGATTGAAGCGCGCGATCATCCACGTCCTCGAGCGGCTCTGCACGCTGCTCGACCTCGCCAATGTCATGGAGGCGATCTATCTCCTGCAGCAGCGCCTGCGCCTGCCGTATCGGCTGTGCGTGTGCCCGCTGGCGACCCTGTCGTTCTATCTCGAGGATCGCTGGTTCGACATGGGCGCGGAGCGAATCGAATGGCGGTTGTCCCACTTTCTGCTGCGGCGAGAGCCTGTCAGTCCGCCCGCCACCACGAATGCGGTGGGCGGACCGACCAGGATCTCAGCTGGCGACGTCGCGACGGTTGAACATCAAGGCCGCGGCTGACACGGCGACGACGAGGTAGCCCGCGAGCAGTGCGAGCGCGCGTTCCCACGTCACGTCTGCTGTACCGCCCTCGGCGAGCGCCCTGAGGAGCAGGCCGGGGTACCAGCGGTAGGCGCCGTCCCATGCGTCCGCCGTCAGGTTCTCGAAGGGGCCCGCCCAGGCGATGCCCAGCCCGAGCCCGAGGGGTACCGAGCGTAGGAGGACGGCGAGCATCATCCCAAACCCGGCCCAGGCAGCGACCACAAAGAGCGCGCTTGCGTAGGTCGCACCCGCCTCGGCGACCGCGTCCAGCGAGAACCAGGCGTCCGTTGACACGTCCTGCCCCGGCGCCATCATCAGCGAGACCAGCCAGGTGACGATGAGCCCGACGAACATCGCCACGGCGGCGAACGTAAGCATGCCGGCCATCTTGCCTGCCAGCAGCGCCAGCCGGCGTGGCTCCTTCAACAGCAGCGTCCGGAACGTGCCTTGCGAGAACTCGGTCGCCCAGCTCGCGGTGAAGACGGCGAGGACGAATATGCCGGTGACCGCCATCACGGCCGCGAACGCCCTGCTGGCGCCGCCCGCCTCGCCCAGCTCTTCGAGCGTGAATCCCTCCTGCCGTCCGGGGCCCACCTCAGCGGGCTCGGCGGACAGGAATACAACCGCGGTCACCACAAAGGCCGCCACCAGGACGGCGGCCGTCGCGAGAATCAGCGGACGCCTCTGCGTCAGCTTCGATATCTCGGCCCAAAATACGCGCGTCATTAGTTTCCTCCCTTCAGTAACGCGAGGTACTGTTCTTCGAGACTCATCCGTTCGCAGCGCAGTTCGGTCAGTACGATGCCCTGGGCCGTGGCTGCGCGGCTCACCTCCGCGGCGGCGATCTGCGGATCTGAACTGTTGATTCCGACGACGACCCTGCGTCCATCGATCGTTGCCGGCAGGCCGCTGGCGCCCAGCGTCTGGTGGAGCCTCTGAACGTCGGCCGTCTGCTCGGTGGCGCAGATGATGCTGGCGCTCCCTCGCTTGAGAAGCTCGTCCGCCGGGCCCTGGAAGAGCAGCGCCCCGCCGTCGATCATCACGAGCCAGTCGCAGACCTGTTCGAGCTCGGCCAGGACGTGGGACGAGACGAACACGGTCCGCCCGTCGCCGCTGATCTCGCGCACGAGCTCTCGCATCTCGCGGATCCCGACGGGATCGAGCCCGTTGCTCGGCTCGTCGAGGATCACGAGTTCCGGGTCCCCAAGCAGCGCCGCGGCCACTCCGAGGCGCTGCTTCATCCCTAGCGAGTAGCTGCCGAAGCGGTCGCCGCCCCGCGATCCAAGCCCTGCCTGGTCCAGCAGCACCGGTATCTGAGCCCGGTCGTAGCCGCCGATCGTCGCGAGGACCGACAGGTTGTCCTCGCCGGAAAGCCCGGGGTAGAACGCGGGGTACTCAATCAACGCTCCCAGCCGCCGCAGATACGTCGACGGTTGCGCGAGCGGCTTGCCGAGGACCGTGGCCGAGCCCGCCGTCGGCGCGACGAGCCCGAGCAACATCGCCATCGTCGTTGTCTTGCCGGAGCCGTTGGGTCCCACGAAGCCGGCCACCGCTCCGGTCGGGACTGCTATGTCGAGGTCCTCGACGGCCATGCGCCGGCCGAAGCGTTTGCTCAGTCCATGAGTTTCGATTGCCAGGTCAGTCGTCATCTCTTCTCCCTTCTTATGAAGCAGCCGGGTTGCAATCCCGCCCGGCCGCCGGCGCTGTTCGCCGGTCATTTCCATGCTCGGCAGGCAAGACTGGGCCGGCGTCGCACAGCGGAAGGCTTTGCCGCTACGCCGGCGGGAAGCCTGCGTAGACGGTCAATGGCCCCGCGGCGCCTTCCCGAGGCAGGCCGGCCGCCGCCGGCTACTCCCCCGGGATGACAAGCGGCACCTCCGTCGGGTGATGACGGACGGCGTCGAGACGACGACGATCGAGGTTGACCGGGACTCCCGGTGTTCTCATTCAGAGGGGAAAGAGGCGACGGGCTTAAGGTGATCTCATGAACGCGGCAGGCTTCACGACGCCGTCCCCCTTGGGGAGGCTCTGGCGCGTCGACTGGCGCGCCCTTGGGTTGCCTCTGGCGCTTGGCTTCGTCCAGGTCGTCGGGACGACCTTCGCGGCGCAGGACCAGGCCGACCGCACGTCAATGGACGGGCTGGCGTATCTACTCCTGCTCGCCGGACCCGCTGCCCTGGTCGTCCGCCAGCGCTGGCCCGTGGCGGTGGTGTGGGCCGTCATCACAGCCACGCTGCTCTACCTGTTGCTCGAGTACCCTTACGGGCCGTTCGTCTTCAGCCCGGTCGTTGCGCTCTTTACCGCGGTGACGGCCGGTCACCGCCTGGCCGCGTGGCTCAGCGCGGCCGCGCTGTACGGCGTCCACTTCGGCTACCGCCTCGCCTCCGGGGACGAGCCGGCGCCCACCTGGGAGCAGGCGCTCGGCGTCGCCGCCTGGCTCGTCCTGGTGCTGGTCGTCTCCGAGGTCGCACGGATCCGGGGCGAGCAGGCCGCTGAGGCCGCGCGGATTCAGCGCGAGGAGGAGCGTCGCCGGGCGAGCGAGGAGCGGCTGCGCATCGCCCGCGACCTGCACGACGTACTCGCCCACCACATCTCGTTGATGAACGTGCAGGCGGGTGTCGCGCTGCACCTGATGGACCAGCGGCCGGAGCAGGCGCGCACGGCGCTGACCGCCATCGAGGAGGCCAGCCGGGAGGCCATCGGCGAGCTCCGTTCCGTGCTCAACATCCTGCAGGGACCCGACGAGCACGCGCCGCGCTCCCCCGCTCCGAGCGTCGCCAGGCTGGAGGGACTGGTCTCGCGTGCCCGGGCGGCCGGCCTCGACGTTCGCACCATGGTCGAGGGAGCGACCAGGACGCTTCCGTCGGCGGTCGACGCCGCCGCCTTCCGCGTGATCCAGGAGGCCCTGACCAACGTCGTCCGGCACGCCGGCGCCAGGACGGCGACCGTGCTCGTCTCGTACGGCGACGATTCCCTCACCGTCCAGGTCGATGACGACGGCGAGGGTGCGCGACGCACCAGGTCCGAGGGCGGGGGCAGCGGCATCCCTGGCATGCGCGAGGGAGCTCGATGCCGGCAGCCTGCCGGGCCGTGGCTTTCGCGTCCGCGCCCGGCTCCCGTACGAGGGCGGCCAGTGATTAGAGTCCTGCTCGCCGACGACCAGACCCTCGTCCGCGCCGGCTTCCGCGCCCTGCTCGACGCGGAGGACGATATCGAGGTCGTCGGCGAGGCCGGCAACGGCGAAGAGGCGGTCGCGCTCGTCGGCCGCTTGCAGCCGGACGTGGTGCTGATGGATATCCGCATGCCGGGGCTGGACGGGCTGGTGGCCACCGAGCGGATCACTGGCGACGAAAAGCTGCGGGAGGTGAAGGTCGTTATCCTCACGACCTTCGACCTGGACGAGTACGTGTTCGAGGCGCTCCGCCTCGGCGCCAGCGGGTTCCTCGTCAAGGACACGAGGCCCGCCGAGCTCGTGCAGGCAGTGCGCGTCGTCGCCGGCGGCGACGCCCTCCTCTCGCCCGGCGTCACGCGCCGTCTGATCGAGCGCTTCGCCCACGGCGCCAAGCGCCCCCGCCTCCCGGCGGACGTCGAGAGGCTTACCGAGCGAGAGCGCGAGGTCGTGGCCCTCGTAGGCGAGGGCCTCTCGAACGAAGAGATCGCCGAGCGCCTCGTCCTAAGCCCGTGGACGGCCAAGACCCACGTGAGCCGCGCGATGATAAAGCTCGACGCCCGCGACCGCGCCCAGCTAGTCGTAGTAGCCTACGAGTCCGGCCTAATCCAACCCGGCTGGACCTCGTAGGGGGCCGCTCGTCCACTTCCACTATCGCCACCACGAGCCCTCCCACCCCCCGACCTTCACAGCCGTCCCCGACGACCATTATCGTGATCACTGGTTGCGTCAGGGCGCGAATGTGACCAACGCAAGATCCGGGACACTTTCGAAGTGTCGCCTGTTGTGAGTTGCCAAGGGTGCATCAAGAAGGCGGGCGGTAGCGGCGACCCAAGCGTCTCCCGCGCCCATTGTTTTCCCTGCCCGGCTCGTGCCGGCCATGATCTCTGCCCATTTACGGGCGAGAGCGATGGAGTACGGATAAACGATGAACTGGCGCAGGTAATCCTCCAGGGGGTTGCGACGTTGGGAACTCCAGTTTCGCTGAGCCGCCCAGCGGAGTTGCTCCGCAACAGTCTGGAAGGAGGTAACCAGCGTGCTTCCCGCCACGGCGCGACCATAATCGCTTCCTCTAGAATCCTTCTTCTGCCAGAAGGACAGCACGTCGGTGTCCACGACCACGACATTCGCAAGGCCGCCATGTGGTGGGGCTGTCAAGTCTCCTGACGCCAAGCCTGCAGGGCGGCCAGAAATTCCTCCTCGTCATCCTCTTCCCAGAAGGCAGCCACGAGCGATGTCGGATCTTCCATCGTGCGGACAGGCTGTTCAGATGCCACCTCGGCCAGGGATTGCGAGTGCCAGAATTGATCGCTCACGGGAATGGGCAGCAAGGATTCCATCCTCACAGCCGCTGGTCGCCCGGATGGTGTGACATCTGCCGTCACCTCAACCGTGACGTGGTGTAGTCTCGCGGCATCAACTGCGTCTCGGTGATCGGCGTCAAATCGTATCCTGGTCATCCTTCCAAGCGGATCCCAGACCTCGGCTGTGCCGTCCCGGTAGTCGATTTCGAGTAACCGCCCACTTATGCGAACTCTCTTCGACAACCGCGCTACCTTAACCTCGGGGATCGCAGTAGCTTCTGCAGAAATGACTATCTGCCGTCGACTGGTACCGCCTTCCAGTATCAGACGATCTTCTGTGCGGCTGATGCGACTTGCAACCGTGTCAATCTGACGCCTGGCCTCATCCGGGAGATCCGAGGAACGCCCCCCGATTTGCGCCTCCACTCCTGCTAACAGTCGGTCGATAGCCCGAGGCTGCACATCGAACATCTCTGACTGTGCCTTCGGGGGCCGCTCAAGTGTGAGAGTTGCTGTGAAGCTTCCGACCTGGACGTCGCCGAGTCGAAGTGATGCCTGCTGCTGAATATCGCTTGGAACGGGCCCGCGCCTGTGGGCGCGGCCCCACAAGTCTTCCATTACAACCACCATGGCGTTCTGGAGGCCGTCTAGGATCGCGACGAGGTCCGGAACGGGAACCCAACCACGTCCAATGTTGGGTCCTTCGAGCTTCACGCGAATACTGTGGGTGAGGTCGGGCGTACTCACGGCATCACTCCTTCTTCTGGTTTCGGCGGCGCTCACTCTCGTAGCAGCCCGACATTTCGGTCCCTGAGCCGAGAAACGACAGGGCCTGGCCAGCCAGTCCATATCCTACTTCCGCCACCGGCGCCGGGTATCCCGCGATACGACACCCATTGACGCACCGCGCCCCTAAGCTCACAAGCCGACCGTCGACGAAAGGGCACGACGTGAGCACCAACAGGCCAATCCGCGCGTCACATAAGGGCAACTCAATCGCTGGCAGAACCGCCGATACTGCGTGACATTCGGGAGCGAGCAAACAAACGAACAAAACGAACGAATGAATCGAACAGACGAACAAACGATGCACGAATCAGGCCCGCTACCCCGCCCGCTGGGCGGCGTCCACACGCTCCCCGCCGGCGGCGATGACCGTCGGGCGGTCCGGGATGCCGCGCACCAGCAGCGTCGTCAAAGCCGTGATGATCGCCAGGCCCACGAACGACAGCTCCAGGCCCTCCGCCGTCGACGGCGCCCGCGACGTCACCAGCACAACCACCGCGAAGCCCACAGCCCCGCCGATGAAGCGGAACATCCCGCGCATCCCCGTGATCGCCGCCGCCTTTTCCGGCGCCAGCTCGATCGCCGCGTTGTTCGCCGAGGGCCCCGCTATCGCCAGCCCCAGCCCGCACAAAGCGATCACCGCCGCCAGATAGACGAAGTTCGACACCCCGACGCCCGCAACCGCCACGCCCTCGAGGCCCAGCGACAGGATCGCCATCGCCGCCGCCATGATCAGCAGCCCCGCCGCGATCGGCCGGCGATAACCCGTGCGCGTGATCAGCAGGGCGGCCGCCGCCGACACGAAGATCATCAGCACCGCCCGCGGCGTCATCAGCAGCCCCGTCTCACTGGCCGACATGCCGTACGCCTCCTCGACGTACAGCGGAAGGAACGACAGGATGCCGAAGATCGACACGCCGTAGAAGAAATTGAGCGTGTTCATCCACAGGAACTCGCCCTGCGCGACCAGCCGCGGCTCCAGGATTGGGTCGGCGACGCTCAGCTCCCGGCGGATGAAGAAGTACGTGCTCCCGGCCGACACCGCGAAGCTCGTGACCACGATCAGGAGGTTCGGCGAAACCTCCTCCTGGCTCAGCTCCGTCAGCGCATAGATCAGCGAGGCGATAGCCATCGTCAGCAGCCCCGCGCCGACGAAGTCCGTGCTCCCCGTCCGCTCGCGCTGCCCGTCCCTGGGCATCATGATGATCGCCGCGATCAGCACCGGCACCGCGATCGGCAGGTTGATCGCGAACGTCCAGCGCCAGCTGAACGCGTCAACCAGCACGCCGCCGACGTTGGGCCCTACGATCGCGCCGATCGGGAAGATCGCAGACATCATCCCCAGCATCTGCGACCGCCGGTCGGGAAAGGCGTCACTGACGATCCCGTAGGCCGAGGGCAGAAGCGCCCCGCCGGCCAGCCCCTGGATCGTGCGCGACGCGATCAGGAAATAGACGTTCGGCGACAGGGCGCAGGCCAGCGACGCCGCCGCGAACAGGCCCACCCCGCCGACGAACACCGTCTTGCGGCCCAGCTCGTCGCTCAGCTTGCCCGCGATGGGCATGGCGACCGCCTGCGCCAGCGTCGAGATGCTGACGATCCAGCCCACCCAGCGCAGCGGCGCGTTCAGGTCGTCGATGATGTTGGGCAGCGATACCGCGACGCTCGCGAACTGGATAGAGGCCACCAGCTGCGACAGCGCCACGAGTCCGAACAGAAGGTATCGGTTGGCAGCCACGTGGGTACTCCAGCCGTCGGCCCCCGCTTCGCACAGACGGCTTTGAGGATCGAGAGAGAACGCCGGCACGCCCGGCTCCTGCCGAGTCTAGCCCGCCCCCGCCCTAGCGGCCTTGACCACTCCCGGCTCGAAAGCGCGCCCGTTGGCTATCCTCAGCCCGTGGACGGATACCCGGCCGCATCGGGCCACGCCCGCGCCGCGGTAGACAGCCGTGCCGTGCGCGAACGCCTGCTCGCCCACGAGGAGGCGCTGTCGCCGCGCGCCGCGCGTTCCGCAGCCGCCACCCGGCGGAGTCCCGAGGGCCCGCCCGGCTTCCGCACCGAGTTCCAGCGCGACCGCGACCGGATTATCCATTCCAAGGCCTTCCGCCGCCTCAAGCACAAGACCCAGGTCTTCATCGCCCCGACCGGCGACCACTTCGTGACCCGCCTCACCCACACCCTCGAGGTCCAGCAGATCGCCCGCACCGTCGCCCGCGCCCTCGACCTCAACGAAGACCTCGCCGAGGCCATCGCCCTCGCCCACGACATCGGCCACACGCCCTTTGGCCACGCCGGCGAGCAGGCCCTGGCCGAGATCATGCCCGGCGGCTTCCGCCACAACGAGCAGAGCGTCCGCGTCGTCGAGCTGCTGGAGAACGAGGGCGCCGGCCTGAACCTCACCGACCAGGTGCGCGAGGGCGTGCTCAAGCACTCCAAGGTCCGCGAGGGCATCGAGCACGAAGCCTGGGGCATCGCCGGCACGCTCGAAGGCCAGATCGTCAAGATCGCCGACTCCGTGGCCTACCTGAACCACGACATCGCCGACGCCATCCGCGCCGGGCTGATCAGCGACGCCGGCCTCCCGCCACAGCCCGCCGACGTCATAGGACGCACCCACTCCGAGCGCATCAACACGATGGTCTCCGACATCGTCGAGGCCTCGTGGGAAGGCGTCACGGCGCCGCGAGAGCAGACGGCGGACGCCCTCGTCATCACGATGTCGCCCCCCGTGCTCGCCGCCGCCAACGAGCTGCGCGAGTTCATGTTCGAGCGCGTCTATCTGTGGGAGGGCCAGGCCTCCCAGGCCCGCCGCGCCGGCCAGGTCGTCGCCTTCCTCTACGAGCACTTCGCGGCCCACCCCGGCGAGATCGCGTCCGACTACCAGATCCGCGACGACCCGCCGTCCCGTCGCGCCGCCGACTTCGTGTCAGGCATGACCGATCATTACGCGATGGAGCTGGCTACCGGCCTCGGCTTCCCCGAGTCCGCGCTGCCCGCCCAGTTCGCGAGATGACAGCACGATGGGCAGCCGCTGTGAGCGCCTTGAGACCAGGTTCGAGAAACCAACCGGCGTGTACGGTCGTTAGAAAGGTGGGGCATTCTGTACTCGGCCACCCTTCGGGTGGTAACCTTAAGCTGGCGTTTTGATAGACCCACTGATCCATATAGGAATCCTGGCCCATGTCTGACTCGCAGGGCCGGCCGGACGATCCGTTCGCCGGCCTCGTCAAGGATGGCTCCAGCAAGGAGCGCAGCGCGGATCCCTTCTCCATTAACCGCCCCGTCACGGACGATACCCCCGACCTGGCGCCGCCCTCGGCGCCGCCGGAGAGCGAGCCGCCCGCGTCACCCAAACCCGAAGGCGGATCCGGCCTGCCCTTCGCGTTGAAGCCCCAGACCGAGCGCGTCAAGGTAAGGCCCCGGACGAACGGCAACGGGCAGTCCGCGCCGGGCCAGGCGGCCGCCTCGACTGGCGAGCTGTTCAGGCCAGAGCCCGCGGCTCCTGTTGCCCCGCCTCCCACGCCCACCCCGGCGGCCCCGGCAGGCCCTCCCTGGGTCGCCCCGGCTCCCGAGGAATATCGTCCGTCGGAGCGCGAGATGGAGACCCAGATCATCCACGCCCACCAGGACCGTGTCCGCGACGGTTGGCACGACCCCCTTGACTACGACGACCGCCCGCGCCGTTCGTGGTTCGCGAGCCCTGCCGTGCTGGCCGCGCTGCTCGGCGCGATTGGGATTGGCGTTGTCGTCGCCGTGATAGTCGTTGTCGGCCTCGGCTCAGATGATGACGACCCGGCGCTTGTTGCCGACTCAACAGTTGGTGCGCAGGCCGCCGTCGCAGTTCAGCAGCCACAGCCCGACAGCGTAGTGACGGTCGGCGACGTTGTCCAGGTGCAGGCCCTTGCCTCGCACCCCGACGGTGTCCAGCGTGTCGAGCTGAGCGTCGACGGTCAGTTCATCAACAGCCAGCAGCCCGACCTTTCGGGCGGCGGCGAGCCTCCGACCGAGTTCAGCGCCACGATCGACTGGACGCCCGAGGAGCCGCGCCCATACCAGCTCGTGATCGGCGCCGTATCGCCCGATGGCGAGCGCGTCGACAACCGCCTGACCGTCACGGCAGTCGTCCCACCGGACAGCATCGAGCCGGCCGTCATCGCCGCCGAGCCCGTCCGTGTCCGGGAATACCCCTCGACCGACGAGAACATCCTCATCTATGGCGACCTCCAGCCCAACGAGCGGCGCCCGATCATCAGCCGCCTGGCCTCCAACGAGTGGCTCCTGGTCGAGTTCCCGGCCTCGCCCTCTGGCGAGGGCTGGGTCTTCGCCCAGTCGGTCGCCACCGAGGGCGACCTCGAAAGCGTGCCGGTCGTCGAGGCGCCGGTCGCCCCGACGCCAACCCCCACAGCCACCCCGACCGAAACGCCGACGGCCACCCCAACCGAGACGGCAACCCCCGCCGCGACCGAGTTCGACCTGCAGCCGACCGACTTCGATGCCAGCTTCGGCGTCGAGATCGTCAACAACGGCCCCGGCGACTTCACCGGCCCGATAACCCTGTTCTACCTGACAGCCGACACCGCCGCGGGCTGTCTGCTCGATACCCAGAGCGGCTTCTACACCATCGACAACGTCAACCTGCCTGCCGGCCACGTCCTGAGCGTGCGCTTCGATGTGGCGCCGCCCGCCGGGTTGTTCTGCGTCGGCATCGGCGTCGAAGGCGAGGCCGTGAACACCAACAACGCGATCGGGCCCTTCCAGGAATCCGCCCCGCAGCCCACGCCAACCCCGACCGAGCAGGCGGCTGTCGCGACGAAGCAGTCGGAAGTCTAGAATGGAGCGAGGCGCCGTTGCCGAGTGGTGCAGCGGTAGCACAGGGGACTTTGAATCCTCTGACCCAGGTTCGAATCCTGGCTCGGCAGCCACTTTCACAGTGGCCCTTCGCTCCTCGGTAGCTCAGTTGGTAGAGCGGGCGGCTGTTAACCGCTAGGTCGTAGGTTCGAGTCCTACCCGGGGAGCCAGCTCTCCCCCTCCCGAACGCCGCCTCCCCGAACCAGCAAGTGGCGTTCTCCGCTACCTCCTGAGCAGTGGGAGCCCGGGAGGATCCCCGATCCCTGGTCGGCCTATCGGGCCGCCGTAGACCGGCTTATTCTCCAGGATGCGCCTTTCGTTGTCCCGGAACCGGGGTTCGTAGTGCGTGAAGAAGACCTTGCCCACGAGGTCGCGCCGGCTCCGGACGCCGGTCTTGTCGAAGATGCTCTTGAGGCTGCACCGTGCGCGCCGACACAACGAGGGTGTCCGCGACCTCAGTGGTCGAGCTTCCCTGGAGGATCAGCCGCGTGACGTCGCGCTCCCGTTCCGTCAGGCCGTAGGCCGACATCAGCAGCGGGTAGATGCGCGCCGGATGAGCAGGCTCGACGATGACCGCGCTCCGTCGTGTCCGACGGGAACCCAGGAAGGCGCCATGCAGAACCACCCGGTTGCCCGCCCGCGAGAGCACCCCGCGAGACCGCAATGTCCGTCCGCTCGCCGGTCCTCTCGGGCGCCCCCCGCAGGGCCTGGCGGCGACGGCTACGACCGCCGACGGCAGTCGTCCGGCCTTCCAGTCTCCGTCCGGGAGCTCGGCAACCAGCGGTCGACACCCGGCGTCGCGGATTCCATCTGCCAGCGGTCGTTCAGCATGACCAGTCCGGGGGAGTCGGGGCCCTCAGGCTCAGTGGCTTCGCCGAGCCATAGCGCCCGGCGGGCGCCCTGCGCCCAGGTACGGGGCCACCGCGCGGCGAAGTCCTCTCCTTCATGACAAAGAGCGGCCGGTCAGGTTCGCGGTAAAGGCCGAGCGCCCCCCAGACGTCGCCTGACCTGGTACGCAATCCAACGAGCAGCTCCTGGTCGCCCCCATCGTCATGTTCTGCCGCCAGCGAGGGCTGCCGGATGGATCCCCGCCCGTCGCCTCGTGCAGCGTGCTGATGCCTTCGGCTGAGCGCACGACGTCGGCGATCTTGTTGACGTCGTCACCGTAATACTCCTGCGCCAGCCACTCGGCAGGGAACTCGGCCAGGCCGTCGTGAAAATGGCTCGTGATCCTCAAGTGCTGGCGGTCATGGCCGCTCGTTACGGCTGCGAGCTCGACTTCGACGCCACTTTCCCGGTGATCAAACGTCATCGGCTCCGCTTCTAGCTTCGACAAGCGAGCCTCGGAGGCCGGGCGCCGTATTGCAGGAAGGCTCTCCGCCGCCTTAGCGCTCTCGTGCCCGCTTGTGCGAGCCCGCAGACGCATCCGTCAAGGCCTGGACGACCCCGATGCGCACGCGCAGGTCGCGGCCCGCTCCAGTAGCAGGTCTCGTTCCCGGGCGTTGTGCGTGAGCGCTGCCGCGCGCTCGAACTCCCCACTCGCCTCATCGAAGCGGCCAAGCTTCATGAGCAGGTCGCCGCGCACGCTTGGCAGGAGGTGGTAGTTCTTGAGCGCAGGCTCCGCCGTCAGCGAATCGACCAAATCGAGCCCCGCTGCAGGGCCGAACGCCATGCAGAGCGCCACGGCGCGATTGAGCTCGACGATAGGGGACGGCGCTACTGCCGCCAGCGTTTCATAGAGCGAGGCGATGCGGGGCCAGTCCGTCTCCTCCGCTGTCCGCGCCCGGGCGTGGCAGGCGGCGATCGCGGCCTGGAGCGCGTAGGGTCCCATCGTGCCCTCGAGCGCCTCCGCCCGTCTCAGGGCGTCAAGGCCACGGCTGATCAGGAGGCGGTCCCAGCGTGCCCGGTGCTGCTCGAGTAGCAGAATGGGCTCCCCCTGCGGTCCCAGCCGCGCCCTCGAGCGCGACGCCTGGATTTCCATCAGCGCGACCAGGCCGTGCACCTCTGACTCCTGGGGAAGGAGGCCGGCGAGTATGCGCCCGAGGCGCAGCGCGTCCTCGCAGAGGGCCGGGCGCATCCAATCATCGCCGGCGGTCGCCGTATAACCCTCGTTAAACACTAGGTAGGTGACCTCGAGGACAGAGGCAAGGCGGGCGGGAAGTTCCGGGCCGGAGGGCTTCGAAGGGTACCCGGGCGCTGGCCAGCGTTCGCTTCGCCCGCACTATCCGCTGCGCGATCGTCGACTCCGGGACCAGGAAGGCACGCGCTATCTCCGCCGTCGTCAGACCGCCCAGCAGGCGGAGTGTCAATGCGATGCGCCCCTCGGTGGGAAGGATGGGATGGCAGGCCGTGAAGACCAGGCGCAGGAGGTCGTCCTCAATGCCTTCGTCCAGCGCCGCATCAAAGTCTTCGGCCATCGCCGCCCGCACGGCCTCCGTCTCGCGGCCCAGCTCTTCCGTCTTGCGTTTGAGGAGCGTTCTCCGGCGCAGCAGATCCACCGCGCGGTGCTTGCCGGTGGCCATCAGCCAGGCGCCCGGGTTGTCCGGGACGCCCGACTCAGGCCATCGCTCGAGCGCCGCGACCAGGGCGTCCTGTGCCAGCTCCTCCGCGACGCCGATGTCGCCCACGATCCGGGCGAGGCCGGCGATGATCTTCGCCGACTCGATCCTCCAGACCGCCTCGATCGCTCGGTGTGTATCGGTAGCCGTGATGCATCGATCAGAGCATTTTCATGCCTCCCGTCAAGCGCCGTGGCTCAGTCCTCGGTCGCGAGGGCGCCCGGCGGGAGGAAACTGCCGCCGGGCCCTCACGACGGGCCTGCTGGCTTACTGGCTGCCTTCTATCTGAGCGCGCATTCGCTCTTCGGCTTCCCTGAGCTCGGGCGTGAACGTCTCGCCGAAATCATCAGCTTCGAAGACCTGCCGGATCTCGATGTCCGATTCGCCTTGCATCGGATTCGGGCAGCGCTTCACCCACTCGATTGCTTCTTCCTTCGATCTGACCTGGAACAGCCAGAAGCCCGCGACGAGCTCCTTCGTTTCCGCGAAGGGACCATCGATCACCGTTCGCTTGTCTCCCGAGAACCTGACCCGCGCGCCCTTCGAGCTTGGATGCAGTCCCTCACCCGCGAGCATCACGCCGGCCTTAACCAGCTCTTCGTTGTACTTGCCCATCGCGGCGAGAAGCTCCTCGCTGGGCATGACGCCTGCCTCGCTCTCCTTAGTGGCCTTGACCATGACCATGAATCGCATCTTCCATCTCCTTCTGGTTTGTGGTTGGAGCCCGGCCGCCGGGACCACCTGGCCGGGTGCCGAAACTGGCTCCTACTTATACGTCGAATGGGAGGCCTCGAAATCGACACGAAGAACGACGCTTTCTGCGCGAACCCCGATTCTCCCGGCCTTCCCCATAGCGCCGGGACGAACACGCTGTCGGCTCCGGGCCGAGACTTGCCCGAACATGGCCCTCCGCTGGATGACGCCCGCTCCCGTTAACCAGAACGTTTTATCCGCGAAAGTCTCCGGTCCACAGGCCAGTAGAGGCGGCAAGGTTGACCGCTTCTACTGGTGTCGGGACGCTCAGTCGCGGTCAGCAGCCATGGCGATCGGGGCGAGGTCACCAGGGGCGGATCGGTCAATTGTGGCGGTCGCCTCCCCCTCGTGCCCGCCACCGATCCGAACGTTTCGCGGGAGGGCAACAACCAGGACTGCGGCGAGCAGCACCATTACGACACTCACCAAGGCAGTGAGCCTCCACAGACTGGGCGAATGCGCTGCGAGCGGCTTCGAGAGGTTGGTGCCGAGTGGTTCCGGCAGCAGCTCGGCTTCCGGACTGCGCCAACGCCGACGGAGGCAGTCAAGAGCGAGGCCGTCCACCTCACGGGCGACCCGCGTTTACTGGAGCGATTCGTTGAAATGTTCCAGATCCAGTGCAGGCCCGTTCAACCTCAGACCTGACTTCCCGTCGTGTGGCTGGTCGAATGGTGGCAGGCGTTTCCCGACGGCCGACTGGTTTATCCGCTCGCCAGCTGTCACATTCGCGGACATCGAGCCTGTTCGGTCGCCGAACGAACTGCTCGCGAAGGTCCGCGAGGATGAAAGCACTTACGGTTAGACCGTGAACGACGCCGACATTCGCCGTCTGCGGCTGCACAACCAGTTGATATCCGCCCCATCTGAAGCCGCCCCATCCGACGTGGCTTCGTGGCTGGGGGCCATGCAGGCCCAGGACTACGAAGGGGCGCGCTGGTCGATCGGCCTGCGGCTGCGCAGCGCCACCGACGCGGCCGTCGAGCGCGCCGTTGCGGAAGGTACGATCGTCCGTACCTGGCTTCTGCGGGGGACCCTGCACATTGCCCACGCGGCAGACATCGGCTGGATGCTCGGACTCGTTTCCGCGGGCGTGCTGGCCGGAAGCGCGCTTCGCCGATCTCGCCTTGAACTCGATGACGCCACGCTCCGCCACTGCGCTGACGTGCTCGGCGATGCCCTCAACGGTGGCGCCGTCCTGACGCGCGGTGAGGTGCTGGACGCGCTGGAGAACGCCGGGATCGCAACGCGGGCTCAGCGTGGCTACCACATCCTCTGGTGGGCCGGCTTGTCCGGCCTCATCTGCTTCGGCCCTGCGCGAGGGAAACAGCAAACATTTGTGTGGCTGGACCACTGGATTCCCGACAGGAGGTCCCTCGAACGCGAGGAGGCCCTGGCCGTGCTTGCCCGGCGGTATTTCAGCAGCCATGGGCCGGCAACCATGCAGGACTTTGGGTGGTGGTCGGGGTTGCCGGCCCGGGACCTGCGCGGAGGCGTAGAGGCCGCCGCCACTGACCTGGTGCGGGAGGACGTGGATGGCCGTGCCTACTGGATGGCACGAACCGCGGCCGCGCGAGCGCCGGCCGGCAAGAGGCAGGCCTTTCTCTTGCCGGGTTTCGACGAGTACCTTCTTGGGTATCGGGGTCGCGCCGCGTCGCTGGCCCCCGAACACGCGTCCAGGATCGTGCCCGGGGGCAATGGCGTGTTCCGCCCGACGATCGTGGCCGACGGAAGAGTCCTCGGCACCTGGAAGCGGACGCGTCGAGGCCGCTCTGTCGTAGTATCCGCGGCTCCGTTCTCGGTGAGCCCGGCGTACAGTCCATCTGCACTGGCGCGGGCCGCCCTGCGCTATGGCGAGTTCCTGGGCGTGAGCGCGAGTGTCCAACCGGACGGTCACCCTCCGCTACGGCGGCGAGCTGGCCGAGCCTGGAGGGCCAGGCCTCATAATCAGAGAGAGTGTGAATCGGCCGCGCATGGCGGTCAGTCGGGAGCCGAGGTGAATCAGCTAACCCCAGAAGAGACCCGGGTTATGGTGAACAAGGGGACCGAGCGTCCCTTCAGCGGCGAGTACGACGATTTCTTCCAGCCCGGGACCTACCTTTGTCGGAGATGCGAGACGCCGTTATATGAGTCGAGCACCAAGTTCCACTCAGGCTGTGGCTGGCCGAGCTTCGATGACGAGATCCCGGGAGCGGTACGGCGCATCCCCGATCCGGATGGCATGAGGACGGAGATCGAGTGCGTGGCCTGCGGCGCCCACCTGGGTCACGTCTTCTTCGGCGAGGGATTCACGCCGAAGGACACCAGGCACTGCGTCAACTCAATCTCGATGAAGTTCGTGCCCGCCAACGAGGAATAGTGGACTTGAGGGATGACACATGAATGACAACACCACGCCCTCCGGCCGCGAGCGCGCGGTGCTCGCCGGTGGCTGCTTCTGGTGCCTCGAAGCGGTATTCAAAGAACTCGAAGGCGTCGACACCGTCGAGTCGGGATACACCGGTGGGGCGGTGGCCGATCCCACGTATGAAGCCGTCTGCACCGGCCAGACGGGCCACGCCGAGGTCGTCCGCGTTACCTTTGACCCGGCGCGCATCCGCTACGAGGACCTGCTGGACGTGTTCTTTGCCACGCACGACCCGACGACGCTCAATCGCCAGGGCGCCGACGTAGGGACGCAGTATCGGTCGGCGATCTTTACGCTCTCACGGGCGCAGGAGGAAGCCGCCGAGCACGCGATAGAGCAGGTCAATGAAAGCGGGGAGTTCGCCGACCCCGCGGTAACCGAGGTGGTCGAAGCAGGCCCCTTCTACCGGGCCGAGGCTTACCACGATGACTACTTCGCAAAGAACCCCAACCAGGGCTACTGCCGCGTGATCATCAGTCCCAAGGTGGCGAAGTTCCGCAAGCAGTTCTCGGAGCGGCTGAGAACCTGAGCGGGGCAGCCTTCCAGGCTGCCCCGCTCTAACTCCTGACGCCTGTGAGAACTCAGGTCCTGGCTTCGAAGACGCGGTTGGTCGGCGTCTCGGTCGCGCGCCGGAATGAATCGTAGCCCGCGTCGTTAAACACGGTCGCCAGCTCGGCGTCAGTAGCGATCGTGCCGAGCGCGCGGCCACCCTCGGCGATAGCGTGCGGCGAACAGATCAGGACGGACGCCGCGGAGAAGATACGGCCGACCGGGTTCAAGTTGGCTTCCACGGTATCCCCGGCCATCGGCTCGACAAGCATCACCGAACCGCCGGCCTTGAGCGCCTCGTGTGCATGCCGGGCAGCGCCCGTCGGGTCGCCCATGTCGTGCAGGCAATCGAAGAAGGTCACGAGGTCGTACTCTCTCCCCGTGAACTCCTGAGCCGTAGCCACGTCGAAAGTCACGCGATCTCCGACGCCTGCTGCGGCCGCTGCCTCACGGGCGGCCTCGATCGACGGCTGGTGGCTGTCGAAACCAAGGAAGCGTGAGCGCGGGTAAGCCTGCGCCATGATGACCGTCGACGCGCCGAACCCGCAACCCACATCTGCCACCGTGCCGCCGTCCTGGAGCGCCTCCCGTACACCCGACAACGAGGGGATCCAGCTCTGCGCGATATTGCCGATGTAGCCCGGCTTAAAGAAGCGCTCGGTGCCGCGGAATAGCCCTTCATCGTGCTCGCCCCAGGGCATGCCGCCGCCGCTGCGGACCGCTTCTGCTATGCGTGGTTCGGCTTTGATCGCGGCGGTGACGAGTCCGAAGCCGCCAACCATCGAATAAGGCGACTCGTCATCGGCAAAGACCATGGCTTGCTCGGGCGTCAGCGAGTAGCGTCCCGTTCCTGGCGAATAGTCCACGTACCCCGCGCTGGCCTGGTTGAGCAACCAGTGCCGGAGGTAACGCGCGCTCGTCCCGGTGGCTGCGGCGAGGTCCTCCGGGGTCGCCGGTCCGAGATCGCCGAGCGCCCGGTACAGTCCCAATTTGTCGCCGATGACCACAAGAGCAGCGCTGCTGGTAGCGCCGAGGTCGTCCACGGCGCGGCCGATCAACGACTCCAGCTTTGCCTGGTCGATCTGTGTGGTTTGCGTTGTCATAACTCGGTCCTTCCTGGGCTCTAAGCCCTGCAACCGCCCGGGGCCTTCATCGCCCCGGCGTCGCGGCCACGACTCAGTTTCCCGCGAGTCAGTCGCCCGCGCATCAGTAGAACTACTGAAACGCGCGGCTTCGTAAGTACGGAAAGATGAGAGTCCTGGCTACGGGACCGTCTCGATGACGGGCCGTTCGGCGAACCAGACCGCGAGCTGTGAGCGTGACGCGAAACCGAGTTTCGACATTGCGTTGGCGACGTGCGTCTCGACGGTGCGGGTGCTGAGGACGAGCCGCTTGGCGATCGCACGGTTGCTGAGACCCTGCGCGACCTGTTGGGCGACCTCATATTCTCTGGCGGTCAGTCCGCCCGTCCGTGGGACCGCACTCGTCTTGCGCAGGCTTGCCGGGATGCGCGAATAGGCTTTCACGATGAAGTCCTCGCGAAGCGCTGGATCGGCAAGATCTTCCGCCATCGCGTCAATGATCGCGAGCGCCTCGTTCGCGGCCCGGCGGGCTTCCTCGCGTTCTCCGAACTGGGAGAGCAGGGCCGCTCTGTCGGCCTGGATACGCCAAAGGGAAGTCCTTTGTCCGTTCTCGCGAGCCGAGGATGCCGCGCGGTCGAACGCCGCGCGGCCGTCATCGCGACGGTCCAGCCCAAGCAGGGCCCGTCCCTCGATGTGTTCGACGAGCGTGCCATCGCAGCCGGCTGCCTTCATCTGCCCGGCGCGGGCGAGCGCCACTTCGTGGTCGCCAAGGGCATCGGCGACCTCGAGGGCTGCGGACGCGACCCACATCTGCGCGATTGAGTCCAGGCCCACGGCGAGGCCGCCTGGCTCGAAGTCGGAGACAATCGCTGCCGCTTCGTCGAGTTCGTCGCACCCGACCAGAGCGTACGCGAGCAGAGCAGTAATCTGACTGACCCAGGCGTTGGAGTTCAACTCGGCCGCGAGCCCGCGTGCCTCTCGCAGGTGAAGGAGCGCCCGATCCGAGTCGAGGAGGTCAATGTGGATGGCACCCAGCGCGCAGCGTGCGGCTATCGCCCATTGCTCGTGTCCGACTCCCGTCGCTATCTCCAGCGCCTCGCGGGCGAGGTTGAGCGCGCGCTGGCACTGACCCTGGGTGCCCACGCAGAAACTGAGCTGCCACATCGTGTAGCTGAGCGCCGCGGGAACAGCGACCTCCTGCGCCAGCGAAAGAGCCCTGTCGCCGTAGACCTGTGCCTGTTGCAGCGGCAGCGCCGGCTTCATGAAGGCGGACTGGTAGGTACCGCTGAGCGCCGGAATGGTGGCGAGCGACGAGATGAGAGTCCACCGGTCGCCTGCTTCCTCGAGGAGCGCCACCGCCTCCACGAAAAATCGCAGCGAGTCGTCGAACCGCCCGCCCATCAGGCAGGTCATGCCCAGGAGGTCGAGCGTTTCGGCAACCCCCCGCCGGTCGTCCTGCGCCCTGAAGATGAGGAGCGCCTCGTCGCAGTGCTCGCGTGCCTCGCTGTAGCGGCCGGCGTTGGAGTACCAGTTTCCAATCCGGCTTAGGGCGCGGGCCAGCATGCTCGGGTCTGTGTGCTTGCGGGCAATCTCGATAGCCCGCTCGTAGTGAACTCGCGTCCGTGTGTAATCCCTGGATGCCCACAGGAGTCCCAGGCCGAGCAAAGCACCGACCATTGTCTCGTCATCGGCCTGGTCCGAGGAGATGACGTACTCGTAGTCAGAGCGGGCCTGCTCGAAACCTCCCAGAGCCTCATGCACCAGAGCTCGCAGCCGATACAGATCCACCACTGGCGGTGGCGCTTTCAGCCTCGCGGCGCAACCGATCGCGCGCGACAGGTGTTCGATGGCTGCGGCGGGTGCATACATCTCCAGGGCCCGGCGGCCCGCGCTCCGCGTAGTGAGCCGCCTTGTCCCAGGTCTGAGCCTCGTGGAAGTGGTAGGCCAGGTCCCCTGCGTGGTGGTCTACGTCGGCGCGATAGAGCTGCTCGCTGGCACGGGCCACCCGCTCGTGGAGAGCCCGGCGCTCCCGCGCCAGCAGCCCGGATCTCAGGGCCGCCCTGGTCAGCGCATGCCGAAAGACGAATCTGTCGCCGGGCTCCTCCACGACCAACTGGTGAGCCACGAGCTCGCGCATCACGGCGAGCAGAGCCGACTCGTCCTTTTGCAGCATCTCCTGAAGCAGGGCGAAGTCAAATCTCGTCCCGGCCACGGCTGCCAGCGGCAGGATCTCCCGGGCGTCAACTGAGAGCCCATTGACACGACGGGCGAGGGCCTCCTGGACGCTGCGCGGAATAGCGATCTCGTCCAGTACGGACGCGTCGAGGTTCCCGCTGCCGCTGGCTGTTACGACCGAGCGCAGGGCTTCCTCGACGAAGAAAGGATTTCCCCCAGTAAGGCTGAAGAACGGACCGATAAAGCCAATGGGAAGCGACTGCACCTGGCCAAGCGTGGCGCGCAGCATGAGGTCGACCTCGCTGGGGCTTAGCGGTGAAAGCGGAAGCTCGAGCGCCAGCCGTTCGCGGTCCAGTTCGGCGAGGAAGCGGCGCAGCGATGGCGTGATCTCGTCGTGCCGGTATGTGATCAAGAGCAGGCCGCGCGAGCGGTGAATACGTCGCGCCAGGACCAGCAGAAACTCGAGGCTGCTGTCGTCGCCCCAGTGCAGGTCTTCGACCGTCACGGCGTACGGGCGGTTGTCCGCAAACGCCACTATCACTTCGAGGAGCGCAGCGAAGATCCGTGACTTCTCGCTCTCCGGGCCGCCGTCGTCGGAGGGCGGAGTGCTGTCCTGGGCGAAAGGTACTTCGGGAAGTAGCCTGGCCAGGTGTCCTCTGTAGCCCTCTACCAATGAATGTGCTGCCGGTCCTCCGTCGACCAAAAGGGTTTGTAACATGTCAATCGGGCCCGAGTACGCGTGGGCTCGGCTCTGCTCGAAAAAGCTGGCCCGGATCGACCGCCAACCTCGTCCCACCGCGATGTCGGCACCAGCGCGGAGCATCCTGGTTTTCCCGATGCCGGCCTCGCCGGACACGACGACGACTGAACCGCGCCCGGACTCGGCCTGGGTGATGAGCTGCTCGATATCCCCGAGCAGGGCATCGCGCCCAACGAGCACTGGACATAAGAGCGGCTGAATGAGCATCTCGTTGCCGTTAACCGGCCGCGCCCAGTGCCTTCACGGAACACGAGGCGGAGGCGCGCAGTTCCTTATCGCCTCCACGCTACGTCAGCCAGTCCAGCAACGAGGCCCGCGGTTGCTCTGCCGAGCGCGAGCGGTCGGAAGCGCCCGCGCTTACGAGGACGGCGCCAGCTACTCTTTCGTCCGGACGTCCGACGGATCCCAGTAGATCAGAGTGATCGCTTGAGCGTGATTATCCGCTCGTACGACTCATCAATGCGCGCCTCACTAACCCTGCCGCTGCCGACCAGGTCGAGGATGAAGGAAATCGCGCGTGCGATCGCATCCTCTTCGTAGACGGAGTTGTTAGCGAAAACGAGGATGTCGACACCGGCCAGGATCGCGGCCTCGACCGCTGTCTCGAAGCCGTAGTGCTCGGTGATGGCGCCCATTTGCATGTCGTCCGAGATAACGACGCCCTGGTAACCGAGCTCACCGCGTAGGAGGCCCGAGATCGTGGCGTTCGAAAGGGTAGCCGGCACGTGGGGGTCGAGCGCCTCGTTGAAGACGTGGGCT
Organism: Dehalococcoidia bacterium; assembly: GCA_009377665.1. Classification (GTDB taxonomy): domain Bacteria; phylum Chloroflexota; class Dehalococcoidia; order WHTO01; family WHTO01; genus WHTO01. Next base: position 25,847 of record WHTO01000009.1, read on the forward strand.
GTCATCACCATGTCAGCCTGCCCGGCGGCGATGATCCCCTGGTATGGCAGGAGCTCCTCACTGGTCCACGTGTCGGTGACGTCGACGAATCCCAGATGGGAGTCGGCCGTTGAGCTGCCGTGGCCGGGAAAGTGCTTGAGCGCCGTCAAGGCGCCCACCTCGCCGTGAGCGCCGATGACCTCCAGGGCATGCGCCTCCACGACCGCGGGATCGGCGGAGAAGCTGCGCTCAAGCCCACCGATGACAGGGTTCGCCGGGTTGGTGTTGAGGTCGACGACAGGTGCGAGGTTGAGGTTGATGCCCAGTCCTGCGAGCGTGGCGGCAGTCGCCGCAGCCTCGGAGAAGGTCAGGGACAGGTCGTCGATCTCACCAAGGTACTGCGCCGAGACCGTCGGCGGAAAACCGAAGCTCTCCTTTAGGCGGCTGACGCGTCCGCCCTCCTGGTCGATCGCAACCAGGAGGGGCGTCGGTGCGAGAGATTGCAGCGACGCGACGAGAGCGCCGACCTGTTCAGGTGATTCGATGTTCCTCACGGGAGAGTTCGCCGGCACGTGGTAGTCAAAGAGCACGACGCCGCCGAGGTGACGTTCGCTGATATCGACGGCAACGGTGTCTGTAGCCTCGACCGCCAGTCCGCGGAAGCCGGCCATCAGCATCTGCCCAACCTTCTCTTCGAGAGGGATGCCGGAGGTCGAGCCGGATGTCGGCGACGCTGGCGGCTCGGAAGGCGCCGCTGATGCGGCAGCCGGCGGCGTCGCGTCGGGACTTGATGGCGTTGTGTCTGGCGACCCCGGCGAGGTGGGATCGAGGTCGTCTGCGCCGTCGTCGTCGCCGCAGGCAGTCAGTGCGACGGCCAGCAGGGCCTGCCCGCTGACGGCCAGGAAGGCGCGACGCCCGAGGCGCCGGGTTGGCCCTGCTAGTCTCGCCTCGTTACCGACCGCTATCCCCCACCCACATCCAGGATGTCGCGCGCCACGTTGTGATGACGCACGGCTATCCTGATCAGGATAGCCGCGATTGGCGCTGCGTCCTCTCGACGAGTCAGTACGGACAGCGACTAGGCGGGCGCTCTGCTATGTTTTTTCTATCCGCGCGCTATCGCACGCGGCTTTTTTCTTGAGTGGAGCATCGTCATGAACCTGGCTGAAGCGATCGGCCTGGAGCTTAACCCCAACGACAAGATCGCCGAGTTCAACGTCGGCGACACCGTGAAGGCGCACCTGCGGATCGTCGAGACAGATCCTGAGCGCAACCGCACGACCGAGCGAGTCCAGGCCTTCGAGGGTGTCTGCATCCGCAGGCGCAACGCCGGGCCCAGTTCGAACTTTACCTTGCGCCGCGTCTCGCATGGCGTGGGTGTGGAGCGCACGTTCCCCATCTACTCGCCTCGGCTCGAGAAGGTCGAGGTCATCCGCCGGGGGAAGGTGCGCCGGGCGAAGCTTTACTACCTGCGCCAGCGCAGCGGTAAGTCGGCTCGGATCAAAGAGCCGCCGCGCATCAAGAAGACCTAGCCGGGATTCCGGATCGCACTCCTGGACCGTTGACGTGCCCTTCGCCGAGGTCAGCGTCAACTCGCCGATTCCAGCTCGCCAGACTTACACCTACGAGATCCCGCCCGGCCTCGATCTAAGGCCCGGCCAGGGCGTCTACGTCCCGTTCGGGCCGCGCGTGCTCCAGGGTATCGTGGTCGAGGTCACGGAAGCGCCGCGCTACGAGGATTACAGGCCGATCGAGGGTGTGATCGACGCCACGCCCCTCGTCGCCCCTGGGCGGTTAGCGCTCGCGCGCTGGATGGCCGAACGCTACGTTTCGGCCCTCTACCCGGCGGTGTCGTTGATGCTTCCGCCTGGTTTCGAGCGCAAGCCCCTCACCGTGATCGAGCCCGGCCCCAACTGGGACAAGCGCGGGGGCGGACTCGACCAACAGGTGATCGTCGACGAGGTGAGAGCTCGTGGGCGCGTCGAGATTGAGGACCTCAAAAGGGCAGCGGGCTTGAAGCGCAACGCGCCCCTGCTGGCACTGATCAATCGAGGGATCTTATCGAGAAGCTATCAGTTGGACAGGCCGCGAGTAGCTCCAAAGACCACGACCATTGTGGAGCTGGTTCGGCCTCAAGGTGGGCCGCCTGAGCCCGGCCCGGTTAAGCGCTCGAAGCAGGCGGATCTCCTCGAGCGCCTTAGCAGCCAGCCCGCTCTCAGTTTTGTCGAGGCTCGTGCCATCGCCGGGCCGATCTCCAATCTGAACAAGCTGGTGAGCGCCGGTCAGATTCGGATCAGCGATTCGGATGTCGTCCTCCTCGTGACGCCGGAGGAAGCGTTGCGCCGCGCCGCCGAGATGCGTTCCTCGTCGAGGGTCATGCGAGAACGGGCGACCGTCGCCTACCTGTCCGGTACTGGAGGTGTGGCCACCTACGGCGAGCTCAGGGAAGCCACCGGCGTTTCGCGCGCCATGCTCGACGAGATGGCCACCGGTGGCGTCCTGCGCCTGGTCGAACGCCAGGTCGAGCGCGACCCGCTGTCGGACAGGGTATACGAGCGGCGAGGGCCCCCGGAGCTAACAGGCTTTCAGACGCGCTGTGCCTATGCCATCGAGTCAGCCATTAACTCCGCTAGCACCGCGCGGTTCCTTCTCCACGGCGTCACCGGCGCGGGGAAGACCGAGGTCTACCTGGACGCACTGGATGCCGCCGTCATCCGCGGCAAGCGAGGGATCGTCCTGGTCCCGGAGATCGCACTGACGCCGCAGACGATCGGGCGTTTCTCCGCGCGCTTCCCCGGGCGTGTTGCAGTCTTTCATAGCGGGCTTTCGGCCGGAGAGCTGCACGATCAGTGGCATGGCGTCCGCGATGGGCGCTACGACGTGGTGATTGGCACGCGGAGCGCGCTCTTCGCGCCCCAGCCGGACCTCGGCCTTGTCGTCATCGATGAGGAGCACGAGTGGACCTACAAGGAGGCCGAGCGTCAGCCCGCTTACGACGCTCGCGATGCAGCGGTCCGTTTATGCGAGGAGATGGGCGCTGTGCTGGTTGCCGGGTCTGCCACGCCGCGCGTCGAGTCGTATCACGCGGCGCTGGAAGGGCAATGGCAGTTGCTCAAACTCGATCAGCGGATAGCGGGCAAAGGGGGAGGCGTCCCAACCGTGATCCCGCTGCCGCCAGTAACGGTCGTCGACCTCAGAGAGGAGCTGAGGGCGGGCAACAGGAGCATCTTCAGCCGCCTGCTCCAGGAATCGCTGCGTGCAGCGATTGGCGCGGGGCAGCAGGCCCTGCTCTTTCTTAACCGACGGGGCAGCGCCGGCTTTCTGCTCTGCCGCGCGTGCGGGTATGTGCCAACCTGCTCCGCCTGCGGGCTGGCTTTCAGCTTGCACCGCGATGAGGAGCGACTGGTGTGCCACGGCTGCAGTCGCCGCCGCAACGTATACGCGTCGTGTCCGGGTTGCCGTGGCCCTTACCTCAAACCAATGGGTGCCGGGACCCAGCGCGTCGAAGAAGAGGTCCAGCAGCTGATCCCCGGCGTCCGTGTGCTGCGCTGGGACCGTGATGCGACGGGTGCCAGGGGCGCGCACGAGCGCATCCTCGGCAGCTTCCTGGCCGGCGAGGCCGATGTGCTCGTAGGGACGCAGATGCTGGCCAAGGGTCTCGACATGCCGCGAGTCAGCCTCGCGGGCGTGGTTAATGCCGACATCGGCCTCAACCTGCCTGACTTCCGGTCTGCGGAGAAGACCTTCCAGCTCCTCGCCCAGGTCGCTGGCAGGGCAGGGCGTGCCGAGAACACGGGATCGGCGATCTTCCAGACGTACCTTCCGGAGAACTACGCCATCGTCGCCGCGGCGCAGCACGACTATGAAGGTTTCTACAGCGCCGAAATCGACCGGCGACGGAGGCTGCGCTATCCGCCTTTCCGCCGGCTGGCCCGGTTGACGTTCGCACACACGAGCGCCGACGCAGGACTGCGCGAGGCCGAGCGGGTGGCGCGGGTGTTGCGCGAGGAGGTCCTGCGCCGCGGACTGCCCTCCACGGAGGTGGTCGGACCCGCACCCGCCCTCATGCAGAAGACGCGTGGGCGTTTCCGTTGGGACGTCCTGGTCAAATCCGGCTCGCCAGAGTCACTGGTCGATGGGCTCGACCTCGGCCAGTCGTGGCGGGTTGAAGTCGACCCCGCGTCGATGTCCTGAGGGGCCTTAAAGCGGGTGGTTGCTAGAATCCCTACTTGCACCATCGGGGAGGTGAGAGAGGCTTGGCGGTCCATCCCATTCGCTACCTCGGGGACCCGGTCCTCAGGAACAGGGCGAAGAAAGTAACCCGGATCGATGGCTCAATCGAGCGCCTCTTCGACGACATGCTGGAGTCCATGCACGCGGCCCGCGGCGTTGGGCTCGCTGCCCCTCAGATAGGAATCCCGCTGCGCCTGATAGTCATCCAAACCGACCCCGAGGACGAGCCCATATTCCTGGCCAATCCGGAGATCGTGAAGGTGCAGGGCGTCCGATACCTCGATGAGGGGTGTCTCTCGGTCCCCGGCTACCGCGGCAGTATCCCGCGGTCCACGAAGGTGGTGGCCAAGGGGATGGACCGCAGCGGCAAATCGGTGCGCATCCGCGCCGAGGACGATCTCTTGGCCGAGGCCCTCGAACACGAGATTGACCACGTCAACGGCGTGCTCTACATAGACCACCTTGAGAAGCGCGAGGATCTCGTCAAGATCGAGCCGGAAGACGAGGCCGAGTTGGACGGCGAGCCCGAAGGCGACGAAGAAGCGGCCGGCTAGGTTGCCGTCAGCCGGCTTCGTTCGGTAGGCGATCCTGAATCCTCGGTACAGTCGCCTTCCAGGCGGCGCCACAGGTAGTAGCCCGCGATGACCTCGATCATCAGCGATGGCCAGTGAAGCTTGAACTTCCCATGGGCCATCTCATAGCGCTTGAAGGGCCAGAGGAAAGGTATCCTGCCACCGAGTGCCTGGTCGGCAAGCAGGTGAGAGAGGTGGCCCGCCAGGATCCCCCGGCCAGCGGCGGGACCGCCCAGCCGATAGGCCACCAGCGACGTGAGCGCTGTCGCCGGTATGTTATGGGCCAGGTAGCGGCTCGACGCCGTGGCCTTCAACACCCAGGCCAGCGGCTTGTCGACGAGGTCGGGGATCTGACTGCCCAGGGCAGCGGCCAGCGGGTCGCCCTTCAACCGATCGGACGTTATGAGAGCACTCGCCAGGTGGCCGAGGGGAAGCACTAACCGCCTGAGATGACCATCTTTTCCGAGGGTGTGTAGCCATCGAGCTTGCTCATGTCGCGGTACTGGCGGCGGCCGTCCCAGAGCAGATCATTGCCATAGGCGTCGTCGCAGACGATGACGGGAAAGTCTTCGACCTGGAAGCGCTTCACAGACTCGGTGCCGAGGTCCTCGTAGGCGATCACCTCGACGCTCTTCACCTGCTGGGAGAGGAGGGCGCCGGCGCCGCCGATGGCGATGAAGTAGACCGCCTTGTTCTTCTTCAGGGATTCCCGCACTTCTTCGCCGCGGTTGCTCTTGCCGATCGCGGCCTTGAGACCCTCCTCGAGGATGCGGGGCGTGAACGGATCCAGGCGGCCCGCTGTGGTGGGGCCAGCAGAACCGACGTTGCGTCCGGGCCGTGTTGGTGTCGGGCCGACGTAGTAGATGATCTGTCCTTTGACGTCGAAGGGCAGGGGTTCGCCGGCGTCGAGTGCCGCCACGAAACGCTTGTGTGCTGCGTCCCGGGCGCCGTAAACCGTGCCCGTTATACGCACGCGGTCTCCCACCTTCAACTGCATGACATCGTCGTCCGTCAGCGGCGGCTGCAGGCGGAACTCGTTGTCCCCGATCTTCTCAATCATTGGTCAGCTCCATCTTCTCGGTTGCCACCTTATCTTCCCATGCCGCGCCGTTAGCGACCTCCACGCGAAGGGCAGCTGGCTGCGTTGCCGCTGCCCGTTTTGCTTCATGGGCCTTGAGTGACTGCCTCAGGCGCCGCACGGCAGGATCGCGGGCGAATCGGCGGTAGGCCTTGGCGTATCCGGATCGCAGGGTCTGCTGCTTCGCCTCCTCAGCCGTGATCAAACGGCCGATGTCGAGGACGGCCTGGCGTGAGTCCAGGGCCGGAGATTCCAGCGCAACGAGCGTGCCTCGTCCGCGGCCACGATTTGAGTCCTGCAATGCGCCCAGGTAGTCCTGGAGTGCGACGCAGGCGGCCACGGCCTTGCGTGTGCCTGTGGGAAGAGCGGGACCCAGGGCTTCCATCGCGTACCGCGCACGCTTGACTCGGATTCGCAGGCGATGGAGTTCTTCATCCGCTGACTGCCCGCCGAGCCGCCGCCCCAGCTTGAGGACCCCCGCGGTCCGTGACAGGACCAGCGCTGGACCGTAGGTGGCGACGGGTCGACGCTCCGCCGTGCGGCGAGGAGGCCCGGACAGGGGGCGGACCAGCGTGCGAAACGAGGCGATCAGGCGGGCGTAGCGACGGCTGTCGAGCGCACGGAGGAGGCCATCCCGCTGGCGCTCCCGCTCGCCCTGCAGGTGCTCGAGGTAGGCTGATGCCCCGCTCACCTCGCCCCCCTGGACTACCGGAGCAAGCATAGACACCTGGACGTCAAGGTCGCGAACGGCGCCCAGGCAATCACCCAGCCATCCGAGTTCCTCGCGAAGCGGGCCGCCACGCGCCGGCAGGACTTCGGAGAACAGTCTCAAAAACGTGCGAGCTCGCCTGACCGCGACCCGCATGTCGTGCAGTGCTTCGTCGTCCTCACCCAGGCGAGTGCCCGCCTCTCGTTCCAGGATCCTGGCGAGCTGGCGGCGAAGGATGGCCGACACCGCCTCGCGGGAGCTGGTGTTGCCATCGAACACCAACGGACCGACATCCATGAACAGCCGGGGTGCAAGCCCCGCCGCGGAAAGGCCGCGCTGGAACTTGCTCACTCTCACGGGTAGGAAGTCTCCGCCAGCGATCAACGACTCCGCCAGCCGGTCAACGTCCTCGGGGCTGCCCCCGGGGAGCATCTCAATCTCGAGTTCGCGGAAGCGGATCGGATGACGCTTGCCGGGTGCGTGGATCACCGTGCGATCGATCGCGATCTCGGCGAGCGCCGATCCACCGTCGACGCGCGTCACGTTCCGGGTCATGCGCTCGGAACGAAGGCGAAAAAGGCTCCGAAGCGGGGCCGTGCCGGCAAGCAGGCGAATACGTGAGCCGGCTGGCCCGGCAGGAGGCAGGTCCTTCAGCGTGCCCGGCGCCGGGACGACCTGGCTGATCTCCGTTCGGACGAGGCGCCCGTCATTCCCTTCGTCGAGCCCCTTGAGCACGAGAAGCGACTGCCGTCCTTCCCTCCTGAGCCGGAGGGCGAACCCGGCGCGATAGATCCGCCAGTCGGTGGTGTCGAAATACTCATCCCTGATCGTTCGACGGAGAGGCTCATCGAGCAGATAAGGCGCTGGAAGCGAAAGCCCCGCGTCTCCTTCCAGCGGCGAAGCGCCATCGACCGCGACGAGCTTGCGCTCTATCTCTTGAGCCATTCCGGTCCCGGGGGAGGCGTAACGCTTCATTCCATGCTGATTCTATGAAGCGCTCCTGCACTAAGGTGGTTCTTGAATGGCCGCTGAGCTCCGCGAGACCCAGATCTATCTCATCCGCCACGCCCAGTCGCGGCCCAATGTCGAGCCGATTATCGGGGGGATGAAGGGTGACACCGGACTCACCGACGTTGGGCGTCTACAGGCTGCCCGGTTGGGTGAGCGACTTCAAGGCGGCGATATTGCGCCGGATTTTCTCTATTCGAGCACGCTACCGCGGGCCAAAGAGACCGTCGAATATGTCGGCTCAGCGCTCGGTCTGCCGGTCGAATTCGATGATGACCTCCAGGAGTTGCGTCCTGGAGAGTGTGACGGGATGACCTGGGACGACTATGTCGCTCGCTATGGCCGCTACGACTTTCGTAACCCCTACCGGCCGATGTCGCCGGGTGGAGAGGCCTGGGCGGACTTCCTGGTCAGGGTCGGCCGGACCCTGACCAGGATGCGCATCGAGCACGAGGGCAAGACGATAGTCGCCGTCACGCACGGCGGATTCATCGACGGCGCGGTTTACCAGTTCATGGGCGTCGGCAACACCTACGGCATCGGTTTCCGAACGCTGAACGCGTCGATCACGCACTGGCAGTACGGCCCCGGCGACTATGGGCGGCCGCCGCGCTGGGTCCTGGCGTCGTATAACGACGCAGCACACATCGGCGATTTGCTGACTCCGCCCGAGCCGGCCGTGCCCCTGCCCACCGAGGACGATAAGGGTTAGCCCGCTTCCGTCCTAACGGAACTCGATGGTGGCCGTCGTGCCCACGGCGGCGATCAATGCCTGGCCTTCCGCGTGGGTCGCAAACCAGATATCAACGTGGTTGCCGCTCACTGCCCCACCCGTGTCCCGGCATGTGTAAGTCCGTCCGTTCGGGTCTCCATAGATGACGAACGACCTGCCCATCCAACCGGGGTCGCAGGCTGCCGTGCCCGGACCAACCGTCGTGCCGCTGGCCGTTGTGCCGCAGAACCCGTCCTCGCACGTGTAGTAGGTAACAGCGACCTCGACTGAGTGGCCGCCAGCCTCGACAACCGGCGACTGATCATTCGCGTCGCTGCCGCTGTTATCGCTGTTGCAGCTGTCGATGGTTTGTCCGGCGAACTCGGTCGTGCATTGCGACGCGACGGCTCCCATGCCGCAGCCCGCGAGCAGTATGCCCGAGAAGAGAAGCACACCGAGTGCTATCGACTTAGACCTATTCATTCAACCTCCTACGAAACCGCCGGACACAGACACAGGCAGGCGCAAAGGCGCTGCTAAAAGATTTGCCGTGTCAGAAAGGGAGTGGCTGGTGGCGGCCACGTTCTCCAGGCCGCCACGCGGAGCGTTTGCTCCGGCGGAGGAGCGCGCTTAAGGCGCTCCGGTTATTCCAACGTGTCATAACGCCCGAAGTTTCGGCGCCCGTTTAGAACATTAGCTCCAGGGCGCGGGCGATGCCGCGTCCATCGAGGTGAAGATCGAGTCGCGCCGCGGGCGCCAGTCGCCCGGACAGGTCGAGCAGCGCGTGCCCCTGGGCGTACCCACATTCGAGGTACGCCCGATCCCCCGGTCTCATGATCCGTGGGAGGTCTCGGAGGAGGCGCTTGTTCGCCGCCAGCCCGTCCTCGCCGGCATAAAGCGCGCCGGGCGGCTCGTGGTCCCTGACCTCGGGCTGGAGAGTCGGGGCATCGCTTTCAGCTATGTAGGGAAGATTGGCGACCAGGACACGCGGCAGGCGCGACGGCGCGAGGGCCGAGACCAGGTCGCATCGGAGCGTGTTGCAGCGAGCCCGGAGCTTGAGGGCGCGGGCGTTGACGTTGGTCACCGCCAGCGCCCGGCGTGACGTGTCCGTGGCTATCAGCATGGCTTGTGCCGGCGCCTCCGCCAGGATGGATAGCCCGAGTGCGCCCGAACCGCTGCCGATATCGATTAGTTCCAACTGGTCGCCGAACGAGCGCGCCGCGCCGAGGGCCAACTCCACGAGCAGCTCGCTTTCGGGCCGCGGGATGAGGACGTCCGGGTTAACCACGAAACGGCGTCCGAAGAACTCGCGGTAGCCAAGAATATAGGCGAGCGGCTCCCGCCGGCGGCGCCGACCCAGCAAGGACTCGAAGCGGACACCGAAGTCCTCGGACGCCTGTTCACCGAGGCTGGCAAGGACACGAGAGCGGGAGACGCCGGCGGCGTGGGCGAGCAACAGGTCCGCCTCTATAGCGGACTCATCGATGCCCGCAGCGTGCAGCGACGCCCTGGCCAGGCTGCGAAGTTCGGCGAACGTTGAGACCGCGGTCAATGGACCGCTCAGGCGGTTTGTTCCTGGAGGAGGCGAGCCTCTTCATTGGTGGCGACGGCGTCGATTACCTCGTCGAGTTCGCCATCCATGATCGCGGGCAGGTTGTGCAGCGTGAGTCCGACCCGGTGGTCAGTCAGGCGGTCCTGGGGAAAGTTGTAGGTCCGGATCTTATCGGAGCGGTCGGCGCGACCGACCTGTGCGCGCCTCGCCTCGCTGATCTCGCTCATTTGCTTCTCCTGCTCGAGGTCGTAAAGGCGCGCGCGCAGGATGGCGTAGGCCTTCGTGCGGTTCTTGAGCTGCGAACGCTCGTCCTGGCACGTGACCACGATCCCGCTCGGCAGGTGGGTCAGCCGGATGGCGGTCGCCACTTTGTTGACGTTCTGCCCGCCGGCGCCGCCGGAGTGGAAGACGTCCTCGCGGATCTCCTCCTTGTTGATCTCGATGTCGCCCTCGTCTACCTCGGGCAGGACGGCGACGCTGGCGGTGGAGGTGTGGATTCGCCCCTGCGCCTCGGTTTCCGGCACGCGCTGGACGCGATGGACGCCGCTCTCGTACTTC
>WHTO01000138.1:0-2694 GCA_009377665.1 Dehalococcoidia bacterium
CTACTTCGACTCGCAACTGCCGGGGGACGTCGAGGCCTTCTATCGAGTCACAGCCGTGTATGAGGACAACGCGGAATCCCCGCCGGCTCGGGCCAGCGCGACGCGGACGGTCGCACAGGAGCTGATCGTGGAAGCCGTGGCTGACACCTTCGTCCTCGACTCGGAGCCCCAGGCCAACTTCGGAAGCAGCTTCACCTTGAGAGCTGACGCATCGCCGGTGGCGCTCACGTATTTGCGCTTTGAAATCGGTTCTATCGGCGACGCAGAGGTGGCGAGCGTGGCCCTGCGGCTTTACGCGCGCAGCGACGGAGCGGGGATTAAGGTCAACAGCGCGCTCACCAGCGATTGGACCGAGTCGGAGATCAACTACGCCAACGCGCCGGGCACAGGCCCGCTCGTGGTCGAGGCGCCGCCCTTCTCCGCTGACGACTTCATGGAGGTCGACGTGACTGCGCTGATCGACGTGGAAGAGCAGCCCGTGACCCTAGTGATAAGGAACTCGGATACGGTCAGCGCCGGCTTCCTCAGCCGCGAGTCGGGCTACTTCGCCCCGCAACTGGTGGTACGGCTGGCGCCCTAGCCGCGGGCGGGTGCTCCAACGACTGCGACAACCGCGGATTCGTCATCGCTGCACAGGCTGTCCGGCCCTCCTCGGGGCGTTTCGAAGAACCATCCTCCCAGCGGGGTCACGCAGAGAGCGGCAGGGGTATCGGCCTCCGAGCGCGCTGTGAACTCCTCGATGCAGGCCAGGTGGTCACGCTCGGGACAGATCTCGTCCGCAGTGAAGCGTGCATCCGTGCCCACCTCGGCAAGAATCCTTCCCTGCATACTCGATGCCAGCGAGAGAGCAGAGGCCTCGAGAGTCGCGCACGTACCATCGCTGGCTTCACGACAGGGCGCACTCACCGATACTCGGACGATCACGCGGTCCAGCCGGTAAGCAACGACGACGGTGAGAGATTCGGAATAGGGAAAGCTGGCTACGAAGCCCTCATCACCCGCGGCGCCAGGCTGGTCGACCACGGCGGGCGTCGGCTGCAGGTCAGGCGGCCGGGACGGATCGAGCGGGCTGGTCCGCTCGGCGGCGAAGGCATCGCGCGCTCCGACCTGGTCGAGGAAGACATCAACCTCACAGGTCAGCGCAGTGAATGGTGCGGCATCCATCTCCGCAGCTGCGGCCGCCTGGAGATCAGCAATCTGCCCTTCGGTCAGGAGGCCGTGGGCGCTTTCGTCGGGGGCACTCGGGGGAACGAAGAGCCATTGCTTGTGAACCCCGGTCACCCGTGCCCACGCCTCGTAGTCGCGAGCCGCTTCTTCGGGAAGCCGTCGCCGCTGCGCCGCCCTGTCGTTGTCCAGCAGCCGCTTGAAGCTCATCTCGAAGTCAGAGGGCAGCGCCGCGCTATCGAAGCAGAGGTCCACCTGGTTGATTTCGAGGCTGTCCACGAATACGTCGACCGCCTCGTGACGATCGAGGGCCCCACAGGCGAGCCCGGCCAGGGCAAACAGCGCGACGGCCACCGCCAGGACACGATGCTTCGTCACATCTCGCGTCCTAACTTCTCCCGCTCGCACCTCGTCCTCCCGCGTCCTCGACCTGGTCGAAGATGTAGCCGAAGCCGCGCGCGACGCGGATGGCATGGGACCTCAATCCGGCAGCTTCCAGCTTGAGGCGTAGCCTGCTGATCGTTACCTTGATCCCCTCCAGCGAGGGCCTGTCTTCGCCCCCCTCTCCATAAATGGCCTGGGCCAGCGCGGCGTTGGGGACGACCTGGCCCAGCCTTTCAACCAGCGCGGCCAGCACCTTGAACTCGCTCGGTGTGAGCTTCACGACCTCCCCGTCGACGGACGCCTCCATGCGATCGATGTCCACTTTGAGCTTGCCCACCCAGTGGTGCCGAGCCTGTCTCAGGGCCAGGCGCCGCATTACGGCGCGGAGCTGGGCAACGGCGTGCGGGATCCTGGTTCCCGCGGGCAGGTGCAGGTCGGCGCCCTCCTCCAACCCGGCGATGGCCGACCCCGAGGGGCCGCCGAACGCGACGATCAAAGAGTTCGCGTCCGCGACACGCAGGTCGTGGATGGCCTGCAGCGCGTGGTCGAGGTTCGCGTCGAGATCCACGACATGAATCTGATCCCAGCCGAGCGCCAGTCTCAACCTCTCCGCCGCCTCCGTATCGATGGGAGGCCGCGGTCGATCCCCTGGCTGCGGACCGGTCACGGCGCCCGCGAGTGGGACTCACTATCCGCCAGGGCCCAACCGCGGTCGGGCTGCCCCCTCAATTCCTCCGTTTCGTCGGGGCGCCTGTAGTCGTCGGCAAGGCGCACGGTGACGCCCGCCTCGGGAGTGGACGCCTCGATCACGTCGCAGTCGTCGATGGCGACAAGCCGATGGCGCTGGTAGGGCCGGATTGTATACCCCTTCCAGGGCATCATCTCGACTTCGTCAAGGGCGCCGTCCGGTCCGTCGGCTATCAGCTTTGCCCGCCCCGCGATTAGCATCTGGGTTTCCAGCTTCTGGTCGTGATACTGGAGGCTGAGCCGGCGGCCGGCGTAGATGTGGATGACCTTGCCAACGTAGCCCTCGGTTTCGGCCCAGATCAGCTCGTAGCCCCAGGGTTTATCTACGCGGCGGGCGTCAGCGATCCGCGCGAACGCAGCCTGCGCCAGCGCGTTGACTCCGGTCGCTTCGATCGTCTC
>WHTO01000138.1:2704-6732 GCA_009377665.1 Dehalococcoidia bacterium
CGTCTCTGTGATGTTCATGCGTCCCTCCCCTTCTCTAAGGTCGCAGTCGTTTCAGTGGCAGCTCTCCTCGCCGGCGTCGGTGAAGGTTGAACCGGGAATCGGGATAAACTGCCAGGCGTAGCCGCCTGGCCGCAGGTCCAGCTGGAGAACCCCGAAATCCTGGTCCTGTGAGACTTCGCTGTTGGCTATGCGCGGCCCAAGGGGCCGTAGCCCCTTGCCACCGGTGCCGACGACGAACTGTCGGATGCCATCGCTCACCGCCGCGCCCGATGGGTCCTGCGGCGCAAAGCGTTCGTATCCGTGATCGTGTCCCGACAGATACAGCTCGGCGCCGAACCCATAAAGGATCTGCCAGAGGTCTTGCATGGAGTCGAAGTTGCCGTGCTGACCCGAACTGAACCTGGGGTGATGCGCGTAGGCCAGCGTGCACTCAGCCTGGTTCTCCGACAGATCTTCCTGCAGCCATCTACCTTGCGGTGAGGACACCGAGCAGCCAGCAATCTGCGAGCAGTTGCTGTTGAGCACAACGATGTGCCAGGCGCCGAGGTTGTAGCTGAAGTAGCCCTTATCGGGGTCGCCGGCGCTTTCCCCGAAGTAGGCGTAGTAACCGGACGCGCCCTCGGTCAGGTAATCGTGATTGCCCGCCGCGGGTCTCGATCGATCGAGGAACTGACCCCAGGCCGGGTCGTAGCATTCGCGGTACTGCTCGGGAGTCCCTTCGTCTTGCGAAATATCGCCCAGTAAGGCGAGCTCACCCGCCAGTCCCGAAACGAGCGCGGCGACCTCCTCGTCTCCAGTGCTGACGCAGTCGCCGATGTCCCCCACGGCAAGCAAGACCACCTCCTCGTCGGTCAGGGGCTCCAGCTCGGCCTCGACGGCCTCCTCCTCCGAAGGCTCGCGAAAGACCAATTGAGGAGCGTTGCCACCCGTCTCACGACTTGCGAAGCTGCGCGCGGTTTCGCTCTCGGTGGTCAGCGCCAGGATGATATAAGTGTCGAGCTGGAGATCCTCCAGCTCGACCTCCAGCCAGGTACCTTCGACCAGCGAGCCGTGAAAGCCCAGCATCTCTCCCGGCGCCGGGGCGTTATCGGCCACCAGGTTCAGCTCGTCCAGGTCCTGGCCGGCCACGGAGTGAACCAGACCGCCATCTCGCGAGCTGCTGTTGGCGAAAAGGCGCAAGGTGGCATCGACGCTACCCTCTGCCGTCGCCCCCTCGACGCGAAATCCCAGGTAGGCGACGAGTTCGGGGGAACCGTCGACCCTCAGCTCGCTGGAATCGCTGAAGTTGCTCCCCGGCTGCTCCGCGCTGACGTAGGTGTCTGCCTCCAGCTCGAAGACCAGGGTTGTGCCGGCGGCGGCGACCTGCGGCGGAAGACTGTCGATCGGAACGCTGTCTATCGCCGCGCCGGGAGTGCTGGACTCCTGGCGCGGAAGCAGAGCGATGAAGAGCGCGGTAAGCAGTATCCCGAAGGCGAGCACGAGGAGGGCCACGACCCGCGAGTCGCGTTTTACCCCGGTGTTCACGGATAGCTGTCTCATCCTGCTTTAGCCGATCGGTCTTCCTTTCCTCAGGTCTTATCCGCTATACCGGGCACCCAGGAGGATGCCGGCCATCTCACGGATCGGTAGCGCAGATTCAGGCGTTGTCATGGTCGTTAAGGTTTCCCCTTCGCCTCGCTCGGCTCTCAATGGCAGGTATCCTCACCCGCGTCGGTGAAGGTTGAACCGGGAACCGGGATAAACTGCCAGGCATAACCGCCGGGCCGCAGATCCAGCTTGAGGACGCCGAAGGTCTCGCCATCGGCGATCTCGCTGTTGGGGATCGGCGGACCGACCTCGTAGTGATTCTTGCCGCCGGTCCCCACGACGAACTGCCGGATGCCCTCGTCCACCCTTTGACCGGAGGCGTCCTGGGGGGCGAAGCGCTCATAGCTGTGGTCGTGGCCGGAGAGGACGAGCTCCACACCGAACTCGTCCAGCGTCTCCCACATGTCCGTAAGAGCCTCGAAATTGCCGTGCTGGCCGGAGCTGAACCGTGGGTGATGGAAGTAGGCGAGCGTGCACTGCGAAGTGTTAGCTTCAAGGTCTTCGCGCAACCACTGGCCCTGTGGGGATCCCGGGCCGCAGCCGCCGACCCGGGAGCACATGCTGTTGAGGACGACGATGTGCCAGGCGCCGAGGTTGTAGCTGTAGTACCCCTTACTGGGGTCCCCGGCGGCGGCGCCGAAGTAGTCGTAGTAGCCCGCGGCTCCCTCGGTCAGGTACTCGTGGTTGCCGACGGCGGGGCGCGTTCTGTCTTTGAAGCGACCCCAGGCCGGGTCGAAGCACTCTCGGTACTGCTCGTGGGTGCCTTCTTCGTAGACGACGTCGCCAAGGATCGCCAGTGTGCCGTCCAGCTGGGCAACCAGGTCCGCGACGTCTTCGTCGCCGGTGCTGCCGCAAGATGCGATGTCGCCGACAGCGATCAGCACGGCATCGTCGTTGGTGAGGGGCTCCAACGCGATCTCTGCAGTGGGCTCTATCACCGAGGAGCCCACTGTGGGATCCGCGACCGTGGGATCCACGACCTGGAGCTGAGGGGCGTTCTGCCCGCTCTCTCGGCTGCCGAAGCTGCGTGCGGTGTCGCTTCCCGTGGTTAGTGCGAGGGTGACGAATTCGTCCGCCTCGAGGCCTTCCAGCTCGATCTCTATCCATTCGCCCGCGGATAGGGGGCCCGTGAAGCCCAGGGCCTCCCCCGGTTCGGGTGCGTCGTCCGCCGACAGGCTGTCCTCATCCAGTTCGCCATCACCCACAACGGCGCGCACCTCGCCTCCGTCGTTGGAGCTACTGTTCGCATACAAGCGCAGGATGGCATCGATGGGCTCGCTGCCCTCGCCGTGGACGCGAAAGCCCAGGTAGGCGACGAGCTCTGGCGAGCCGTCGACACGAAGCTGGACATCTTCGCCAAAGTTGGCCGACGGCTCGTCTGCGCTGGTATAGGCGTCCGCGACCAGCTCGAAGGACGGCATCGGGCTTGCGGTGCTCGCCAGGGGGGCGCTGGATGCTGCCGGCGAGGGGTGCGACCCCTGGCGCGGGAGTATTGCGATCGCGAGCAGCGCGATGAGTATGCCGAAGGCCAGGACGAGCAGCGCCACGACGCGGTGCGTTTGGGCCGCTCCAGCGCCGGCCGGGCGGGATTCCGCTCGGGCATCTGCCCCTCCGTCGCTCATCAGTTGGTCTCTACCACAAGGACCGGCGAGTTCGCGCCGCTTTCCCTGCTCGCAAGCGACATCGCCGTCGGGCTCATCGTGGTCAGCCCAAAGCTCACCAACCCGTTGCCCATCACAAGAGAGGTGACATCCACCTCCACCCAGTTGCCGCTGGCCAGCGGCCCAGAAGAGCCGCTGACCGTTGACGACATCGCCGGAGCGTTGCTGTCGTTGATCTCCAACTCCACCCAGGTGTTGTCGGACACGCCCCTGATGTCGAAGCCCAGGCTGTGGTTACTGTTAACGAAAATGCGCAAGGTCGCGCTCAGCACCCCGTCCGCTGCGCCCGTCACGTTGAAGCGCAGGTAGCTATCGATGTCAGGATCACCGTCGGCCCGCAGCGCCAGGAAGGCGCCGAAGTTCTGCGTCGGATCGGCGGCGTTGACGTAGCTGTCCGCCTCCGGCGTGAACGTTTGAATAGGCTCGGGCTCGGGGGTGGTTACGGGAACCGCCGCCGACTGGCCCGAGCGGTTGCCCGCGCCGTCGAACGCCTCCACCGCGTAGCTGTAGGTGGTCGACGCGACGACCGTCGTGTCCGCAAACGTCAGCTCGCTCGCGGCCAGCGTCGTCAGCTCAACGCCGTCGCGGTAGAGCGTATAGCCCGCCACCGCGACGTTGTCGGTGGCGGCCGACCACGAGAGGTCTACCTGCGTGGAGCTGGTTACCAGCGCCGCCAGGTCAGCGGGCACCGTTGGGTCCTCGTCGTCAGACACGACCGAGCCGGTCTCTACGATGAGGACCGGGGAGTTGGCGCTTTCACGGCTGGCCAGCGACATCGCG
>WHTO01000139.1 GCA_009377665.1 Dehalococcoidia bacterium
CGGCTGGAGCATGTACGGGTCGCCGGACGGACTGGTGTTGCTGCTGTCGTCGCGGCCCGCCGCCTTGAGGTCGGCGCCGGCGCAAAAACCACGTCCGGCGCCGGTGACGATCATGGCTTTGAGGGCCCGATCATTGGCTATGCGGGTGACGGCATCGATGAACTCTCGCTCCATAAGCAGAGTCCAGGCGTTGAGCTTCTCGGGACGATTGAGCGTGACCAGGCAGATCCTATCTCGAGGCTCGTAGATCAGCGTTTCGTAGTCGGCCATGAAACCCCCGCAGGTCGGTCTTGTCTGCTCGTTACTCTATTCAGGCCGCGCCTCTCGGACAACGCCAGAGCCAGGCGCTTTCTGACTGGCGGCGCCCCGGTCCACGTAGCCGACGATGGCAGAGTACAGGTCGCGCTGCCGCGCGAGCGCGGACCGGTAGCTGTCCAGCCGGCCAGGAGTCGGTTCGTAGGCGCTGCCCAGCTTCGCCGCCGGGACCTCGGAACCACGGCCCAGCGCTTCGAGGACGAGGACGGCGATCCCGCGGCTTGTTGCCTCTACCTCACCCGAGCGTATGACCTGTCTGCCGAGGGCGTCAGCCATCATCTGCAGCCAGCCGGGAGTGCGCGTGGCACCCCCGTTAGCGATGATGGGCCCGCTCGCCAGCCCTGCTTCCTCGAGGTCTTCTTCAATCTCGGCAAAGCGCAGGGCTACGGAGTGCATCAGGGACGTGAGGATCTCTCGCGGACCGCTGTGCAGGTCGAGGCCAGCGATTACAGCTCTTACCCCGTCGTGCCATCCGGGGCTGCGTTCCCCCGCGAAGAAAGGCAGTACGGTGGGCCCGGTGTCCGCAGGGGGCTCGAGATCGGCCGGGAAGGGCGAGGCCGGCAAGCGCAGCACCCGTCGTGCCCAGTCGATCACGACTCCGCCTTCGTTAACGGCCCCACCGACGAGGAAGCGCTGGCTGTCGACACGATAAGCCCACAATCCAAGGGGCAGCTGTGGGGTGTCGAACGTGGTGGTGACGCGCAGGGCCCCGCTTGTCCCGAGGGAAAGCGCGGTACAGCCCGGAGATTGGCAGCCCGCGCCGACGTTGCTCGCGGCACCGTCAGCCCAGGCGGGGAACCAGGGCACCGCGGCCAGGGATGGCCAGCGCTCGGCGTAGGCCCGCTTGAGGCCGACCAGTGGCTCTTCCCCTATGGGGTTGAGCGCACTCCGCGCCAGTTCCAGGGCCCGCAGCATCTCCTCGTCCCAGTCGCCGGAGGCGCGGTTGAGCAAGCCGCTCCACGACGCCGTCGAGGGGCTGACCGGCGAGGCGCCGTGCAGCGCGGCCTGGACGAACTCCGGCAGCGACACCCAGCGACGGGTGCGGCGGAACGGGACGGGATGCTCAGCCGCAAGCCAGCGCAACCGCGCCGGGTGGTAGCTGCTGTGGATCCGGCATCCCGTCCGCACGTGAACAGCCGCCTCGTCCAGCTCTTCGCGCAGCGCCCGTGCCTGTAGCGCCGGGCGCGCGTCGGCGTACAGATAGATCGGAGTTGTGGGTTCGCTCGCGCCATCGACACCGAGCAGAGACGAAGCCAGCGTCGCTATGCCGACAGCTTCGATTCGCCTGGACTCCTCGCCGATGAGAGCCAGGAGCTGGTCGATGGCCGATGAAACCAGGGATATGGTCTGGTGGGGATCTTTCTCGACGCCGCCGTCGTCGCTCAGGACTGTTGGCGAGGCGATGCGGACATCCCAGTCGCGGACGGCGCGCGCTCGGCCATCCCTGATCCCCGCTCTTATCCATGTCGTCCCGATGTCCAGGACCAGGATCAGCGGCGCTCGCGCCGCCTGTGAGCTTACCGTCGCCATCCACCGTCCATGGTCAACAACCTGGCCACCCGTCTGGGGCCGGTCCCGGAGTCAACCTCCGCCGAGCGCGGGAAGGATCTGCACCTCGCTGCCGGTACGGACTGGCTCGAGCAGCCCCAGATCAGGAGGTTCGCCGTCCACAAAGAAGGCCAGTTCTGGACGGATGGATCCCTCGTCGAGCAATCGCTCGGCGATCCCAGGACAGATAGCGTCCAGAGCCGCGATCAACTCCCCCAGGTTGGCGCCTGCGGCCTCGACCGTGGACGCGCCATCGCAAAGGGGACGCAGCAGGGATGGTATCCAGACGACCGCCGTCGCCTCACTCCAATCCCAGTGTCGTCTCGAGGATCCGGCGGGGCGAGATCGGCAGTGCAGTCTGGCGGACCCCGGTGGCGCGGTAGATCGCGTTGGCGATGGCGGGCAAAGGTGGCACGATTGGCACCTCTCCCACGCCCCGCACCCCGTAGGGGTGCCCGGGGTTTGGCACCTCGACGATGATCGTGTCGATCATCGGCAGGTCCAATGCCGTCGGCATTCGGTAGTCCAGGAAGCTTGAATTGAGCAGGTGGCCGGACTCGTCGTAGTAGTACTCCTCGTTCAGTGCCCAACCGATGCCCTGGACGGCGCCGCCCTGCATCTGGCCCTCGACGTACGACGGATGGACCGCGGTGCCGACGTCCTGCACCACGGTATAGCGCAGGATGTCGACCTTGCCCGTCTCGGGGTCGACTTCGAGGTCGACGATCTGGGTACTGAAAGCACCGCCGACGCCCCTGGGGGCTACCGAGCCGCTGGCGACTACCGTGGCGCCTGAGCGCATGATCTGGACGCCGGCCTCTTTAAAGCTGACCGCTTTGGCGGGATCGTCATCCGCGACGATCCGGCCTTCTTCGAATGAGACCTTGTCCTCGGGCAACTGCCAGAGCGCGGCCATGCGCTGACAGATCAGTTTGCGCAGCTCCATCCCGGCTTCATAGACCGCCCAGCCAGACGCGAAGGTTACCCTGCTGCCCCCGGTCACATCGTTGTAACCAACGGAGTCGGTATCGACGACCGTTGGCTTGACGTCCGCCACGCCGATGCCCAGGGTCTCGGCCAGCTGCATGGCGAGGGAAGCCCTCGTCCCGCCGATGTCGGTCGAGCCCTCGATTAGGTTGACCGTCCCGTCCTGGTTGAGGCTGACGGTCACGCTGGATTTCAGTCCGGCGTTGAACCAGAAGCCGGAGGCGACGCCCCGGGCGCGGGTGGGACCCTCGATGGGCGACTTGTAGTGGTCAGATTCGAGCGCTGCGCGCAGGCATTCCTCGTGGCCGATCCGCCGGAACGGACGCCCACCAGGTCCGCGCGTGCCCTCTCTCGACGAGTTCAGGAGGCGGAACTGGAGCGGATCCATGCCGACCTTCTCGGCCAGCTCGTCGATGACCTGCTCCGTAGCGAAAGCGGCGGTCGGGGCGCCAGGGGCGCGGTAGGCCGCGACCCTGGGCTTGTTTACGACCACGTCGAAGCCATCGATCTTTACGTTCTCGATGTCGTAGGGCGCCGCGTGTGTCATCGCACCGGGCCCGACGGGCGACCCGGGGAAGGCGCCTGCCTCGTAGGCCAGGTGCGACTCAAGCGCGGTGACGCGACCGTCCTTCGTGGCGCCGATGCGCATCTTGATGTAGGTGCCGGAGGTTGGCCCGCTGCCCTCGAAGACCTCGATCCGGTCCATCTGAACCTTGACCGGGCGGCCGCTCTTCTTGCTGAGCAGGGCGGCAACGGGGTCGATGTAAACGAGGGTCTTGCCGCCGAACCCGCCGCCGATTTCCAGCGGGATGACCTTCACCTCGATATGGGGTGGCCAAGGATGCCCGCGGTCTGGGTGCGGACGGTGAAAGCGCCCTGGGTTGATGTCCAGATTGTCAGCTGGTCGTCGGCTGTCCACGATGCGGTCGAGACATGGGGCTCGATGTACCCCTGGTGCACCATCTGCGTGGTGAACTCGCGCTCGACCACGATCTCGGCCTCGGCGAAGCCCTTCGCCAGGTCGCCGTACTCGAACTGGAGGTGTTCTGCGACGTTGGTCGGATCCTCGCCCCGCCCGGCGACCGACTTCGTTCGGCGAGCCTCGTCGAGGAGTGGCGCATCGGCGCGCATGGCGTCGCGGACGTTGAGGACGGGTGGGAGGACCTCGTACTCGACCTCGATAAGGTCGATGGCCTCTAATGCGACGTTGGTGCTGATCGCGGCCACGGCAGCCACGGCGTGGCCGCGATAGAGAGCCTTGCCGCGGGCCAGGGAGTTGGCGGAGAGGTCCTTGATGCTGATCGGGCCCTCGCCCGTTTCCTGCGCCGAATCGCTGATCTCGGGCAGGTCGGCGGATGTCACCACGGCCTTGACCCCTGGCAGAGCAAGGGCGCGGGAGGCGTCGATGCGTTTGATGATGGCGTGGGCGTGGGGGCTGCGCTTGACGCGTCCGTAGAGCATGCCGGCGAGCTTGATGTCGGCGCCGTACCTTGCCTGCCCTGTTACCTTCTCGACGCCGTCCGGTCGGATCGGTCGGGTGCCAATTACCTTGTAGCTCGGCTTCGTTTCAGTTACCACGGCTGCTCCCCCTGGCTCTTCGTTTGTTTTCTCGGACTTGCTCTAACTACGCGGCGGTGCTGCGGTCTTCATCCGCTCGGCCCCCGCTACAACGGCGCGGACGATCTTGTCATAGCCGGTGCAGCGGCAGAGATTGCCGGCCAGCCAGTGCCGGATCCGGCCCTCGTCGGCGTCGGGCTCGCGGTCAAGGAGCGCCCGAGCTGCGACGATGAACCCCGGCGTGCACACCCCGCACTGCAACGCTGCCTCCTCCAGGAAGGCTTCCTGCAGGGGGTGGAGTCGTCCGTTATCGGCGATTCCCTCGATGGTCGTCACCTGCTTGCCCTCGATCTCGGGGGCGAGCACGCAACATGAGTTGACGAGCCGCCCGTCGAGGATGACGTTGCAGGCGCCGCAGTTGCCGTTGTTGCAGCCCTCCTTGGCGCCGGTCAATCCGAGCTCGTCGCGCAGCGCCTCAAGCAGGCTCTGCCTCGGCTCGCACAGGAAGTCGATGTCGTCTCCGTTGATTGTCGATCGGATCTGTACTCTCACCGCCATCAGCTTCCCCTCGCTCGCTCCAATGCCACCCGCAATACCCTCCTTGTCAGGACGGCGGCCAGGTGCCGCCGTTGCGCCACCGAGCCGCGCATGTCGGTAATCGGCCTCGCGGCCGCGGCTGCCGCTTCGGCGGCGCGGTCCAGCGCGGCGTCGTCGGGCGCGTTGCCGACCAGCGCAGCCGCCGCCCCTTCAACCAGCAGCGGCGTCGGCGCGACGGCTCCGAGCGCGACGCGTGCCGATTCAATGCTCTGACCGTCGGCGGAAAGCACCAGGCTGGCGCCGCAGTTGCAGACGGCGATATCCATCTCGTTCCTTGGAATGAAGCGTTGGAAGGCGGCGCCACTGTTCGGCGCGGGGGCTGGTAGATGGATGGATACCAGCATCTCGCCCCTTGCCAGCTGGTTTGCCCCCGGGCCTGTGCAGAACTCTTCGACCGGGATCGTCCGCTCGCCCTCGGGCCCGGCAATGCGGCAGGTCGCGACCAGGGCGATAAGGGCCGGTATCGAATCCGCCGCCGGCGAACTGTTGCAGAGATTGCCGCCCAGGCTGGCGCGCGACTGGATCTGGATGCCGCCAATGAGGGAGGCAGCGTCGATGAGGCCGGGGTAACTGCGAACGATGTCGGCGTTCTCGTAGATCTCGGCGCAGGGCGCTGCCGCGCCTATCGTCAGGGATCCATCGGCTTCGAAGCGGAGCGCACGCGTCTCGGGTATATCCTTCACGTCGACGAGCGCCTCGACGTTTCGTCTCCCCTCGCGGGCCTGGACGATGATGTCCGTACCGCCGCTCAATACTCGCGCACCCTCGCCGCGCTCGCCGAGGACCTGCACCGCCTCGGCGATGCTGGTCGGGGCCAGGTAGTCAAGTTCTCTCAACCAGGCTTCTCCTCGCACAACCCGCTATCACGTCTGTTGAAGATAGATTATGCCTGTGCCGGAAGCTGTCCGCGCTGAGGTTCAGCCCGAGCCGTCGGCCCATCGTCTCCAATAGACCGTGAGCGCAGGGGAGCTGCGGCAGCAACGCAAGCAGGCTTTGATCTTCACCAGCGTCCCCAGGTCGCTAACCTCGGCGAAACTGCTCACCGCGATTGCAGTGGCATCGCCGACACGGCATTCGTATTCAAAGATACCGGCGTCATGGAGCCGCCCGTCGCGCCCGATCACGAAGTGGCCTGCCGTCGACGTCGTCGATGACGAGCGGGCTGAGCGCCTGGCCAGGTGTCTCCGTTCCGTCGGCATGACTGTCCCCTTCTTGCGCGGAGTCTATACTCTTGTACGTCCGCATACCCACAAATTCCTTGCCGGTTCTTCGATAGGAGCTTCATGGACGGCCCGCGCATCTGTGTTGTCGACGACGACCCGTCATTTCGCAAACTATGTCAGGCGATTCTGGGCCCTGAGGGCTTTACCTGCATCTTTGTCGAAGACTTCTCGGATACCGTCGACGAGGTTGCCGCCGCGGCACCGGACCTGGTGCTCGTCGACCTGCGCCTGGGAGCAGGATTTGACGGGGTTGAGATACTCGCAGAGTTGAGCGCCAACGAGCAGACCAACCGCATCCCTGTCATCATCTGCACCGCGGCGCACGACCTGGTTAATCGTCATCGCGAATGGCTGGACGACCTGGGATGCGAGATCGTCGAAAAGCCCTTCGACATCGACGACCTGATCGCGGCCATCGAGCGCTGCCTTTCTCCGACCGCTCTCACGGAGTAGGCAACCGGTCGTCGCT
>WHTO01000140.1 GCA_009377665.1 Dehalococcoidia bacterium
TGGCCCATCGCGCCAATCAGCGAGAGGCGCGGCCATCAGCGTCTCCCTTCGAGCGTTATCAGCAGCCCGTCATCCGTCTCTTCGACCCGCGGCGGATGCTGGAACGCGGCTTCGAAAGCGGCGGCCAGGGGCAGGTCGGCGAGGGCTGTGTTGGTGGTGATGACGAGCTCGGCTGTGCCGAAGCCGTAGTCGCTGAGGCGCGCGCTCTCAACATGTTCAAGGCTTTCCAGCGCGGCGTGGACCCGCACCATGTTTACACGGCCGTTCGCCTTGAAGGTCAGGACGTACTGCCGCAGGCCCTTCGAGGAATCCGCGGCAGGCGCCGTTTCGCCCGACGAGGCGCTTGTTATCGACGCACCACCGTGATTTGCGAGCTCGTCGCGGAGCGCCTGGACGCCGTCGACCAGCGGCTTCAAGTCAGTTATCGCTGCGGTCAGAAGACGCATGGCCGCGGACGCCTCCGAGATCGATTGCTGCATAGCCGAGAGGGCTTGCAGCCACTCTTCGGGGACACGGTCGAGCCGGCCGTCAGGCTGCTTCATTTCCACTGCGGCGAAGGCCATCCACAATTCTGCGCCGCCCAGCGAGCAAGCGCGCGACTCCTCTACTAATTAACGGCAGCAGTTCGGCTAGTGCTTAGCCGCTTGCCTCGGGATAGACGGTGACGCCCTATGCCCCCACGCGAACCAGGAGCTTGCCGGCGCGCCCGGACGCCATTTCGTCGAAAGCCTCGCCGGTCTTGTCGAGCGCGCGTTCGCCCGAGACCACGGCGTCTGTATCGACCAGGCCCTCGCGCAGCAGGCGCAGGCCCCCGTTGAGGCCGTCCGTATAGGCGAACGCGCCCTTCAGGACGTACTCGTTGACGACGGCGTGGAGGGGAACCAGGGGCATCGGCTGGCGACCGACGCTGAGGATGACCATGGTCCCTGTCGGCCGCAGGGCCGACAGGCCCTGGGTGAAACCGGTGGGCGAGCCTGCGCATTCGAAAACGAAGTCGACGCCCCTTGGCCCGGCAATTTCGCGCGCGACCTGGCGCAGGTCCTGCTCGGCGGGGTCGACGACAACCGTGGCGCCTGCGCGGGAGGCGAGCTCGCGCCGGTAAGAGGAGACCTCGGAAACGATAACGACGCCCGCGCCGAGCGCGCGCAGGACCTGTGTCGTGAGCGCCCCGATGGGCCCGCAACCGACGACGATCGCGGTCTGTCCGCGCTGGATACCGGAGACATCGACGCCGTGGGCGGCGACCGAAATCGGCTCGGCGAGGGCGCCCGCGCGCGTGGAGAGGTCCCCGAGGGGGATGGCTGAAGCCGCCGGTACGGCGACATACTCGGCCAGGCCGCCCGCGGCCTTCAGGCCAAGCGCCGGCGTTGAGTCGCGGCAGAGGGCGCCGCGCCCGAGCGTGCACAGGTCGCACCGCCCGCAGGGCAGGGCGGGCAGGACGGCCACCTTCTGCCCGAGGCGCTTGCGGGCGGCGCCGGGGCCGGCCTCGACGATCTCGCCTGCGAACTCGTGGCCGAGGATCATCCCCTGCGCCATGACCATGCCGCTGCCGTGATAGATCTCGAGGTCCGAGCCGCAGAGCCCGCAGTAATCGACGCGCACGACGAATTCGTCCTCGGCCGGTCGTGGGTCTGGCACCTGCCTTATCTCGAAATGGTTGGGGCCTTCGAAGATTGCGGCTTTCACCGGCCCGATCTTCTCATCGCCGGCCCCGCAAAGACAAGCGCGCGCCGAGTCTCAGGCTGTCTTCAGCGCGCTGTCGAGGGCTGCGAGGACGGTGTCGGGCTTCGGGTGGTCGCCGGCGAACCGGCTGACGTGGGCGTAGGGCGTGCTGCCGTCGGGGAGGACGACGAAGACGCCGCCGAGCTGGAGAGGGTCGCCCATACGGCCCTTCGGGAAACTGCCTCCGGCAGCGGCCCGGAGCGTACCGATCCAGGTTCGCGGCCCCATCGCCGCCAGGGCTCCTCGCCTCAGGCCGGCGGCGCGGTAGGTCTCGCGCGAGGGGTCGGTGTAGACCTCGAGGTCACCCCTCATCGACGTTCGGAACGAGTCAGCCTGTTCGGGCGTCCCGTTGCCGACGATGATGAGCCGCGCCCCCAGCCTCTCGATCTCGCCCTTGCGTGCTCGCAGGTCACGGACCTGCTCCCGGCAGAAAATGCACCCGAAGTGCCGGACGAAGGCGATAACCGCTGGCGAGTCCGCCCAAACGTCGCGCAGCTGCAACTGTGCCCCCTCCGGTGAAAGCACGGGCAGCTCTCCTCGCGCCTCCTGAAAATCTTGTGACATGGCTAATCCTCCGGAAAGATCATCTTTTCTTGGACGAGACCATCCCTCAACCCTCGGAGGAGCACATAGGGCTTGATGAGGGGATTGGCGAAGCGAAAACGATGGCGCCTGGGGGTGCCCTCCCGTTCCAGAATGCGGCCGCGGTCTTCCTCGCAGAGTGAGTGAAGATGGCGGATGAAGTTGGGAATGTCGTAACGACGCCCCATGATCTGACTGAAAGGCTCCCGCACGCCCGAGGGCGGGAAATAACCCACTTCGTCGACCTCCGCAACGGCACACGCTAGCAAGACCTGACGGTACAGGTTAGCCCCTTGCGGACTATCGGTCGCCCTCTGGTAGGCATCGCGGATGGATTCTTGGGCTTGCTCGAGCGCAAGGTGGAGGGCAACGTTCAGTTCGTCGATTCGGACGTGCATCCTGCCTGCGTCGATTGCGGCAACCCCCGAATGGAGGCCCAAGAGATGTGTGTAGTGGGGTAGCCCCTGGGAGACGTGCGCCAGGCGATGCAGGACCTCACTGTCAATCGTCATCGACACCCTGTCCAGCCGCGTCCTGACGATGTCTTGCAGCTCGGCGATCGACATCCGGGGCATCAATACCTGGACCAGTGCACGATCGATGGATCCGTGTTCATAGACCAGCTCATCCACCGTGTCAGCCACACCGACAAGGATCAGCGTCGCGTCGACCAGGTAATCAGAAAGCGTCTTGATGGTGTCAGCCATCAATCGAGGCACCGCTTCGTCTTCAATGCGATCGAACTCGTCGACGATGACGACGAGGGAACGCCGCGACAACTCGAAGCATCGCCTAATACTATTGGGAGTGGCGGTACGGTTCCGGAGTTCAGTCAGGGCCTCCCGGAAGGCCGGAGGCCCTGGCGTTAAGCCTTCCTTTTCGAAGGCAAGCTCGATCTCCTCCGCGACTTTCTCCCACAGCGTGCCAAAGGTATCGTCCGAATCACAGTTGACGCGGGGAGCGAAGACGCCAGCATCCTCCCTCTGGAGGTGCGACCAGACGTCATAGATCACGCTGGCCAGCGAGGTTTTCCCTACGCCCCTTTCGCCGAAGAGGACAACGTGTTGCCCAACTTGCGCCACCGCGCCCATCGTTTGGTCGATCTGGCGTGAACGCCCCGAAAAGAGCTCTCGCTCCGTTATGGGCGCGGCTGGCGTAAACGCCCTCAACAGCCGTATGCGTGTGAGTAACCGCTCCGCCTCTCCAAGTATTTCGTCGGCCATCGCTCGCAATTGTAGGGCAAAGGCTGTTAGTAAGTGGCAGTAACCTACAAGTCCACCGTCTGTCGCGTCGAATAGCTCACTATCGTTAAGCTTGGGCAACAAATGCCTCATATGTTGTGCGGCATGAATTCTCGGCCTACTCTCCAGAAGATGACAGGAGGCCTAGGCGGACCATGACTTACGAACAGATCATTTATGACGTTGACGACGGTGTTGCCACGATCACACTCAACCGGCCCGAGCGGCTGAACGCGTTCAGCGAGGTCATGCTGCGGGAATGGGCGGACGCCATCCGCGTCTCGCAGTCCCGCGACGACGTGAGGGCCGTCGTCGTTACCGGCTCCGGCCGCGGATTCTGCGCCGGCGGCGATATGAAGGACGCCTCGCAGGGCTACGGCATCGTCGGACGGCAGCCGGTAGCCGAGCGGCGGAACTCGCTGCGCAACAGCGTGCACCACGTCCCGCGCGCCCTCCTTCAGCTCGACAAGCCCTACATCGGCGCGATCAACGGCGCCGCCGTCGGCGCGGGCATGGACATGGCGAGCATGTGCGACATCCGTTATGCCTCGCAGGCCGCGAAGTTCGCCATGTCGTATGTGCGGGTGGGGCTGATCCCGGGCGACGCCGGCTGCTACTTCCTGCCCCGCATCCTGGGTGTCTCCCGCGCCCTCGAGCTGATCTGGACCGGCGAAACCTTCGACGCCGATAGGGCCCTGGAGTGGGGTTACGTGTCGCGCGTCTGCGCGCCCGACGCCCTCCTCGACGAGACGCGGGAGTTCGCCCTGCGCCTGGCGAAGGGCCCGGCTGTAGCCATGCAGCTTGCCAAGCGCCTCGTCTACCGCTCGCTCGAGGTTGACCTCAACGCGGCGCTCGACCTGGCGCAGTCGGCCATGATCGTGGCGCAGAGTACGGAGGACGCCGTCGAGGGGCCGAAGGCCTTTACGGAGAAGCGCGAACCAAACTTCCAGGGCCGCTGAAGTTATGGACTTTGCATTCACCACCGAGCAGAAGGCGTTCCGCGAGGAGATCCGCGATTTCCTTGGCACCCAGAGCACACCGGAAGTGCGCGGACCGACGGGTGAGAGCGACGACTCGTGGGAGAACCTCCGCGGCTTCATCCACCGGCTGGCGGACAAGCGCTGGCTGACCCTCGGCTGGCCGCGCGAGCACGGCGGCCTGGCCGCCGACCCGATGCAACAGCTGGTCTACAACGAGGAGATGGCCTATCAGCGGGCCCCCACTCAGATCGGCGTGGGCCCCGACCGCGTTGGCCCGACCATCATGCTCTACGGCACCGAGCAGCAGCAGCGCGACTTCCTGCCGGCCATCGCCGGCGGCGACGCCATCTTTTGCCAGGGTTTCAGCGAGCCGGGCGCCGGGTCGGACCTGGCGTCGCTGCAGACGCGCGCTGTCCTCCAGGGCGACGACTACGTCGTCAACGGCCAGAAGATCTGGACCTCGTGGGCGCACCGGGCGGACTGGATGGTGCTGCTGGCGCGCACCGACCCCGACGCCCCCAAGCACCGGGGCATCAGCTATCTGCTTTTGGACATGAAGAGCCCGGGCGTGACGGTCCGGCCGCTGGTCGACATGCTGGGCGATAGCCACTTCAACGAGGTCTACTTCGAGGACGTGCATGTGCCGCGGACGAACCTCGTCGGCGAGGAGAACCGGGGCTGGTACGTGGGCACGGCGACGCTGGACTTCGAGCGCTCGGGCATCAACCGCATCATCAGCGGCTACAAGACGTTCGAGGAGCTCGTTGAGTACTGCCGGAGCGAGAGGCCGTCTTCGCTGGCGAGCACGCGCAACCGCCTGGCCGACATCAAGATCGAGTTCGAGACGGGCCGGCTGCTTTCATACCGGGTGGCCTGGATGCAGGCGCAGAGCATGGTGCCGAACACCGAGGCCTCGATCTCGAAGCTGCTCGGCACCGAGCTCCAGGCGAAGCTGGCGCGACTCGGCCTCCAGATCGTCGGGCTGCCGGGCGCGCTGCGCGCCGGCTCGCCGTGGGCGGCGCTGCGCGGGCGACTCGAGCGCTACTACCTCTACACCGCGTCGTTGACGGTCGCCGCCGGCACGAGCGAGGTGATGCGCAACATCATCGCCATGCGCGGCCTCGGCCTCCCCCGCCAGTAGCGGAGCGACAGGGCAGAAAGCCAACTCCAGTTTGGCTTCTGGCGAGAAAGCAAACTCTTTGGCCATAAAGTTTGCTTTCTGCGCGACGGGCCAACTAAAGTTGGTTTGCTGAACCGCTATGACAGATAAGCCTCTTGCGAACGAACGTGGTCGCCCTGTCCCCACCATTGGGAACCAGCTTGCCTTTCTGGTCAATGACCTTCCCCGGCAGACCGACCTATCGGCGCGCCTGGTTTACCTGCTGGACGAGGCCTCGCGCGCAGTCGCGATGCTAGCCGGAGTCGGTGAGACGCTGCCGAACCCCCACCTCTTGATCACCCCGTTCCTCCGCCGGGAGGCTGTCTCGTCATCGGCCATAGAGGACACACAGGCTTCGATATCGGATCTGTTCCTTTACGAAGCCGCTGGAAGGGACGCCGGCGACGCCAGGGAAGTCGCCAACTATGTCAAAGCCTTTATCCACGGCGAGCAGCTACTAGAGGCGCTGCCACTCTCAGTGCGCCTTATCAACCAGGTACACGCAACCCTGCTCACGGGCGTCCGCGGGGAGGACAAGTCGCCGGGACAAATACGGAACGACCAGGTGTGGATCGGGCGCCCGGGGACGCCGATCGAGGAAGCCAGGTTCGTTCCTGCGCCTCCTAATTACATCGCCGACTGTCTCGCCGACTGGGAACGGTTCGTGAATGAGTCGCCGGAGATCCCACCACTCATCTGCTGCGCGATGATGCACTACCAGTTCGAGGCTATCCACCCGTATCGAGACGGCAACGGCCGGGTTGGGCGGCTTCTCATCGCACTGTTCCTCAAGGCCACGGGGGTCCTGCCAACGCCACTCCTTTATCTGAGTGACTTCTTCGAGCGGAACCGGACCACGTACTACGAACGGCTCAACGATATCAGCAGCAGCGGGAGTTGGGACGATTGGTTCGCCTTTTTTCTGGACGGCGTGGTCGAGCAGGCTGGCGACGCGATCGCACG
>WHTO01000141.1 GCA_009377665.1 Dehalococcoidia bacterium
CCGATGAAGGTGCTCGGCACTTCGGCCCGACCCTGAGCGGCTGCGGCGGCCTCGACTTCCTCGGCGAGCACCTCGACGGTGCTGGCCGGTATCGGCCGCTTCTCGCAGGCGCGGCGGATGCCGGCGAGCAGCTTCTCGCTCGAGAAGGGCTCGCGGCGGCCGTCCTTCTTCACCACCATAAGCTCCGCCATCCGCGCCCGTTCGAGGGTAGAGAAGCGCTGGCCACAGCTCAGGCACTCGCGCCGCCGCCGCACGCCTTCGGGCGCTGTACGGGAGTCGGTCACTCGGGAGTCTTCGTAGCCGCAGTAAGGGCAACGCATAAATTACACTCTTTCTAGGAATGTATAGATACGCTAGCACAAGATATAGTACTCGTCAAGTGGAGACGGCGTATATTTTGTGGTGTATTCGAAAATGATGGCCCTTCGACAGCTTTAGCCAAAGTCGAGACGATCCTTAGAGCCCCCGCAGCTCGCGGTAGCGTCTCCGCACCCGCGCGAGTATAGTTACATGAGGTACTATGGGTACTCTCGACGTGATATAGACACACTATATTTAGGAACAGAGACACTGGCTGGCAAACTTTCCTACGATGACCTTGAAATCCGCAACAGGGACACGCATATCGCTGACCGGAGATGCAACCTAACCTGACTGGAAGAACGCCATGATTCAAACGCATCGTCCTGTCGTGACGCACCGCAGGCTGCTCTTGTTTAAATGGCTCATGGTGTTCGTACCTCCCGTTACGGTGTCGGTAGGCCACAGCTTGTGGCTCATGGTCTTCACGCGTCCCCATACGGTCGAGGTGGGCCACAGCGTGCTGGGGTTGTCGGTGGGCGGACTTGCAGAGACCCTGCTCGTGACATTGCTCGTGACATTCCTGGCCCTGGTGCTGGCCTACATTTTTGCAGAGACACTTTTCAGGGTCCTACGGAGACTCCAGGCTGAGGCATTGGCCCAAGAGCAGGACATCCTGACCATGAACGCCGTGATGCAGGAACGGGAGCGGCTAAGCAGGGAACTTCACGATGGCGCGGCCCAGCTCGTCGCGCATCTGCTCTTGCGCATGGACACCATCAAGGGGCTGGTGGAGGCCGATCGGCAACAGGAGGCAGGAGCAGAGCTCGAGCGATTACACGGGATCGCCGATGAAATCTACGAGGACATCGGGGAGTCCATTTCCGGGCTCCGCACCAACGTGACGGAACGAGGGCTGGTCCGCGCACTTCAGGACTACGTGGACCAGTTTGAAGAGCGGCACCGAATTCCCGTGAGCCTCCGAACGGATGACGCGGCCGACCAACTCTCACCTCTCGCAGCGCTCCAGCTGTTCAGGTTCATCCAGGAAGCCTTGACCAACGTGCGCAAGCACGCCGCGGCACGGGAGGCCACGGTCACCCTCACATCGGATGGGCCGGACCAGCTCAGGGTCGTCATTGCCGACGATGGCCAGGGTTTCACCCCTGGCAGCCAGGGTAACGGCAAGGCGCGCCCCCTGGGCCTGACGAGCATGCGGGAGCGGGTCGAGGCCCTCGGCGGCACCTTCCAAGTGAATAGTCAGCCCGGTGCGGGCACACAAGTTACCGCCACCATCCCCATTCCACGAACGAGAAGGGAGGACGGGCATGCAGCCCTTGCGACTCCTACTGGTTGACGACCATTCGCTCTTTCGCGAGGGGTTGATCTCGCTCCTCTCCTATCAGGACGATTTCACCGTCGTTGGAGAGGCCGAAGACGCCGAGAGCGCCCTGGCCCGGGCGCGTGCGCTTGAGCCGGATATCGTGCTGATGGACATCGAGCTTCCAGGAGAGGATGGCATTACCGCGACTCAGCGGCTGAAGATGGAAATGCCAGCCGTCACGGTGGTGATGCTGACGGTGCACGACGACAGCCAGACCCTGTTTGAGGCTATCAAAGCGGGGGCGCAAGGCTACCTGGTCAAGAACGTGCGGTCCCGGGAGCTCCTGGAGCAGCTCCGGGGCCTAGCGCGGGGCGAGGCGGCCATCTCGCGTCGCTTGGCTGCCCGGATCCTGGAAGAGATCCACGGCCAGACTGAGCTCTTCGAGCCCGAGGAAGAGCTCACCGAGCGAGAGATGGAAGTGCTGGAGCTGGTGGTGGCGCGCCTCTCCAACGCCGAGATCGCCGAGCGTCTGGTGGTCAGTGAGCACACGGTGAAGAACCACATGAAGAGCATCCTCTCCAAGCTCCACCTCCATAACCGACGCCAGGCAGCTGCCTACGGCGTCGCTCGTGGCTGGCTGCCACGCCCCAAGGGGCGTGGCTAGCATCGTCTTTTCACTTCCTCCCGTCTCGCGAGCCGTCTGGGGAAAATAGCCCTTTTCTTCTCTCCCTTCCAAGGGTCATGTCCTGTGGGCCGCTGCCACCTAACCAGGCGCTCGGATACCATCCACTTTTCAGTCCCTCCCATCTGGCGAACCGTCTCACAAAAATAGCCCTTTTCTTCTCTCCTTACCCCTCAAAGGGTCATGTCCTGCGGACTGCTGCTACCTATGCTAGGCGAGGATGGAGGCCAGGACGGATCACATCGCAAGGCGGCTTGTCCTTATGGGAGTGGCCTCGATCGCGCTGCTGGCGCTTGCAGCCTGCGGCGGCGGGGACGAGTCACCCGCCCAGACCACGGAAGGCCCGCTCTTGTCGGTGAGTGGGGCCGACTACTCCTTCGACGCGCCGGATACTATTGCCGCTGGTCAGACAACGCTACAGTTCACCAATGAGGGCCAAGAGGTCCACGAGCTCCACGTGATGCGATTCAACGAGGGGGCGTCGATCCATCAGTTCCAGGGGACCGTGCACCAGGGGGAGGGGCTGGAGGCCGCGCTGCAGATGGTCACGGCGGTAGACCACGTGGCGACTATTGGGCCGGGCCAAAGCGCTGAGGGCGCTGTGGAACTGCCAAAGGGAGACTATCTCCTCATCTGCCTGATACCGAGCCCCTGCGACGGGGTCGCTCACGCCGTCAAGGGCATGGTCAAACCGCTCACAGTGACAGCTGCCCGGTGAAGACGAGCGAATCGCCTAGGACAATGGCGGAGCGGTCGAGTGTGATTCCGGGGAGGATGGAGCATGCAACCAGCTAGATACTTGAATGAACCGCTGGGTGCCGGCGGCGACTGGCGTCGTCGCCTTCTTCTTCACCATGCGCCACTCGCCCTTGCGAGCATCGTCGTGCTCATGCTGTTCATGAGTCTCTCTCCATTCAAACCCGATCCCCCGGCAGACATCTTCAGTGGCACTTTCCCGAAGGAGTTCAGCGAGGGCGGCGCGATACAACACACCGGGCCTCCCCAACAGCAAGGCCAGGACCACCAGATTCCCCAGCAGCACGGTGGAGGCCAAACCGGACCGATGGAGGCTGGCGAGATGGGGGGGATGAGCAGTCCCTCCCTCCTCGGCATCAGCGTCCGGCAGTTTACCTTCGCCACCGGCTACGTCGCCACCGGCCTCCTCGCGCTCACGCTCCTCATAGGGCCGGGCAAGCTCCTGCTGCGCCGGCGGAACCCCGTCTCAGACTATTTGACCCGTGACGTGGGGACGTGGGCCGCCATCGGCAGCGTCGTCCACGTGATCTTCGGATTGGAGGTGCATAGCAAAATCCTCGACCCCCTTCCCATGTTCGTTCAAGACGGCAGCCCGTTGACCAATAGCTTTTGGCCTGGCGAATTGGGGTTGCTCGCTATCTCCAACGACTTCGCCGTGCGGAAACTCAAGGCCAGGACCTGGAAGAACCTCCAGCGCCTGAACTACGCCTTGATCGCGCTGGTCATAGCGCATGCTTTCTTTTACGGCGTACTGTTGCGTACGGGCTCCCCCTATACGCTGCTACTCTTCGTCAGCGTCGTCGCGGTCTTCGTCGGACAGGCGGTGGGGGTCTGGCTGTGGCGGCGGAGGCACTCTCGCACAACAGCCAGGTTGGCGGGCGCCACTGGGTGACGAGACAAGAGAAGACCTCAGGACCAAGGGATTCCGCCATAGAAGCAATGGCCCCGCGTCCCTCGGCTCAGCCCGCGCCGTCCTCGTCGCGTATTGCGGGGGATGATGGACCGGGCTGTTGCTCGGGTGCTCCGCGTACAGCCGCAACCACCCGTGCTGCCGCAGGCTGTCGCCACGACCGGTAGCCGGCCCTTCGAAACGCCGCTGCTCATCGCCGGCGTGCGCTGTACCCTACGTTATATCGTGCTGCCGTTCGTGCTCCCGCTCCTGGGGATCGCCACCGGCGCTGCGCTCGGCATCCTGCTGATCGTGGACGTGATCGCGGCGATCACCATCGTCGCTACTCTTCGCCAGTTGTGGCGGATCCAACACCCCCGCCGCTGGCAGTACCTGCCGGTGGCGCTAGTGCTGGCGGTGCTGATCGGCTTCTTCTTCGTGAACGACGCGCGCGTGCTGTACGTCTAGACAATGTGGGCCCTCCGGTCTCGCAAAAGATAGCCCTTTTCTCCTCTCATCCGCCCCAAAGGGGTCATGTCCTGCGGACTGCGGCTACCTATGATAGACAAGGACGCGCAACAGAGGAGACGCACATGGCTAATCGGCCCTCCAACCTCGACACTGACAACGACACGGGCGCCGGGTCCGACCGCGGATCACGCACCGGCATATCACGCTGGCAGATGGTGGTCGGAAGCATCGGGCTTCTCGTGGTCCTGTGGGTTGGCAACGATATGTACGACACCATCACTGCCTCCGGCCCCCCTGGCGGCGCTGGCCCCGGTCAACACGCACCGGCTGAGAATCAGCAGCAAGAGCGCGACGCCGGGGGCGACGGTGGCCACAACCCGTCCCAGGGGGGCCCCTGATGACAGCGATCAGGAGATTCGAAATGATGCCCGTGCTCCCCGAAACGCTGCACACGCTGCGCGCTTCGCCGGTGTTCGCGTTCTACGTGCTGGTCACCGTTGGTCTGGCCGGGTTCATCGGTCTGATGTTCGCGCAGATGGCCTTGGGGCTCGACTTCTTCCTCCCTGGCCAATTCGGCCAAATGGCGCACGGCACCGTGGGCTCCCACCGCGTCCACGACGTCACGTTCGGGTTACTCGTCACGACGGATATCGTCGGGCTACTTGCTCAGCTCCAGCGGCCTTCGAAGAACGTAGCCGGTATGTTGATGGCTCTGATCCCCTTTACCGGGCTGCTGCTCGCCGCTGTCCTCGTTGACGCGGGCGTAATAATCGCGCGGCTCGATCAGGACGCGGGCATATTGAGGCGGAGCCCGTTGTATCTTATCGCCGCGGTGACGCTCGTTGCCGCGCTGCTGCACCCGGCCGGGCGTGATTTCTTCCGTTCGTTCCGCGTCTCGCGAGTTAATTGGGTGATGCTCGTACTGGTCGGTATCGCGGCCGTGCCGCTGCTCTCATACGCCTCCACCAACATCCGGCTGCAGCAGGGAAACGCCTTCGATGAACATGGCGTCTTGGGCCACTACGCCTTCGTGGCCGCCTTGAGCTTCACCGTCATCGGAGTGGGCCTATTGGCGAGCCTGCGACCCGACGGCTGGAGGCTCACGGCGTGGGTCACCGGCCTCCTACCCGCCCTGCTCGGGCTCACTTCGGTGATCTACCCGGACGTCAGCTCGAGCCTGGACCTGGTCTGGGCGCTCGCAGCGATCGCGTGGGGCATCGCGTTCATCGCGGTGGCCGAGCTCACCAGGGACGCGGAGGGCCTGATACTGTTCGGTTCAAGGGGCATTCTCTCGCGATGGGCACGGGGTTGAGGACCCGGGCGACGGGACAGGTTCCAACGACGATCTGGGAGGACACGCATGGCTGACCCGCCACCCTTTCCCGACAGCGGCGACGACACAGGCGCGGGGCCCGGCCGCGGACCGACCACCGGCACCCGACGCTGGGTGCCTGTGGTCGGGATCATCATCGCTATCGGCCTGGTCCTGCTGTTTGTCATCCTGCACCTCACCGGCATCGTCGGCCCTGGCGCCCAATAGGCAGGACCGAAAGGCGAGTTGCTCACGAACCTCAAGAACCCACGGTCTTAGCCGCGCTGATTCGCTTGAGGACACGGCGCAGGAGCATTGGAGTCCGCAGATGATCGAAGCAATCGGCCTCAGCAAGCGCTACGGCGAGGTCGTTGCCGTCGACGACCTGTCGTTCACCGTCCCGCCGGGCCAGGTGACGGGGTTCCTCGGCCCGAATGGCGCCGGCAAGACGACCACCCTGCGGCTGTTGCTCGGGCTCGCCGAGCCCACCGGTGGCGAGGCGCTCGTCTTCGGTCGTCGCTACCGCGAGCTCGACCAGCCGGCGCGGCGGGTCGGGGCGGTGCTCGAGTCAAACGACTTTGACCCCGGACGCTCCGGCGGCGACCATCTGCGGGCGCTCGCGATTGCGGCGCAGATCCCGCGCAGCCGCGTCGACGAGGTGTTGGAGCTGGTCGGGCTTGCGGCCAACGCCCGCCGGCGGGTGAAGACCTACTCGCTCGGGATGCGGCAGCGGCTCGGGCTCGATCCGGCGGGGGTGCACTGGCTGCGCAGCTTCCTGCGCAGCTTCGCCGAGGGGGGGCCGCACCGTGCTCGTCGCGAGCCACATGTTGGCGGAGGTGGCGCAGGTGGTCGACCATGTGATGATCATCGACCGCGGGCGCCTCGCCGCGGCCGCGCGGCTCGACGAGC
>WHTO01000142.1 GCA_009377665.1 Dehalococcoidia bacterium
GGGCCTCCGGCAGCTCCCGCCGTGCCGGTGGCCCCGCCGGTCGAGCAACCCTTGCCGTCCGAACGCGAGCATCCGCCGCAGGCGGACCCAGCGCAGCCAGACGAGTACCCCACCCTGCTCGACAGGGTGCGTGGCCGGGATGACCCCTTTCTCGATACCATGCCTGAAGCGATGGGCGATGTCGATCAGCGCTTCAAGGAGCTCGAGCGCCTGCCCGCGGCAGATGACGCCCTGGCTAGCCACGGCCAGGCGCCGTATACCGCGCCCGAGGCCCCGCGCGAGCGCCGCTACCAGCCCGATGCTTCGGGCCAGCTGCCCTGGAAGGTGCTGGCGGTTTTGCTGTTCGCCCTGGCGCTCGCGGCCTTCATCGGCGCCTTCACGGCGTGGAGGCTGACGGCCGAGGCCCCGGCGACTGCCGTTAATGAACGCGTCGTCAATCAGCTCACCGAAGTCGATCGCTATCTCGACCTTCATGAGCAGGAGATCCGGGAGGCCGAGCCCGACGACAGCGGCCTTGTCGCCCTGCCCACGTTCCCCTTGCAGGTGGCGCTGTCAGGTGAGGAGGCGCGCGGCCTGCCGCGAGAAGAGATGACGGGGCTGATCGTCCAGCGCGGCGCGCAGGCAAGTTACGACCGGGGCGTCCAAGCGTACGGTACCGACGCCAGCCTGTTCGAAGACTTCACAGCCCCCGGGCTGGTACGCGTAGGCATAGAGTTCATGCACGACAGCACTCACGACCGAATGCTGCTCCTCACGGTTGTGGCCGGCGTCTTCATGCTTGGGTTCGCGACCATCGTGGTGATCCTGAGCCACGGCGCAGGGCGCCTTACCGCGCTGGGCAGCGGCGTCGCAATCGCCGGCGTCATATCCCTGGTCCTTTCATTTGTGGCGCGAGCCCTGTTCGACAGCGCCGCATCGGGCGACGACGACGCGGTGGCGGTTGGCCTGCGCGCCGTCGCCCACGACGTTATCGACGTCTTCACGCGCAACTCGCTGATATTCCTGGTTGCCGGCGTTGCGACCCTGGTTCTGGGCGTGCTGGTAGCCATAAACGGCCGTCGTCGGGGCGACCAGGTCGACCGCCTGCACACGACGCCGGCGTCGCCGGACTCCTAGGCCGGCTTGTTTTCGTAACCGGCCGGGACGAGCCGCCGTACCCCCGCGGCTCCGGGAACTCTCCGGCGACCCACAACAATTCTGTCCGGGCACAGGCCGCGAGTCCGGCAATGGCCCAACCAAAGCGCTAACGAGCGAGAAGGGATGACCGAAAAACACGGTTCCATCGCTCGTGAGACCCGAAGATGGAGTGGCAGGACGGCGCCGATCTTCTGGGCCTGCCTGACGGCGTCAGGGTCAAGGTCATGCACCGCGACGAGGAGGCCGGACCGCCTGGACCTGATCGTGCGCTTCCCGCCGGGTTACGTGGAGCCCAGGCACCTCGCCGGCCTGGACCTCGGCCCGGGCGACTACGTCTTCGGCTGGGACGAAGAGCACGGCACGTTCGAGTCCCCGACGGCTGCACCGTATACGCCTCTACCATGGGCAGC
Source organism: Dehalococcoidia bacterium (assembly GCA_009377665.1). GTDB lineage: Bacteria > Chloroflexota > Dehalococcoidia > WHTO01 > WHTO01 > WHTO01. The sequence goes on from WHTO01000142.1 coordinate 1,548, forward strand.
AGCATCGTCCACCACTGGGACGAGACGGCCTGAGCCCCCCCGTCGCCCTACGCCCACGCGGCCGGGCTGTCCATTGTTGACTTTTTCACTCGGCTAACTCTACTATGAGTTCTAATCGGGGAGGTTTGACATGGTCACCACAGCCGACGCGAGACCCATCCTGGAACCCCATATCGAGGAAGTCGCCGCCCTCGAAGACAAGATAGACGAGCTGCAGCGCGGCGAAATCGACGCGGGCGCATTCAGGTCCTTCCGCCTCCAGCAGGGCGTCTATGGACAGCGGCAGCCCGACGTACAGATGATCCGCGTCAAGCTCCCCGGAGGCTGGGCAACCTCTGACCAGATGGACGCCTTCGCCACCATCGCCGAGTCGTACACAGGCCTCGGACGGGGCCACATCTCTACGCGACAGAACTTCCAGTTCCACTTCATTCCCCTGGACGACGCGCCCAAGGCGCTGCGTCTGCTGGACGAAGTCGGCCTGACGACCCGCGAGGCCTGCGGCAACACGGTGCGTAATGTGACCGGTTGCCCCTGGGCGGGGGTCGAGCCGGGCGAGGCCTTCGACATCACCCCCTACCTGGCGGCCTACGCGCGGCACATGATCCGCCACCCCGTGGCGCAGAAGCTGCCGCGTAAGTTCAAGACGGTCTTCAGCGCCTGCCCCGACGGACACGACCACACCGGCGTGGCCATCCACGACCTCGGCTTCGTCGGACGCGTCAGGACCAACGAGAGGGGCGAGGAGGAGCGCGGGTTCCGGATCGTCGTCGGCGGCGGCACCTCGACGATGGCCCAGAGCGCCCCGGTGCTCTACGACTTCGTACCCGTCGACCGCTACATCCCCGTCGCCGAGGCCGTCATCCGCGTCTTCAACGCGGAGGGCGGATACACGAACTTCCTGCGTAAGAACCGCAACAAGGCGCGGATAAAGTTCCTGGTCAAGAAGATCGGGATCGATGAATTCCGAAATCTCGTCGAAGACGAGTTGAAGGGGCCATGGGCCAGGGAGCCAATCGACCTCGACCAGTTGATGGTCATCCCGGACGAGGTGCCCGGAGAGGTCCCCGCGCCCCGCACCTACGACCGTCCGGAGAACCACGAGACCTGGCTGCGCACCAACGTCAGCGATCAGAAGCAGCCCGGCTTCAAGGCCGTCGCGGTCACCATACCGCTGGGCAACATCACGCCGGAGGAATTCCGCGCCCTGGGCCGCATCATGCGTGATTACTCGGGCGGCAGAGCCCGCACCAGCCAGAACCAGAACCTGGTCCTGCGCTGGGTGCGCGAGCCCGCGCTCGAGGCCCTGCACGCCGAACTGACAGAGCTCGGCTTCGGCCAGGCCGGCGCCGACCACAACATCCAGGACGTCGTTTCGTGCCCGGGCGCCGACAGCTGCGCACTCGCCATCACGGCGTCGATGGGCCTCGGCCGCGCGCTGAGCTCAGCTGCCTACACGTGGAAGGTCGACGACCAACTGACGGAGAAGATCTCGATCAACATCAGCGGCTGCCCGAACGGCTGCGGCCAGAACCACATCGGCAACATCGGCTTCCAGGGCGCCGCCCTGAAGGTCGGCGACCGCGAGGTGCCGGCCTACGACCTGACGCTGGGCGGCGGCGGCCTGTCCGACGCCGGTAAGTTCGGCAAGCGCGCCGGGGTGCGCATCCCGTCGAAGCGCGTCCCCGAAGCGGTTCAGAAGATCAAGGGAGTCTACGAGGCCGAGCGCCAGGAAGGCGAGGAGTTCGTGGCCTTCGTCGACCGTGTCGGCGCCGACTTCTTCAAGCCACACCTGGAAGGCCTCGAGAAGGTCGGGCCGGTGTTCGAGGACATGGACACCTACTTCGACTGGGATTCGCAGGCCATCTTCAGCGTCATGCGCGGGGAGGGTGAATGCGCGGCCTAGCCGAGGCCGGCGGGTCCGCCGACACTCCCGGGGGCCCCGGCGGCTCCTTCTCGCGTACCGGATGGACCGAGCAGGAGCGATACAACCAGGAGTGGACGGACCTCAGGGCTGAGGAGATGGAGGAGTGGTCGCCGCAGGAGATCATCTCCTGGGCCGTGGACCAGTTCGGCGACAAGCTGGGACTGGCTACGAGCTTCCAGGCCGAGTCGTCGGTGCTCGTCCACCTCTTCGCCGGCGCCACGCAGCAAGCACGCACCTTCTATCTGGACACGGAGGCGCTTTTCGCGCAGACCTATATGGTCCGCGACCGCCTGATCGAGCGCTACGACATCAAGCCCGTGCGCTTCCGCCCGGCCCTCAGCTTCGAGGACCAGGCAACCGTCTACGGCGACCGCCTCTGGGAGACGAACCCTGACCTCTGCTGCGAGATCCGCAAGGTCCAGCCGCTGAAGCTGGCCCTGTCGGGCCTCGACGCCTGGATGACGGGCATTCGCAGGGACCAGGCGGCGACCAGGGCCCACGCCCGCGTCGTCGAGTGGGACAAGCGCGGGCTGGTCAAGATCAACCCGCTCGTACGCCTGACGTCGGCGGATGTCTGGAACTACATAGCCGAGAACAACATCCCCTACAACGAGCTGCACGACCAGGGCTATCCGAGCATCGGCTGCACACACTGCACCCGCGCCGTCGCGCCGGGCGAGGACCCGCGGTCGGGCCGCTGGTCGGGCACGGGCAAGATCGAGTGTGGGCTGCACGAGCCCGAGCCGGCTGAGGCCACGTTCAGCATCTAACGCGTTCATGTCGCCCCGCCGGCGAGCCCCCCTCGTCCGGCGGCGCGAGACCAACCCCTCCGTCCCTGGCAGCCGCGGACGGGCGTCCTCGGCTAGAATTGCGTCGTCAACGAGAGCGGGTGTAGCTCAGGGGTAGAGCATCTGCTTCCCAAGCAGAGGGCCGTGGGTTCGAATCCCATCGCCCGCTCCAATTCAACCTAGATTCGCGGGCTAATTGTTGAACCCTCGCCGATCCACCCGACCGTTTGTGCCACTTTTAAGCCACCTGGCCGCCCAGCAGTTCATCAAGCGCTCTCAGTGCTTTGAGGCGAAAAGAGGGGCATGAGCCTGGGTGACACTGGACGCGTGGTCAAGTCAAAGGAGCGCGTGGCCAACCACGGGGAGGTCTTCACTCCTGCCTGGTTGGTCGAGGCGATGCTCGACCTCGTGAAGGGCGAGACCGAGCGTATTGATTCCCGCTTCCTCGAGCCGGCATGCGGGAGCGGAAATTTCCTGGTGCAGGTCCTGCGGCGCAAGCTCGCCGCCGTCGAACTCAAGTACGGCAGGTCCGACTTCGAGCGGCGGCACTATGCACTGCTCGCGCTGATGTGCATCTATGGAATCGAGCTGCTGCCGGACAACATCGCGGAGTGCCGGGCTAATCTGCTGGAGATCTTCGCCGACTATCTGCGGATAGATGAGTCGGGTGAGCTATATTGTGCTGCTTCCTACGTGCTCTGCCAGAACTTCGTGTACGGCGACGCGATTAAGATGCGCACCCAGGAGGGTGAGCCGATTACCTTCGCCGAGTGGGGGTACCTGGGGAAGGGGAAGTTCCAGCGACGGGACTTTCGCCTCGAAGTGCTTACTGAGAGCGCTGCCTGGTCAGCGAAGGGGTCCCTTTTTGCCCAACTCGGCAAGCACGAGATCTTCACGCCGGCCAGGACGTACCCGCCGATGACGGCGAGCGAGCTGGCCGCCGCCGCTCCCGGCGAGCCCGTGAAGGAGGTCCTATGACCACACAGGCTGCCTTCTCCATGCGCGGGCGCAACCCGGACGTGCTGACCTGCATCGCCAACCTCTCGAACGACGAGGTGTTCACACCGCCTGAGCTCGCGAACCGGATGCTGGACACGTTGGCCGAGGCATGGGCGGCCGACCACGGCGGTGCCGACCTCTGGGCAGACCAGACGGTGAGGTTCCTCGACCCGTATACGAAGTCAGGGGTCTTCTTGCGTGAGATCACTCGCCGGCTGACCGACGGGCTGGCGTCTCAGATTCACGATCTGCAAGAGCGTGTCGATCACATTCTGACGAAGCAGGTGTTTGGCATCGCCACTACGCATCTCACGAGTCTCCTGGCACGGCGGAGCCTGTATTGCTCAAAACACGCCGCGGGCACGCACTCCATCGCGAAGGCCTTCGCCAGCGACGCTGGCAACATCTGGTTCGAGCCCACCGAGCACGCGTGGGTAGAGGGCAAATGCCAATCTTGCGGCGCCAGCCAGAAGACGCTTGATCGTGGCGAAGGGCTTGAAACTCACGCCTATGCGTTCATTCACACCGACGACATCAAGACCTGGATTGCCGGGTTGTTTGGGGGCGATATGCAGTTCGACGTAATCATCGGTAACCCGCCATACCAGTTCAGCGACGGGGGCTTCGGCGCGAGTGCCGCTCCGATCTACCAACTGTTTGTTGAGCAAGTTAAGCGACTGGAGCCCCGCTTCTTCAGCATGGTTATCCCGGCGCGGTGGTTCACCGGCGGGAAGGGCCTTGACGATTTCCGTTTGTCGATGCTCACCGACCGGAGGCTGCGGGTCATTGAGGACTACCTGAACTCATCCGACGCTTTCCCCGGCGTCGAACTTCAGGGGGGTATTTGCTTCTTTCTTTGGGACAGAGACCATCCTGGCGATTGTCGAGTGACCACGCACTACGGTGGCCAAGCAGTGTCTTCGCTAACTCGACCGCTTCTCGAAGAGAGCGCGGATACATTCATTCGCCACAATGGTGCGCTGCCCATTCTCAAGAAAGTCATGGCGGTTGAGAACGGCGGCCGGGGCAACATGCTCACCCTTCCCGACGACAAACAGTTCATGAGGTTGGTTAGTCCGCGAAAGCCATTCGGGTTGGCAACGAATGTTCGTGGCAAGCCAACGCCGTTTCCCAACAGCGTCAAGATCTACCAATTCGGTGGGGTGGGCTACATCGACAAAGAGGCAGTTACGGCAGGGACTGAAGTCGTTGACGAGTGGAGAGTCTTCATCGGCGGAGCCCACGGCGGACAAGGGCACGGCAGGGATGTTTATCCAACCGTCGTCCTAGGTGTACTGAGCACAGAGGTTGGTGACAGCCCGGGTGAATGAAAGGGGCCTCCGACGGAACGTGTGATTGTACGAATCACCG
>WHTO01000010.1:0-27220 GCA_009377665.1 Dehalococcoidia bacterium
GGGGGAAGCGCCACCTTCGTCGTCTGGGACGACTGGGGCGGATTCTATGATCACGTGATCCCGCCAGAGATGGAGGGAGAAACCCTCGGGTTCCGCCTTCCAGCCCTCCTGGTTTCTCCCTGGGCGAGGGAAGGCTACATATCCCGCGCGCAGCACGAGCACACCTCGGTCCTCAACTTCATTGCGGCGCGGTTCGACCTTCCTCCGCTATCCAGCCGCCAGGCCGGTGCTCCTCCCTTCACGGACGCCTTCGACTTTTCCCAGGTGTCCCGAGACCCGCCCGCTTTCAGCCTGACGGCTTTACCTTTGGCCCCCGTGGGCAGCAAAGGGGAGAACAAAGTGGTCCTCATCTCGTACGCCATAGCTCTCTATCTCGCCGCGACTGTTGCCCTGGTGGTGGTCGTCGGGCGCAAGCTACTCAGGAGGCGCAGGCGCGGGGCGGGCTACGCGCTAACGGCCGCGGGGGAAAGCGGTCTAGAAGCCCCGGAGCAAGCGATGGCGCGCGAGCCATTAGCCCGCTGGGACACAGAGCTAAATCTCCCTGCGGCGACCGCGGTCGAACACTCTCCCCCCGGGAATGGACGCCGCCCCGCAGTGAACCCCCTGGTGGAACCTGATCAGCAGGCCCCTGTACACGAGGTCATTGCCAGCCTCGCTCACGAGTTGAAGAACACCCACAGCAGCATCCTGGGATTCGCGCAGCTCCTGAAAGAAGAAACCGTCCAGGACAACGTCCGCACAAGGTTGGGGACCATCGAGGCGGAAACCGAGCGGGCGGGCCGCATCGTCCAGGACATGCTGACTTTCTACCAGCCGCACGCAGGTGCCCGAACCCGTGTGGACATCAACGCGCTGGTCAGCCGTGTCCTCGACCTGCGTAGCTACCAACTCGCTGTCGAGGACGTGGCCGTCACTCTGACCCCGGCACAGGAAGAGGCAGCCGTCATGGCTGACCCTGACCTTTTGCAGCAAGTTCTGATCAACCTGATCTCGAACTCGCTTCACGCTTTGACCGGGGTGCCAAGAGGCGAAAGAAGATTAAGCATCGAAACCTCTATCGAAGGCCCCGAGGTCGTCATCATCTGCGCGGACAGTGGGCCGGGCTTCGATGAGTCTGCCAAATCACGAGCCTTCGAGCCCTTCTTCACGACGAGAAGCGCCAACAACGGCACCGGCCTGGGGTTGGCGGTTTCGCGCCGCATTGTCCAGGATCTCGGCGGCCAACTGTCAATCTCCGATGCGGAGAACGGCGGCGCGGTGATCACAGTCCGCCTGCCTGTCGCATCCCCGCCGGACGGCGAAAATGTTCCCCACTCGGAACAGACCAGGCCGGTCCGGATCCTGATCGTGGACGATGAACCCGCCATTCGCGAAATGCTCCAGCAAATGGTGATGACCGATGGTTACGATGCCGAGACAGCCGCCTCTGGTGTGGAGGGCCTCAAGCTCCTCGAGGAGTCGCATTTCGACCTTGTGATCGCTGACCTCAAGATGCCGGGCTTGAGCGGAGAGGAGATGTTCTGGGGCATCGTCAGCGCACGGCCAGCGCTCGCCCGGAGGGTGATCTTCATCACCGGCGACGCTGGCAGCGAAGAATCGTCACTCTTCCTGCGCTCGGTCCAGAATCCCACGCTCGAAAAGCCCTTCCAGTTACAGAAGTTGCGCGACCTGATAGCTCGGGTTTTGGCCTCGTCGCCAGCCCTCGGTGAACAAGCAGGGAAGGCCAGGCAGGCGAGGGCGTCGCGGGCCGTCGGAGAAGCCGTGGCCAAGATGAAATCCCTCCTGAAGGGCTAGGCTGCCTCCACCAGCAACCATGTGCGAGCATTGGTCGCAACGAAAAACAGCCCACCAGGCAGCGGGCCGTTGATCCTGCGGCGCCTCACGTCACGCCGACGGTTTCTCGGTTGGGCCGCCGCTTCGCTGGCGACAGTCATCTATGGATGTGGTCGAAAGACCGAAGCCCCTGTGGCGGAGCCACCCCCGGGGCCGTTCACGACGACCGATGACGCCGGAGGGGTGGTAGCCGCGGCAATCGAGCGGGTGATCAATCTCAGCTGGTCTCCTTCGGAAGGGGCGGAACTGTTTGATGTGGAGATCGACGATCAGATAGTGGCTAGCGATCTCTCAGTCTTCGATCTGCACGTTCGCTCTGGCCATCTGGAGCTTGGCCTGCGCGATGGGGTGAGCACCTGGCGAGTCAGGGCTCACAACGCTGCGGGTGAGCGCTGGAGCGAGCGGCGACTCATCGAAGTAACGCCCTCGGCGGGCATCCGCAGACGTTACTTCGACCAGGAAGACGACGGCCCAACGGCTCTCACCTCGAGCGGCAGTTCCGCGACGATTGAGGTCGGCGCGGCGTATGCCTTCGGGTCCGGCAAGGGTGTCCGGCTTCGCGCCCTGGACGGCGGCGACACGACCGCGCACAAAAATCACCCTCAGCTCCCCACCCTCAACTGCTGGGTGCGCCTCGCCGTAAGGCCCGATGGTTGGGGCACAGCGGGACGGCAGATAAGGATCGCATCCATTCGCGACTCGGCAACCGGGCACAGCGAGTACCTCATCTGGCAAACCGGAAACGGCATGCTGTGCTCAGCGATCCCGGAAAGCATCTGGTTCGTGGACGATGGCTCATGGTCACAGGTACAGTTCGGCGTCCTCGAAGACGGTGCGGTGGAGTTCTGGGCGTTCGACGGCCAGCGCGAGTACCTGGTCGGCAGGGGCTCGAACCAGGAGCTGATTGGCCAGGTAAAGGACACCATCGCGCTTGGCAACAATTCGCCTGCAGTCGGCACGTCCTTCGAGATCTCGCTCGACCAATTCGCCGTCGCCGAGAAGCGCCTGCCATGGGCCCGGGAGCTGGCCGAGACCTCCCTGGTGGGCCCCCCTCCCCTCGACCCGGCTGCGCTCCCTCCGGTCTTCAGCATCGGATTCGGGTCGTGTCACGTTTCGACCAGGCTGCCGTACAGCGGAACGGCGGTGGCTGCGCTGGCGGCTGCCGAACCCGACCTCTTCGTGCATCTTGGAGACTACGGTTACGCCGACACCGGCGCCTACAGCCAGTCGAGGGCAGGATACCTGGCCCTGTGGTCAGACCTCCCCTATGAGGACAATCTTGCCCGCCTGATCAGGAAGCCATGGCTTTTCCTGGCCTCTGATCACGACCTTGGCGGTAACGACATTGACCGTCTATCTCTCTCGGGCTTCGCCGCGGAGGCCTTCGCGGCCTGGCAGTCGAACGACCGGAGCGTCGACCCTGACGGCCGGTACGGAGTGGTTTCGCTGGATGAAGGACGCATCGCCCTTGTTTGGCTCGAAGGGATATCCTTCCGCTCACCGCTGGACGAACCCGACGGACCGGGCAAGACCTTCCTCGGCCCGGACCAACTGCAGTGGTTCCTCGAGCTGCTGGCGACCTCCCAGGCGTCTCTCATACTGATCGCCTCACAGACCTCGTTTGGCCACGCAGCCGACGGCTGGCACCGTTACTCCCAGGAGCGCGAGCTCGTCCTTGCGGCGTGTCAGAGCGCCTCGGGTATTGTCCGCTGGATCAGCGGCGATTATCACAGCGCTCGCTGGGCACGCATGGGCGATAAAGTTGCAGAATGGGGCGCTGCCCCCCTCGCCGAGGTCGCCCAGAACCCTCCGCTCCTGGCCCCTTTTGTCGATGCCGGGGTGTCGATCGGCAGCCGTCCGGGAGGAGACCGCGATGCGGCGCTCGCGGTGCTCACCAGCGACGAAATCAACAGCCAGACTTCTTTCGGCTGGATCGTGGTCGACACGCAGGAGCGCACAGTCCTTTTCCAGGTCAGGGACAGGGACGGCGAGGTCAGGGCCGACGCGAGCGGGTTCAGGCTCGAAGAGCGGATCAGCTACACCTGAGTCCCGCGGACGCGGCTCGCTGGCGATCGGCGACTGCGCGCGAGCCCCGCAAAAGGACAGCGACGGTTCCCAATCCGCGTGTCGGGTCGTCGAGTCGCCTGGCGGGTAACCTAATTCCCCTCGAGGCGTGCTCGCATCCCGCTTCGCAACCGCACCGAGCGCCAATGCCGGCGGCGGGTTAACCTGCTCAGCGAGCAGTTTCGACGGCGGCCGCGGCCGCATTGAACCCAAGCCGAGGAGTTGATGGATGGCGGACGAACGCAGGGTCGCGGTGGTTACGGGGGCCAGCAGCGGAATTGGCGAGGCCTGTTGCCGCTCACTGGCGGACGCGGGCTTCCACGTCGTCGCGGGGGCGCGACGGCTGGACCGGCTCGAGGCGCTGGCCGTGGAGATTGGCTGTGATGCCTTCCAGCTCGACGTCACTGACCTCGACAGCGTCAACGAGTTCGCTGCTCAGATCCCGAAAGCCGGTGTGCTGGTCAACAACGCCGGGGCGGGCTTCGGCTCGCAGCCCATCTCGGACTTCGACGAGGACGCCTGGCGGCGCACGTGGGAAACCAATGTGCTGGGCGTCATGTTTGTGACACGGGCGCTGCTGCCGAAGCTGGAGGCGTCGGGGAACGGCCACATCGTCAACATCGGCTCGACGACGGCGACCGACGTCCTGCCCACCGGCGGCAGCTACGCGGCGAGCAAGCACGCACTGCGCGCGATCAGCCGCACGCTGAGGCTCGAGCTGCTGGGCAAGCCGGTCCGCATCAGCCAGGTCAACCCCGGCCTCGTCGAGACGGAGTTCTACGCGGTCCGGCTGGGCGATGCCGAGAAGGGCCAGAAGATGTACGAGGGCTACACCCCGCTCACGGCGCAGGATATCGCCGACTGCGTGACGTTCACCGTGACGCGCCCGCCGCACGTCAACATCGACGAGTTGCTCGTCAAGCCGCTCGACCAGGCGGCGATTGGCGTCATGAATAGACGCCCTGCCTCCACCTAAGGCTCTCACGACAGCCGGATGGCCAGCCTGGCGCTGGACTAATCGGCGGCACCGGGACATGATGGTGGTCAGCGCCGAAGGGGCGCCCACACGGGTAGCTAACGAGAAAGGTGCAGCGGATCGTGACAGCTTCAGGCCGCCTCGACGGAAAAGTAGCGATCATCACCGGCGCCGGTTCCGGCATCGGCCAGGCGACAGCCGAGCTCTTCGCGCGAGAGGGCGCCGCGGTGGTGGTCGTCGATATCAGCGCCCGGAAAGCCAACCAGACGGTTGAGAACATCACGAGCGCCGGTGGAGCCGCGGTGACCTACCGCGCCGACGTACGTCGCGCCGACGAGGTCAGCGCCTTCGTCGACGCAGCGGTGGAGAATTATGGCCGGCTCGACATTCTCTTCAACAACGCCGGGACGACGCGGGCCGCCAAGGTGACCGAGCTCTCCGAGGACGACTGGCAGGTCGTCATCGACACCAACCTCAAGGCGACCTACCTGGGGGCGAAGTTCGCGATCCCGGTGCTGGCCCGCGGCGGCGGCGGTGCAATTATCAACACAGCCTCGATCTCGGGGATCCTCGGCGAGAAGGAGGCCCCGGCCTACGGCGCAGCCAAGGCGGGCGTGATCAGCCTGACCCGGTGCCTTGCGGTCGACCATGCTGCCCAGGGCATACGCACAAACTGTATCTGCCCCGGCGTGGTCGCCACGCCGCCGATCGAGTGGCTGTTCAGCGACGAATCAGCGCGACAGCAGGTCGCCAACCTCAGCCCTATGGGGCGGATGGCGACGGCCGGCGATATCGCATCGACGGCGCTGTTCCTGGCGTCGGACGAGGCCGCGTTCATTAACGGCGCGTCCATCGTCGTAGACGGGGGACTGACCATTCAGTCGCCGCTCCCGGCGGTGGGGAGCTTTCCGCTGAAGCAGCCCGGATAGCCGCCCGAGCGGCCCCCGGCGTCCCAGCCGCGGGATTCCCGCGGGCGACGATTCCTGTCGCTGGATCGAGCTACGTTCGATAGATGGATACCCAGCCCGACCCAACCGAGCCTGGGGCCTTGCGGCCGGACCCGCCTCTTCCCGGGGTCGACGCCTTCACGGGCTGTCTGCTGGGGGGCGCGGTTGGCGATGCACTGGGTGCGCCGGTCGAGTTCCTGTCGCTTGCGGAGATCAGAAGCCGCTTCGGCCCGGCCGGTATCCAGGACTACGCCCCGGCCTACGGGCGATACGGCGCCATCACCGACGACACGCAGATGACGCTGTTCACAGCCGAGGGCCTGTTGAGAGCGCGTAACCGCTGGCTTTCGAAAGGGATCGTCAGCATCGAAGGGATGGTTCACCACGCCTATTTGCGGTGGCTGCAGACCCAGGAGATAGACAGGCAGCCACCTCTCGCCAGGTGTGACGGCCACCTGCAACGCCTGCCCGAACTCTGGAACGACCGCGCGCCGGGTAGCACCTGCCTGTCGGCGCTGCGTACGGGAGTCATCGGTTCCACCACCGATCCGATCAACGACAGCAAGGGCTGCGGCGGGGTGATGCGGGTCGCTCCTGTGGGCCTGGTCCTGCAGAGTGATGCCTTCACGACAGGATGCAACGTGGCGGCGATCACGCATGGTCACCCGGACGGCTACCTGCCGGCTGGCTTCCTGAGCGCCGTCCTGTCCCGGATCGTCCGCGGCGCCGATCTTGAGGCTGCGCTCCGGCTGTCTCTGCGCGAGCTGCTCTCGTGGGCCAGGGCGGGCGGGTCTGGTGAATGCTACGCCGCTCTGACCGGGGCGATCCGGATGGCAGGACAGGCGCCCGCGACACCCGAGAGCATCGAATTGCTCGGCGAGGGCTGGGTCGGCGAGGAGGCGCTGGCGATATCGGTGTTCTGCGCGCTCAAGGCGAGAACCTTCGAGGAAGGCGTGCTCCTCGCCGTGAACCACGGCGGGGACAGCGACAGCACGGGCGCGATCACGGGCAACATCCTGGGTGCGCTCTGGGGACGGCGCTCCATCCCCTCCTCGCTCCTCAACCGCCTGGAGCTGTGCAACGAGATCGAGCGGATTGCCCGCGATCTTTACACCAACTTCATCGACCCGGGACTGGCCGGCCCAATCGACTGGGAAACCTACCCGGGCTACTGACCGCGTTTCGGGGCCGGGCCCATCGTGGCCGACCCCTTCGCGCTCGAGCCGAGCGCCATGGCCGAGGTCCCGGACGCGCCTGCTGTATTCGGTGCCTTGCTCTAATCTAAAGAGGTACGATAGCCCATCCGCCACCGGGGCTGCATCCGAACTTCTGCCATCGAGGACACAGCCATAGATCCCCTCTACCCAACTATCACCAGCGCCGGGCACGGGCGCGCCATAACGACCCACGATCGGCGTAGCAGGCAGTGAACATCTGGCCGGGGAACTGGTATCCGCTTGGTACCAGCTACGACGGCATGGGGACGAACTTCTCGGTCTTCTCGGAGGCGGCTGAGCGGGTGCAGATCTGCCTCTTCGACGAGTTCGGCCAGGAGACCCGCGGCGACCTGCCCGAAGTGACGGGCTTCGTCTGGCACGGCTACCTGCCGGGGGTCGGCCCCGGTCAGCGCTATGGGCTGCGCGTCCATGGGCCCTATGACCCGCTCCGAGGGCTACGCTGCAACCCCTACAAGCTGCTGATCGACCCATACGCGCACGCCATCGACGGCCAGGTGCGGTGGGCCGACGCCGTCTTTCCGTACAACCTCAATGGGCCCAACGAGGACCTGGAGCCTGATACACGGGACAACGCCTTCTACATCCCCAAGTCGGTGATCACAAACCCGTGGTTCGACTGGGGGAACGACCGCTCACCGAAGACGCCGTGGCACGACACGGTCGTCTACGAGGTCCACGTCAAGGGCTTCACGATGACACACCCGGACATACCCAGCGAGCTTCGCGGGACCTACGCTGGCCTCTCACATCCGGTAGCCGTGGACTACCTCAAGTCACTCGGGGTGACGGCGGTCGAGCTCCTGCCGGTGCACCAGTTCATTCACGACCACGACCTGGCCGCGCGGGACCTCCGCAACTACTGGGGCTACAACTCCATCGCCTACTTCGCCCCGCACCAGGAATACGCGGCGACGGGCGCGCGCGGCCAGCAGGTGCAGGAATTCAAGCAGATGATCAAGACGCTGCACGAGGCCGGGATCGAGGTGATCCTCGACGTCGTCTACAACCACACGGCCGAGGGCAACCACCTGGGACCGGCCCTGTCGTTCAGGGGCATCGACAACCTCGCGTATTACCGCGTGATGCCCGACGAGCCGCGCTTCTATCGAGACTTTACGGGCACCGGCAATAGCCTGAACATGCGCGATCCCCACGTCCTGCAGCTGATCATGGACAGCCTGCGCTACTGGGTCACCGAGATGCACGTGGATGGCTTCCGCTTCGACCTGGCCGCCACGCTGGCGCGCGAGCTGCACGACGTCGACCGCCTGTCGGCTTTCTTCGACCTGATCCAGCAGGACCCGATAGTCAGCCAGGTCAAGCTGATTGCCGAGCCCTGGGACGTCGGAGAGGGTGGCTACCAGGTCGGCAACTTCCCACCGCTCTGGTCCGAGTGGAACGGCAAGTATCGCGACACCGTTCGCGACTACTGGCGCGGCGAGGACCGCACGCTGGCCGAGTTCGCGTCGCGCCTGACGGGAAGCTCGGACCTCTACGCCGCCACGGGCCGCAAGCCCTACGCCAGCATCAACTTCGTGACGGCGCATGACGGCTTTCCGCTCAACGACCTCGTTTCCTACAACGAGAAGCACAACGAAGCGAACGGCGAAGACAACCGCGATGGCGAGAGCCACAACCGATCCTGGAACTGCGGGCACGAGGGGCCGAGCGACGATCCGACGGTCGCCGCCCTGCGCGAGCGTCAGAAGCGCAACTTCCTGGCCACGCTGCTGCTCTCGCAGGGCGTGCCGATGCTGCTGGGCGGGGACGAGATGGGCCGCAGCCAGGGCGGCAACAACAACGCTTATTGCCAGGACAACGAGGTTTCCTGGTTCGACTGGGGGAGCGCTGACTCCGACCTTATTGAGTTCACCCGCCGACTCATCGACATCCGACGCCAGCATCCGGTTTTCCGCCGCCGGCGGTGGCTCGAAGGCAGGCCGCATCACGATAGCGACCTGCGCGACATCGGCTGGTTCAAGCCCAACGGTTCGTCGATGGTCGACAAGGACTGGCAGGACGCCCTCGCCCGCTCGATTGGCGTCTGCCTTAACGGCAAGGCGATCCCAAGCCCGGACATGAGGGGCCAGCCAGTGGTCGACGATAGCTTCTATCTGCTGTTCAACGCCCACCACGAACCAGTGAGGTTCGTCCTCCCCGGGGAGGATTGGGGAGGGGCCTGGAAGAAGCTCATCGACACGAGCGTGGCATTGCCGCTGGACAGGCGCGAAGAAGGTCTCAGGGCAAGCTCGACCACCGCGGCCGCCGCACGGTCGGTTGTGGTGCTTCAGAGTGTCGACTGAGCCCGCTGAGCCGATTGCCACCTATCGTCTGCAGCTGAGGCCCGGCTTTGGCTTCGCCGAGGCGGCGGAGATTGTCCCCTACCTGGCCGGCCTCGGGGTCTCGCACATCTACACCTCGCCCGCGCTCCAGGCGGCCCCCGGCAGCACACACGGATACGACATTGTGGACTACAGCCGCCTGAACGACGAGCTCGGCGGAAGGGTGGGCCAGCAGCGACTGAGCGAGACCCTCGCGCGCGCCGGTATCGGCTGGCTGATGGATACGGTGCCCAACCACATGGCTATCGGCCACGGCGAGAACTCGTGGTGGTGGGACGTCCTCGAGAACGGCCAGGCCAGCCGCTACGCGGGCTATTTCGACGTTGACTGGGATCCGCCCGAAGCGCGTCTGCGCAACACTGTGCTGCTGCCGATCCTGGGCACCCACTACGGCGAGGCGCTGGAAGCCGGAGAGGTGCAGGTCCATCGCCACGATGGAAGCTTCATGGTGCACTACGCCGACCACGCCATGCCCGTCGCACCGCCCTCGCTTGACGGCCTCCTCGCATCGGTGGCCGAAGACTGCGATTCGGACGAGTTGGCCTTCATCGCCGAGTCGCTAACCCGGCTTCCGGCGTCCACGTCGGTGGACCGTCGCAGCGCGACGCGCCGCCACCGCGACAAGGAGATCTTGCGCCGACACCTGGCACGCCTCTTCGAGGAAGATCCGGCCGTGGCTGCCGCTGCCGACCGCGCACTGGCAGCGCTAAACACGGACCCTGACGCGCTCGACGGTCTCCTTGAACGCCAGAACTACCGCCTTGCTTTCTGGCGCGCGGGCGGCCAGGAGCTGGATTATCGCCGCTTCTTCGACGTGGACGCCCTGGTCGCTCTGCGCTCCGAGGACGAGCGGGTTTTCGCGGATACGCACCAGCTCCTGCTGGACCTGCACGCGAGGGGCGCCATTGCTGGATTCCGGATCGACCACATCGATGGGCTGCAGGATCCGGAAGGGTATCTCGACAGGCTCAAGCGCGCCTCGGGCGCGCACTGGATCGTCGTCGAGAAGGTCCTCGAAGACGGCGAACGTCTGCCCGACACCTGGCCGGTTGCGGGGACCACCGGCTATGAGTTTCTTGCGCTGGTCAACGGCCTGTTCGTCGACCCCGCGAGCGAAGGACCCCTCAGCGAGGTCTACCGCGAGTTTGCGGGCGAATCGCATTCGTGGGAGGAGGTCGTCCGAACCAAGAAGCACCTCGTGATGCAGACTGTCCTCGCGTCTGACATCAACCGCCTCACCGCCCTGTTCATCGAGGTCTGCGAGCGTCACCGCCGGCTGCGAGACTACACGCGGGTCGAACTCAGGGAGGGGCTGCGCGAGGTCATAGCCTGCCTGAGGGTCTATCGGACGTACGTCGACCCGGCGGGCCGGGCTGTCAGCGAGCAGGACCGCCGCTTCATCGAGCAGGCTGCGTCGATGGCCCGCGAACTTCGGGAGGATGTCGACCCCCAGCTGATCGACTTCCTCAGGCGGGTGCTCCTGTTGGAAGTCCGCGGCGCCGTCGAGTCGCAGCTCGTTTCGCGCTTTCAACAGGTCACCGGCCCGGTGATGGCGAAGGGTGTCGAGGACACCGCGTTCTATTGCTTCAACCGGATGGTGATGCTCAACGAGGTCGGCGGCACGCCGGGGCGCTTCGCTATCAGCCCCGCCGACTTTCACGCAGAGAACGTTCGGCGAAACGCTTCGTGGCCACGGTCGCTGCTGGCCACCTCGACCCACGACACCAAGCGCTCGGAGGACGTCCGCGCCCGCCTGGCTCTGCTGAGTGAGATCCCCGAGAACTGGAACGCGGCGGTTAAGCGCTGGGCGACGATGAACTCGCGGCATCGTCGCGACGGGTGGCCGGACAGCAACAGCGAGTACCTCTTTTATCAGACCGTGGTCGGCGCCTGGCCGCTGGATGCCGAGCGTGCCGTGGCCTACATGCAGAAGGCCACCAGGGAGGCGAAGGTCCACACCTCCTGGATCAACCCGAACGCGGAATTCGACGCGGCGCTCAAGTGCTTCGTCGAAGCTGTCAGCCAGGACCGCGAGTTCCAGGAGGATCTGGAAGCCTTCGTCGGACCCCTCGTCTGGCCGGGGCGCATCAACTCGCTCGCGCAGACGCTCCTCAAGCTCACCGCACCGGGCATACCCGACATCTACCAGGGGACGGAACTCTGGGACCTGAGCCTCGTTGACCCCGACAATCGCAGGGCGGTCGACTACGATCTCCGCCGCCGGATGTTGGACGAAGCGGGCCGGCTATCAGCCGAAGAAGCGCTGGCCCGTGCTGACGAGGGATTGCCGAAGCTGTGGCTAACTTTCCGAGCGCTCCGCCTTCGCAGCGACGATCCCGCGTTGTTCGCGCCGGGGGCCGCCTACGACGAGCTGGGCGCTGTCGGGCCGGCCCGGGCCAACGTGGTCGCATTCATGCGCGGCGGCAGGTCAATCACGATCGTCCCGCGCCTCGGCCTGTCATTGAACAGCCACGCTGGCACGACGATAGCTCTCCCCCGCGGGCGCTGGCGAAACCAGCTCGCCGACGGCCCAGACTTTGAAGGCACGGTCGCGGTTGATGACCTGTTCGCAGCGTTTCCGGTAGCGCTGCTCTCCATGATTTCATGACGGTGTTCCGAGTCTGGGCTCCGCGGGCACAGCGCGTCGACCTGGACCTCGATGGCCGCCGGCATGCCATGGAGGAGGCTGAGAACGGCTGGTTCATCAGCCAGGCCCTGCAGCACAAGCCCGATAGCGACTACGGGTTCTCCATCGACGGTGATGAGCCGCTCCCCGACCCGCGGACGCCCCGGCAGCCGCATGGGGTGCATGGGTTGTCCCGCCCGGTCGATCACTCGGTATTCCGATGGACGGACCAGCAATGGGCGGGCGGCCAACCGTTGAGCTCAGCACTGATCTACGAGCTGCACGTCGGGACGTTCAGCCCGGCCGGAACCTTCGACGGAGTGATTGACCAACTTGACCACCTGTGCGACCTCGGTGTGACGCACGTCGAGCTGATGCCGGTGGCTCAGTTCCCCGGCAACCGGGGCTGGGGCTACGATGGCGTTGACCTCTTTGCGCCGCATGAGAGCTACGGCGGGCCGGCCGGCCTCAGGCGGCTGGTCGATGCCTGCCACGCGAAGGGTCTGGCGGTGCTTCTCGACGTGGTCTACAACCACCTCGGCCCGTCCGGCAACTATCTCTCGCGTTATGGCCCCTACTTCACGGACCACCATTCAACGCCGTGGGGCGACGCCGTCAACACCGACGGTCCGGACAGTGGCGAAGCCAGGCGCTTCTTCTGCGACAACGCCCTCATGTGGTTGCGGGATTACCACTTCGATGGCCTGCGACTCGATGCGGTGCAGGAGATCGTCGATACCACGGCGCTCCATCTGCTGGAGCAGTTGGGCGAGGAGGTCGCGGAGCTTGAGGCGGGCCTCGGGCGAAGGCTCGTCTTGATCGCGGAGAGCGACGCCAACGACCCCCGCTACGTCAGGCCGCGACCGCACGGCTACGGGCTGAACGCGCAGTGGAACGACGACTTCCACCACGCCCTGCACGCGGCCCTGACGGGCGAGCGTGGCGGCTACTACGCCGATTTCGGCTCTCTCGAGAAGCTGGCAAAAACAATCACGGACGCCTGGGTCCACGATGGCTCGTACTCAACGTTTCGGCGCCGCTGCCACGGGCGTCCGCCGGGGGACCTGTCGGGGCATCGCTTCCTTGCCTACATGCAGAACCACGACCAGGTCGGCAACCGGGCTACCGGCGACCGCATCGGCTCCCTCGTCTCGGAAGGCCGCGTAAAGATCGGCGCCGCGCTCACGATGGTGTCGCCGTACGTCCCGATGATCTTCCAGGGCGAGGAGTGGGGCGCGTCAACGCCGTTCCTCTACTTCACCGACCACGAAGACCGCGACCTGGGGCGGGCCGTAACCGAGGGCAGACGACGCGAGTTCGCCGCCTTCGGCTGGGATCCCGACAGGATTCCCGACCCGCGGGACTCCTCGACCTTCGGGAGATCCCGTCTCGATTGGTCCGAGGTCGACCGGGAACCACACGCTTCGATGCTGCGGTGGTACCGCGACCTCATCGGCCTGCGCCGCAGGGTCCCGGGCCTGAGGAACGGGCGGCGGGATCGCGTCCGGACGGACTACGACGAAGATGAGCAGTGGATAGCCGTGTCCCGTGAGGGTCTCCAGGTCGCCTGCAATCTCAGCGCCGAGAGGCGCCGGGTCCCGTTCCTGCACGACCCGACGACGCCGCGCCAGGTGCTGTGCTCGGCCCAGGCATCCGAGATCGGCGAGGACAGCGTCGTGCTGCCGCCGGACTCGGTGGTCCTGGTTATCCCCAGTTCCTGACAGCCCGCTGGAAGGCCCGCTTCGAAGCCGCGCTGGACTCGATTCGCCAGTCGGTCTCGCGGAACTCATTGAACCAGAGCACGGCTCGGAAGGCGGGCATGCTTTCCGGTATCTCGTTGTTCATCGCCGACGAGATCCAGCGCGCCTTGTTGCCGCCGTGCTCGCTGCTCCCGACTTCGGCGACCATCATCGGCTTCCCGTGGCCGACGAGCTGCTCGTAGGAGCCCTTGAAGATCTGGCTGAAGGTCAGCCAGCCGCCCCAATCGAGCTGGGAGCCGCCGTTGTATCCGTCAAGGCCGATCCAGTCCACGTGGGCGTTGCCCGGGTAGATATCGGCGAAGGGGGTTGTGCCGTCGTAACCGACGTTCGGCGACCAGACGAAACGGACGTTGCTGGCGCCGTGGCGGCGGAAGATGCGCCTGACCTTGCGCCAGACGGCGACGTAGTCAGCAGCCGTGTTACCGAGCACGCCAACGGACCACGGATACCGCTTGTGATTCATCTCGTGGGCGAGCCGCAGCATCACCGGCCTGCCGAAGCGTCTTAGCTGCCGCGCCCAGGAGCGGATGTAGGCGTCGAACTCCCCCGACGCGATGTGAGCGAGCGCGAATTCGGGCTGGTTCATACCGCCGCGCCAGTCCCAGGGCTCCCAGGTGATGACAGGCGTCGCGCCGAACGCCGCGACGTTGGCCAGGCATTCCCGGCTGACCGGGCTACGGTCGTGCCAGCTCTGATACCAGTGGACGAGGCCCGGGCGTGCGCCAACGTTGCGCTCAAGCGAAGCCAGTACGTCGGCCTCCCACGGGGAGCCAGGATTCCACAGCCCCCATTGGCGGCGCGGGCCTGCGGCCTCAGCGGATTCGGGCTCATCCAAAGCGGAGAACAGGCTCAACGGACCGGGGTTCGAGGAGCTGGGAATAAGAGCATGGTTGAGGGCGAGAGCCGAGGCGATTGTAGCTCCACCGGTAAGCAGACCGCGCCGCGTAAGCCGGCGGCCCGTCCAGACTGACCCCATTGATCCTGGCCCTCCCGAAAGGCTCGAGAGGACCCGGTGGGTCGTCCGATGCGATGCTGACGGTTGGGGCCAGGAGGGTCAGCGCCCGTTCGGTAGCCCGGCTAACTCCTCGAGTCCCGTGGCTTTGCGTCCTCGCCTCGCAGCGAGTTTGCCTTTCTCGCGAGCCGTGTGATCTTGCTCTTGATGATGTTCGGCAGCCCGCCCCAAGTCTTTAGCGAACTGTGTCGAGGCGCCGAGGTGGGGGGCGCCTCGCCGGCCGCGAGGCCCCGACGGTGAACGAGCGCGGAAATAACCCACACGCCGATGAGGAGGCCAAAAGCCCCCGAGAACAGCCGGGCGCCCGACTGAACGGCGGTCGGGTCGTGCTCTAGCTCAACGCTGTGTTCGCCGGGGCCAAGCGGGAAGGAGACGAAGCCACCGCGGCCGTCCTGGCTGTAATCGGCCGCCTCGACGCGCTGGCCGTCCACCGTGACCGACCAGCCGGGGCTCCAGCTTAAGGCGGGCACGACGGTGGCGGCCTCGTCGAGGCTGGTGCGCAGCTCGATGGCAGCCGGCTCATACTGCTCCACGGTGGAATCGATCGGGACCAGGGTGCCAGTGGCGTGCAGCGGAGAAGCTGGCTCGCTGATCTCCAGGATCAGCCATCTGCCGTAACGGGCACTCTGCTCGACGCGCCCCGACTCCAGAAGGTCACGCGCAGCCTCGAGACGATTCTCCTGGTCGACGATTATGTAACGCGTGTTGAACAGGGACAGGAGCTCCAGGGCTTCGTCCACCCGCCCCTCAGAGAGCGCGCCAGCGGTTGCGGCCTCGCTTAGCGCCGCGTTGACTGTCGCCTGGCCGCTGTAGCCCCCGGTCAAGGAAATCCCGGTCAACGCCGGCAGCATCGCAACCGCCCGTTCGTCCCCGGTCGCCGCAACCACCGCCGTCCTCTCCAGGGGCGCGGGTTGCTGGTCACGAACGAAGGCCGCCGCAAGTGTGAGGTCTTCAGGAAACGTCTCGTGCGAACGCACGATGCCTGACGAGACCGATAGGTCGACCGCAACCAGGACGGCCAGCGCCAGGCCCACGCCGTGGGCGATCCACGGCATCTTCTCTGGCCTGCCAACAACCTCGTCCACCACGACGGCGACGGCGAATCCGAGGCCCAGGGCGACCAGGAAGCCGCCATAGGCGGCGGCGCCGGCGTCCGGGAAGGGCAGTGCGGAGCTGAGCGACGGCAACCATCCCACGGCGATGAGCGTGCCTGCCGCGGCGAGGACGAGAAACGGCGCGACGAGGCGACGCGCCGGGGCGAGCGCAAGACCGAGAACGGCCAGTGAGATAGCGACGATCCCGGCGTACCAGCTCGCCTGCCCGTCGCTTACCGCCCGCTCTACGATGTCCATCATCTTGACCTCGGAGGCGCTGGCTGCGAAGGCGCCGGGGGAGGCGATGTCGGGAGCGATGGCGAGGAACGGGACCGTCCAGAACGCCGACAGGCCAACCAGGACCGCGGCCGCTGTGAAGAACCCGCGGCCCGCGGCCACCGTGAGGAGTCCCGATGCGGCGGTCCAGACCAACCCGGCCCCCAGGACGCAGAGCGCGACTCCGGTATCGAGAAGTGTGAGCAGGGCAAGCGACGACCCGTAAAGGGCCCAGGGATATGAAGAGCGGTCGTGCGCGGCACGGAACAGCAGGCCCATCGGCAGCGGGGCCAGCACGGCGGCGGTGAAGGCGGGCATCTCGCCCAGGCCGAACATGATGCTGAGCAACGCCGGGCTGAACGCGAAGGTCCCGGCGCCGGCAACCGACGCCGACGGTGAGAAGCGCGTCGGCGATCGGCGTCTGAGCAGTTCCTGGCAGGCCCAGAACATCGAGAATGCCCCGATCAATATCGAGGCAAGGATCTGAGCCTTGGCGGACAAGAGGAGGTCTACGCCGATAGTGGTGAGCAAGGCCGCGGGCAGATAGGCGACGAAGCTGTCTATGGTGGAGTGCGGATAACCGCCGTACCAGCCGTCATACCAGTCCCCGCCGCCGCCCATTGTGCCGGCCAGGGCGTCAATAAGCGGCAGGTGTCCGTAAAGCGCGCCAGCGGCCGGGTAGCCCGGGGCCAGGATGCCCCCAAACATCACTAGAAAGAATCCCGCGATCCCGAGCATGGGCAGGACGAAGAGAATTCTTCGCCGCCGCGGCACGGGCAGCGACACGGTCTCGGTGGCGCGGTGTAGCGCGACGGCCGCCAGCCGACGGGCTTCAGTCGAGGGCTTGCCCCTGCGTTGAGCTGGCGAAGGTTCACTGGCGGAGTGCCAGAGGCGCCCGCCGCTGCCGGTCGATGCCTGGTCCTTGGCGGGCCAGGTCAGGCTGCCGTTAGCGGCCAGGGTCATATAAGCGGGCTGAAGGCCGGAACGCGCAGGGCCTTCCTCCGGGTCGTCGGGGCTGGGGCGGACCAGGGGCGGCAGCAGCGGCGGCGCCACGGCGTCGGGCGTGGCCTCGCCCGCCGTGCTGCGGATGGGGACGCCGGATGGCGATGGCAAAGCCACGGGCTGCCTTTGCGGGCGCCGTTGCTCAAGCCGCTGCGCTGTCCAAAGGCCGATAGGGAACCCGGCCGTGATGATGATCGTGATCAGCGCCCATGTGCGCAGCTGCCAGGCGTCGTTACCGAAGAATAGCGAGGCGGCGAGCACGGCCAGGCCGCCTCCGGCGATGATCATGTGAATCCTGAAGACGCCGAGGCTGTCCCGCGTACGGGCGGATCCCTTGGCCGTGACCACGTAGGGGACCTTGCGCCCGGTGAGGGCGGCGAAGGCCGCCTGGGCGAACACCGGGAAGCAGGCGAAGGTCATGATGTAGCCCGTGAAGTTCGTCCCGCCCTGGTTCTGGTACAGGTAGAAACGCTGCAGCCAGTACCAGATCACAAAGCCCCACAGGAAGTGCGGCAGCCAGAGCCACCACCAGGCCGCGAGGTTCATGTCGGCAGAGCTGAGGCCGGTACTCAGGTAGAGGAACGTCAACAGATTGCCGCAGACGAAGACGAGGGCCGCGAAGCCGTAATAGGTCTGCAGCATGACGTAACCGAACGCCTGCAGCGCGCTCAGCCTGGGCAGCAGCCGCCCGTCGATGTCGCGGATGATCTCAAACATTCCGTAGGCCCACCGCATCTGTTGCGAGAGGTAGTCGTTCCAGGAAATCGGACCCTCGCCGATAGAGATTGCCTCGGGGACATAGACACCTTTCCAGCGGTTGCCGGTCTCGGGGTTGTCCTGGCCGGTGATGGCGAGGCCTGTCGGGTGGTCCTCGACGATCATCCCCATGTATCCACCGCCGGCGGCCATCGCCGCGGGCCGGTAGATGTGGTTCGTGCCGATCAGGATCGGCGTACCGAACCCGTTGGCGCCGCGCTGGACCACGCCGTGAAAAACAAAGGCCTGCTCATCGGAGCCGCGCGCCAGCCACGATTCTTCGTGGTTGCCGTAGATCTGCGGCGAAACAACGTAGCCGACATCGGGGTCCTGGAAATAGCCGACCGTGCGCTCCAGGAAGTTTTCGTAGGGCACGTGGTCGGGGTCCATCTGGGCTACGAGGTCGTACCCTTCTTCGTGCGCGTCGCGCCAGGCGTTATGGTTGCCGGCCTTGGTGCGGGCGCGGAACGTCCCCTCGGGCTGGTTCCACTCCGGCACGTCCTTGCGCGTGAAGTGATTGACACCCAGCCGGCGGCACATCTCCTTGACCCGGTCGTCATCACCCTCGTCGAGGAGCCAGAGGTCCACCCGGCCGTCGTAGCGGATACGCCTGGACGCGCGCAGAGTGCGCTCGACCATCTCAATCGGCTCCTTGGACGGCACTATGGTCGTCAGGATCGCTACCTTGAGCCCCGGCCGGGCCTTCATCGGCAGCGGATCTTCCATGAAGAGCGCGAAGATCCAGAGCACGAACGCCGACGCAACCCTCACACCCTCGACAAGCGTCAGCAGCAAAAACGGCGCGAGGCCAATCAGCGCCCCATTGAGCAAGGGGCTGTCGCCGCCGATGCCGGGGTCGCCGGGAATGTGCCCGAGGTCAAACCACCAGACGAAGTAGCGGACGCTGAGCAGGGCGCCCACCAGCATCAGAGCCGCGTAGACGAGGGTCTCGCGGTGAGTCATCGTCGGACGGAAGGCGACGCGATAGGGCGTCTCTCCGGTCATTCGTCGTGGCTCGACAGGTGTGGCTCTCACTGCTCGGTTTCTCGAGGGCGGCGGCAGCCCCCGGTCAGCGGATGGCCGGCCACACCGCCTGCGGAGTGTGCGCCGCCTGCCGGACCGCGGCCCGTAACGCCCCCTGGCTAGTTATTCGGGGTGCCCTCGAAAGCCGCGTGGACGGGCGCGGGCACGGCGCCTGCCGGGTCCCCCGCGGTCTCACCTTCACCCGAATCTGAGTATCGGTCATCCCAGATAACGACTGAGCCCGCCCGGTAAACCGCCGCTTCGGGCCGCGGTGTGGGCCGCTGCGGCTCGGGAGGAGGCGGGAAGACGCGAGCAGCGCGGGCCTGCACCAGGTCGGCGGTGTCGAACTCGGGTGCCCGGCGCAGGCGGGTCACGAGCTTCGAGACCAGGAAGGCGATGGGATAGCCAGCGGTGGTCGCGATGGTCAGGGCCGCCCAGACGCGTAGTTGAAAGGCGTCGTTGCCGAAGTAAAACGACGCAGCGATAACGGCGATGCCCGCGAGCGCGATCAGCATGTGGGGCCTGAATATCCAGACACTGTCCCGCGCCTGCGCGCTGCCCTTCGCGGTCACTACGTAAGGGATAGACCGGCCGGTGAGTGCGGCGAAAGCCGCGCGCGCGAACAGCGGCAGGCAGGCGAATGTCAGCACGTACCCCAGGAAAAGGGTCCCTCGCTGGTTCTCATACAGATAGAACCGCTGCAGCCAGTACCAGATGACGAACCCCCACATCAGCTGTGGGAACCAGAGCCACCACCAGGTCGTGAGGTCGAGGTCAGCGGCCGACAGGCCCAGCCCGAGGTAGAGGAAGGTCAGCAGGTTGCCGGCGACAAATACCAGCGCCGCGAAGCCGTAGTAGCTCTGCATCATCAGGTATCCGGCGCGCTGCAGCAGGCCGAGCTGGGGTAGCAACCGCCGGTCGTGGTCGCGAATGATTTCGAAGATTCCGTACGCCCAGCGCGTCTGCTGGTTCAGGTAGTCCGTCCAGGAAGCCGGGCCCTCGCCGACCGATACGGCCTGGGGCACGTAGACGCCCTTCCAGCGCACGCCGGTGTCCGGGTTGACCTGCCCCGAGATCGCCTGCCCCGTGGCGTGGTCTTCGACGATGATCCCGGCATAGCCGCCAGCCGCCTGCATGGCCACCGGACGGTAGACGTGGTTGGTCCCGATCAGGATGGGCATTCCCATACCGTTGGCGCCGCGTTGCATCACCCCGTGGAAGATGTGCGATTGCTCGTCGGCCCCGCGCGCGATCCACGACTCCTCGTGGTTGCCGTAGATCTGGGGGGACACGACGTAGCCCACGTTGGGGTCACGAAAATAGCCGATCGTACGATCGAGGAAGTTGGCATAAGGTACGTGGTCAGGGTCCATCTGGGCGACGAGGTCGTAGCCGCCTTCGTGCGCGTCGCGCCAGGCATTGTGGTTGCCGGCCTTTGTCTTCGCCCGGAACGTCCCGGAGGGCTGGTTCCACTTCTCGACACCCTTGCGCGAGAAATGGTTGACACCGATCCTCCGGCACATCTCTTTGACGCGGTCGTCGTCGCCTTCGTCCAGCAACCAGAGGTCGACCTGGCCGTCATATTCGATGGTCTTCGCCGCCTTGAGCATTCGTTCGGCGATCTCAACCGGCTCCCGCGAGGGGACGATCGTGGTCAGCACGGCAATGCGAAGCCCGGGCTGTGGCTTCATGGGCAGTGGATCTTCCATGAACAACGCGAAAACCCAGAGGAACACGTTGCTGGACACGCGTACGATCTCGACCAGACTGAGCAGGAGAAAGGGCGCAAGGACGATCCAGCCGGCGCCCAGCAGCGGCATTCCATTACCGAGCCCGGGGTCGCCGGGAATGTGGCCTATATCGAACCACCACAGGAAATAGCGCAGGGTGAGGACGAGACCAACAAGCATCAGGCCGATGTAGACGAGCGACTCGCGATGGGTCATCGTGGGACGGAAGGCAACTCCGTAGCTGCCCACTGGCCCGTGTCGAGATGGCGGCACGCTAGGAGAGGTCCTGCGCGGCCAGCGCGGCCTCGAAGAGTTCGCGCGCGTCAGGGCCAAGGCGCCAGTCAATGGGCTCCGCGAATGGGTAACGGTCGTTGATGTAGACAAGCAGCGGTAGGTCGACGGCGGCGTCCTGCCAGTAGGCGAGCATGTCCTCGATCCACTCGACCTCTTGATCCGCAGTGCGGAGGTCCACCGATGCCTCGGTTACCACCCGTGGCTTATCAATGGAGGCGGAGAGGTTGAGGAGGCCGCGCAGGCTGGCCTCGAATGAGCGGTATTGGCCTGTGGTCGGGTCTGGCGTGTCCCACGCCGCCGCGACGCCGACGTTCAACCCAACGATATCCACCCATTCGTCACCGGGATAGTAGTCCAGGGCGGTCGGCGAGCCAAGCGGACTCCAGACCATGTGGACGTTCCCTGCACCGCCATCCCTGGCGCGCTCGGCGACGTGCTCCCAGGCGTCGATAAACAGCTCGGGATCCTGGTCGGCCCAGGGAAAAGCATCGGTGCCCGAAAGGTCCATCTGCGGCGCGAAGCGCAGGAAGATGCTGAGCTGCGGGTGCTCCGCCGCCGCCTCGGTCCAACGTTGGATTATGTCGTCATACTCGCCGCCCGCTATTTCCTCGAGGTCGAGGCCGCTGTCGGCGCCATCGTCGAAAACCCAGGGCTGCCACGTTATCAGCACGGCATCGCCGGCTTCGGCGGCGTCGTCCAGGAGCGCCGGGACCTGAAGGGAGGCCTCGATGCTCCAGTCGAGGTAGAGGACGGCGACACCCGTCGGTACGTCGAGAAGTTGATCGGGGTCCCACGCCGCCAGGCGCCCGCCGGCCGCGGACCATGATTGCAGCACCTGTTCCGCAGACAGCGGTGTGGTAGCAGCCTCGGTCGCGGATGAAGTCACGACGACATCGCTCGGTGTCCTGCCCGGCTCGACCACGTCCGTGTCGCTGTCCGAATCGTCGTCCAGCAGTCCGCACCCCGCAGCCAGGACGAGAGTGCCGGCCAGAACTGCGGAAAGCAGGTAACGAGCAAGCGGCATCACGGCCCTGCCTCGGCTGCGGAGGGCAGCTGCGAGAAGAACTGGTCAGTCGCTATCTCCGACCAGGCGTTGCGTGCCTCCAACGAGGTCGCAATCCTGAAGTCGCCGAGGTTTCGGTCGTCCTGGTCGAACCAGACTATTGCCTTGATCTCCGGGAAGTGGAGGCGGATGTCTTCACCCATGTCCCTGATCCAGGTCGCCTTGCCGCCGCTTCCCTCGGCTGTTCCGAGCTCGGCGATGATGATTGGCTTGCCCAGCGGGGCCACGACGTTGTAGGGGGGCGTCAGCACTTCCCGGAAGGACCGCCACTCCGCCCATGGCAACAAGTCGCTGGCGTCGCCGACGTTGTAGACAGTCAATCCGATCCAGTCGACGTAGTGATCGCCCGGGTAGTATTCCAGCATCTCGTTCCAGGGCACTTCGGGGACCGAGTTGTGGTTTGGCGCCCAGACCCAGGTCACGTTGTCGGCGCCTTCGTCCTCGAAGATGTCGTGGATATAGGTCCACGTCGCGACAAGACGCTCGGGGCCGTCGCTCCTTATCTCGCTTCCGAACCCCCCTGTCTCATCGGCGCCGTTCTCGGTGCCGCCCCAGGGGAACCAATCTCCATTCATCTCGTGTGCGAAGCGCAGAAGGACCGTGTGGCCGAGCCGGGAGAGTCCCTCGGCCCAGGAGCGGATGTAGGTGTCATAGCGGCCGTCGAGGATCTCGCCCAGCGACGGCGCCGGTGCAGCGGGGCCAAACCAGGGCTCCCAGGTGATCAGCGCAACCGATCCGTAACCCGCTATCTTGCGCAGCTTCTCCAGCGGTACCGGCTCGGCCCAGTTTTCGAACGTGTGCACGATGGCGGGCTCCCGTCCGGCGGTGGCCGCGTAGGCATCGAAATAGTCCTCTTCGAATTCCACCCCGGCGGAGAAGACTCCCACGTAGGCGCCGTGCTCGGGTGGCGCCAGGACACTGGTCTCCTCTGCCTTGACAGAGCAGGCGACGCTCAACGCCAACGCTGCGCAGAGGACGACGAGCCGGAACGGTTTCCGCAGGCCGGAGCTATTCAAAGCGAGCCCTCGGTGAGTGCCTGCTTCTCGATGGGGACGATGGCCGGCGCGGGCGGCTCGTCGTCGACGCCCGCCGCAAGCGGCACCGGCTGGCTGCGTGGGTGGGCCTGCGGCCAGGGACGGGACGGCCCTCCCGTCAGGATGCGGCTGACCGCAAGCAGGTGCCCCTGGAGGGACGCGATGAGGTAGAACAAGGCGCCGAACGGCGCCAGCAGGCCCGGCCATA
Organism: Dehalococcoidia bacterium; assembly: GCA_009377665.1. Lineage (GTDB taxonomy): Bacteria > Chloroflexota > Dehalococcoidia > WHTO01 > WHTO01 > WHTO01. The sequence continues at coordinate 23,279 of WHTO01000010.1, forward strand.
ACCTGCCCTTAACCATGACGACGACGGCAGCGGCGAGGTTGATGGCGATGTCGAGGGCAAGACCCGCAATGACCAGCTGGCTAACCCAGCCGGCGGTCGCTCCCAGCACGTGGCCGGCGAAGACCAAGGGTAGAAACAGCCAGGCCAAGAGCTGCAGCCACGGCCCCATGGTCAAATAGCTGACAAGCAGCGCGTTGCCGTCGGCGGCGCGCGTGTGGATGAGGAATAGTCTGAGCCATGCCTCGGCGTAGCGCCCGTTCCGAGCCGCGAGCTCGGATCTGATGACACGGCGGTCGGAGGTAGGAACCGTCGGAAGCACCGCGACCTTCAGCCCGGCCTTCCTGAGACGAAGGGCAAACTCAGACTGCGAATCATGGGTGAACGGATCCCAGCCCCCGAGGCGGCGCAGGAGCTCGGTCCGGACGAATACCGAGCCGGCGGCGAAAGCGGTGGCTCCGACGCCGCGTGCCAGCTCCCACTGCGCGCGGCGGCCGATCGCCGCCAGGCGGGTGAACACCCCTGGCCGGACGCCCGGTCGGGGGGGAGGGGTGACAGCGACGCCCCAATGCCGGCCGTGACCCGACAGGGCGGAGGCGGCCAGTCGTGCCTCGTCAGGATGGGGCAGCGACGCCTTGTTCAGGACGGAAACGATCTCGCCCCGCGCCTGCAGCAATCCATGGTTAAGCACGATGCCGAGGTGACGCTCGTCGCCGACGGGTATGCGGATCAGCTGCATGTTGAACGGCAGTTGTCGCTCGCACGGCACCGCGGCGGACAAGAGGATGCGCACATCGAGCTTGGCCGGCGGATAGCGGACAGCCGCGAGCCGCCTGACCGTCCGGTCTATGTCTGCGGCGGCGTCGTCAACCGTGGCCAGGATTGTCAATACCGGAAGATCTCGATCGTCCGGGTCGTGTGACGGAGCCTGGCGACCGGGCGTCGGGCGGACCAGGCCGACGAGGCGGGCGCCGGCATAAACGACCAGGGTGGCGACCAGCAGCAGGGCGACAGCCTCGATCAGGGTCCAGTGCAGGAACAGTCCAAGGACGGTCGCGCAGGTCGCAAATAGGAAGAGCAACGCGCGCTGGTGCACGCTGACCATCCGATACGCGGATTCCGGCAGGTTGCGGCGAACGAACTCGTAGGTAGACATGTCCTGGTGGCGTTCGTGGTGAACCCCGGCGAGCACCTCCTCGACCTGGTCTGATGTACTGACGACGAGGCGGACCTTCTCCCCGAGCGCCTGTCGCGCCGCCTGGATCGCTTCGTCGTCCGTTGGGTCCGCGACGGCCAGCGTGACGCCGGACTCCGAGGAGGCGATTGGGACGAGGGAGTGCCTGTGGCAAAGATCTTCGGACAGTCTGGTGACGGCCGCAGGGTTGATGCCAGCGCCGCTGAGGTCGAAGAAGGGAAGGCCGTGCTGGCGCGCGAGGTGCATCGCCAGCTCGCCCGGCTCAAGGTAGCCCAGGCTGAGGAGCGCCTGGCCCAATCGCACGCCACTCGCGATCTGCAGGCGCAGCGCCTGGTCAAGCTGATCCTCGGAGATCAGTCCCGCTTCAACCAGCTGGTCGCCTATGCGTGAGGAGGCCTGGATCGAGCGCTCGCGCGGGACGGCACCGTTCCTCCCACGCTCGGGAGACGACCACTCGACGCGCGGGTGTGCGGCTTCCGCCTCTTCGCTACGGATTCTTGTCTTTCCGATCATGGGCCGTTAGACGAACTGCACCTCGATGAGGTCATCCGTGAGTGAGCCCAACGTGTGGGGGGTGTCGGCCAGCGCCTCGGAAAGCGTCATCGATGAGTGATCGGGGGATAGCCTGACCGACAACTCGAGGCGTCCCCGTAAGAGTCCACGTACTTCGACCGACCGCACGGCGGGATGCAGGGCGATGCGATCGACGAAATCGTCGAGGAGGTCCATGTCGAGGAAGGGGTAAGCGACCATCGTTACTGTCCTGGAATGGGCTTTGCTGAAGACACGCTGGCGCGTCACGTCTAGAGTGAGTGCGTTGGCGACGGTCGCCGCGGGAGGTTCATCAAGTTCGGCTTCCCGCCACTCCACCGCGGGCGTCGACCAGACCGCCAGCGGCGAACCGACGTCGGCGGCCGAGCCTTGAACCAGATGGTCCGACGCCGCGCCATCGGCCATGGCGACCGGCGCAGATCCGCCTGCCGGGGGCTCGGCGTCGGGGAGCGGGCCGCCGGAGGCCGCCATCCACTCGAAGAGTGGTCCAATCGAGGTTGGGCGGGCGATGACCTTGAGGAACCAGCCTTCGGCCTCTCGCCGCATCTCTACCCGATCCACGTAGTCCAGCGCTTCCAGGCGCTGCCCGAGATGCATCGCTTCATCGAGGCGAAAATGCGGGGCGTGGAGCCCGAGGCTTTCGGGCCCATCCTCGGTAGTGGTCTCTACCGTATAGCGCCAGCCATCATCCTCGCGGAAGAGGAAGACGCCGGAGATGTCAGGCATGTCTTCGAGGTGCGCTCCGAGGAGGACGGCCTCGTCTTCAGAAAGCTGAGAGGCGAACAGGGAGAGTGAGGCCCTCAAGCCCTGACAACCTTCGGGGCCCTTGTGGGGCCAGAGGTGATATGCCACCGTGGATTACTCCCGCGCCGGCGCGGCCAGGGGATGCCGACGTCGATGCTGCGAATCGTGCGCGCGAGTGGGGACTTACGGCGGCCCGGCGGTCGTGGCCCTGTGGGCGGTAGACCCGTGGCTTTGCGTGGCGGCGATTTCTCGCGGCCTTGCCTCTTTTCGTTGTCCGACAACTTGATTCTCTGAGACCATCTTGAAGGTGTCAACGCATCTTGCTACTCGGCATATTCCGCCCTCCGCTTTAGCGATTGGAGCGCGGCTGGGGGTGGGCCGGTGGCGGCCTCAGCGGCAAGCTAATGACGCCCGACCAACGATCCGAAACATAGGGTGACAGGCAGTTGCTAACGCAACCGAGGTGAGAGTGAGCATCTTATGACAACCGAGCCCGCCCTTCTACCCTGGCTCAGACCATCTCGGCCCACGAATGTCGAAGCCGCACCGCTCCAGCAGCGCCTGCGCCTATCGGAAATACTGGCCGCCGCACGCTCGGCCGGATACGGTCTGCCGGACAGCGACCCGGGCCCTGAAGCGGTACGCCCGTCGGCTGTGAGCAGCGACCGCGCCGTCCGTGACCTGAGAGATGCAAGCGTGGCCAGCCCCCACATCCAGCGGGAACCCAACGCGGTGGCCCGCACGGCGGTCTATCTGCTCCTCTTCGTGGCAACGTCGGTAGCGCTGACGGCGCTGGTGGCGTCGATGATCTCGTTCGGCTGACTGGTCTCACCACTCAGCCTGCGTCCCCCAACACGGTCGGAGCCCTTCGTCATGTCTCCGCTTTCGGCGGCAACGTGGATAATCCGCCGCGCTACTCCTACAACCGGTTAACTTTGAGAGTGGCTGACGACACGCTGTGAGACTCTGAGCAGTTGAGACTCTTCGACCTCTTCAGGAGAAGGAAGGCTGGGCCACCCGCCTCGGCGGAGAGCTTTGCAGCCCACACCGACGCCGGCAGGACACGCTCCCACAACGAGGACGCCGTGCTGGCCTGGAGGGTCAGCGACTCGACAATTCTTCTCGCCGTCGCCGACGGCGTCGGCGGAGTGGGCGGGGGTGAAGTTGCCAGCACCGAGGCCATCGAGGCCTTGAGGGCATCGGTCGAGGCCGACGGTGAGGACGGCCCTCCAGACGACGTGCTGAAGCGCGGATTCGAGGCAGCGAATCGCCGCGTCAGGGTCCGCGCCCAGGAGCGCTTGGACCTGCGTGGGATGGCCTGCACGCTCGTGGCGGCGCTGGTCCGCGAGAACTCCGCCTGGATCGCTCACATGGGCGACAGCCGCGCCTACCTGGCCTTCAGCGGTCAGCTTCGGCAGCTGACTGAAGACCACTCCTGGGTGGTGGAACAGGTC
>WHTO01000010.1:27230-35766 GCA_009377665.1 Dehalococcoidia bacterium
AGGTCAAAGCCGGGGCTCTGACCCCCGAAGAGGCCGAGAACAGCCAGTACAGGAACGTCATCACCAGGGGCATCGGGGTCGAGGAGGAGGTGCGCATGGATTCCGTCCAGATGGCGTCCCTGCCCCCCGGCGGAGTTTTGATGCTGTGTTCCGACGGGCTTTTCAAGGTCGTGTCTGACACTGAGATCCTCGACGCGCTCGTGGGCACGAGCCCGGGCGAGATCGCGCGCCGCCTGGTTGACCAGGCCAACGCCGCGGGCGGTCCCGACAACATCGGCGTCGCCGTCCTCGTCCATTCCTGACGCGCACTGGTCAACCGTCCCGCGGTGTGATAAAACCCCGAGAAGATACGAAGAGTCTCAGTTGCATGAATCTCCGCATGACCCCGTGTCAGCGGGGTCCGTTCCACAAGCAATTCGCTAGTCGCCGAGGTTCCTCGGGAAGGACTTAGACAATGGGCGTAAGGGCACCGGGACGCTATGTGCTGCGCTGGACCGACCCGGGGGGCGCCGAGCGCGAGAAAGAACTGGACTCCGAGCACGTCATTGGTCGCGCCGACGACGCCGATATCGTGCTGGCCGACCCGATGGTCTCGCGCAACCACGCCCGCATTCGGGTTTCGCCTGACGCCGTGACGATCGAGGACCTTAACAGCGCCAATGGCACCAGGGTCAACGGCGAGCGCGTCGGCAACGCTGACCTGCGCACCGGAGACCAGGTCGCGATCGGAAGCTACAGCCTGCGGTTGATGGACCGGGGAGCGCAAGCGGCCGAGCAGACACTGGTGGCGGCCAGCGCCGAGGGCACGCTGGTGCTCGAGGCGCTGATCCAGGTTAAGGACCCCGAATCAACCCAGATCCTGGCTCCAGTCACGCCGCCACGTCCGGCGCCAGCGCAGGTACGCGGTGTCGTTTCGGACGAGGTCCTAAGCCAGCCGATCATATCCGAGCACGACCTGATCCAGAACGGCGTCGAGGTGAAGGTCGCCGAGTTCGCCCTGCTGGGCGGAGGCATGGGAAGCTTCATCATGGCCAGCCACCTGCGCAACTACGGCGTGGCTGAGAGCGACATCCTCGTGGCGAGCAACGAGAGCCAGGGATACGGCCGCTATCGCCGGCTGGTGCAGAACTCGCAGATCCCGGATCGCGAGCGTCTGCGCTCCAACTCCGACTCCTGCCCCGGCAACCCCTGGGGGTTTCCGGGGTACGCGCCGCGCGAGATATTCAGGGAGATAGGCCGCGGCAACCTCAAGGTGGCCTGGGACCAGCTCTGGAAGATCTTCGGTGAGCCGACCCTGGCGCCGACCTTCACGCCGGTGACCGGCGATGTCTGGAGCGAGATGGATCGCGAGGCCCGGCGGATTGGCTACGACAACATGCTCGTCATGGGGCGCCTCCGGGCCATCCGCAAGACGCGCGAGGGCAGGCTGCTCGCCGTCGTCTCGCAGAGCGAGGGCAGCAACCGCAAGCACGTCGCGGTGGCGGCTAAATTCCTGCACCTCTGCCCGGGCTACCCCTCGCTGCAATTCCTGCCGGACCTCGCTGAGTTTCGCGAGAAATACAACGACCGCACGAGGGTCATCAACGCCTACGAAAAGCACGACCACGTCTACGAGGACCTGCTCAAGAATGGGGGCACGGTGATCCTTCGCGGGCGGGGCATCGTCGCGTCGCGGATCATCCAGAAGCTCTGGGAATCTCGCGCCACCAACAAGAGCATCCAGGTCGTCCACCTGCATCGCACCCGGCTTACGCAGGGCGCGAAGTTTGGCTTCTCCCGTCGCAAAGTCAGCGACGACTTCGAGTTCCAGCCCTTCAACTGGCCGAAATCGTGCTGGACGGGGCAGGGCAGGTACCAGCTCGAGGCGGCTTCTGACGACGAGCGCAAGCGGCTTCTCTCCATCTGGGGCGGCACGACAACCGCAGACCGGCCCGACTGGGAGAGGATGGTCCGCGAGGGCCTGCGCGACGGCTGGTACCGCGCCGAATACGGGATCGTCGAAGATGCCAGACTGAACGACCGCGGCAGGGTCGTTACGCGCATCAAGAACAGCCTGGCTGGCGGCGGGCGGCTCGAGCTCGAGGCCGACTACGTGATCGACTGCACCGGCCTGGTGGCTGCCCCAGAACGCTCTCCACTGCTGGCCGACCTGCTCGCGACCTACAACCTGCGCAAGAACCCGCTGGGCCGATTCCACGTCTCCAACGACTTTGAGATCGAGGGCCTCCGCCACGAGAACGCGCGCGTCTACGCGTCTGGCGCGATAACGCTTGGGGGCCCTTTCGCCGCTGTGGATAGCTTCCTGGGCCTGCAGTACTCGATATTGCGGATCATCCGCCACGCCCACGGCCAGGGCGCCAGGGGCATACACAACTTCTGGCTCAACCCGTTCTATTCATTCAACCAGTGGTTCAAGTGGCTGCGAGGTGCAAAGCCGTGACACCCGTCCTCCTCGGTCGCTGGCAAACCCGGACTTTTGTGCTCTGGACAATCGGCCTGCTGGTCACCTTCCTGGTGTCGCTGGCCTACGACGGGCCCAACGACATCTTCTTCGAGGTGCTGTTCTACGTCTGGCTGTTCGGGTTGGGTTGGGACGTCGTCTATCACTTCCTGCAGCAGCTCAAGTGGGACCGCGACTGGCCGCCATTCGCGCAGTGGGCGGCAACGGCGTGGGAGGGTATGTTCATCAGCCTCGTGATCGGCTACGTGGGCCTGCCTGGCATCGAAAAGGGGTTGTTTGGCGAAACGGGGACGCTGGACCGCTTCATAGCCCACTACACACTGGTCTGGCTCTTCACCTTCTTCTGGCTGCAGGGACCGATGAGGGCGCTCTTCCCTTTCTGGCGCTTCCACGGCGGGCGCATCGTTTAGAGCGGGCGGCTTTTCCAACTGGCGCTGAGCGCGCCGGCTTGAATCTCCTTCAGGCGAGGATCAGGGCGTAGCGATCGGTCCCCAGCACGATCTCGTCGCCGCTCGCCAGCGTCTGCCCGTCGCCCGCGGGCCCGCCATTGACCTGGGCCTGGTCACCGGTCTGGAGCTTGAGCACCGCCGATCCAGCCGAGGGGATGATAGCGGTGACTGCCTCCTGCGCCAGCCTCTCGGCCTGGCCGGTCTGCACAGACCCGGATTCGAGCACAAACGCCTGGCCCGAGTAAGCGTTGCTCGGAGAGCCATCCGCGGAGGCCAGCCTGGCTACCGCCGTGCGGACCTGGCCGACCACCGTTGCGGCATTGACAAGCGACGTCCCGCAGTACCAGCAGTCCTTGTCGGAGGCCATGTTCTCGCGCGCACAGTGGCTGCAGATGGGGCCGGCCAGCGCACTCGAGGCGGCGAGGTCGTTGAAGACCATGCTCAGGGAGCCAACAGCGATGATGTCGCCGTCGACAATTCGCGACGCAGCATCGATGCTGCGTCCGTTGAGCTTCGTGGGGTTCGTCTTGCTCAGGTTTTCAATCACGAAGTCCGCGCCCTCGGGCCGCAGAAGGGCCTGCTGCCGCGACACGGTCTTGTCGTCGATCATGACCGCCGAGCCAGGCGCCCTGCCTATGAGGTTGGTACTGGTCTCGCGCAGGTCACTGACCCGCAGGCTGTCGCCGTGGGTCCAAACGATGGCTACCCGTGACATGGCATTCCCCTTGCTGAAGGTGTTCTTGTCTCAGCCAGACGCTATCAGGAGCCGCAGGCCGCGGCCACGATTCAAGCCTATGCACTGGCCACTTTCGAGCCACTTCCCAGGCCAAGCTTCGAAAGCAGGTTGCCGGTTTCCGGTGGTATCTCGCCCGCGGCCCTGACAACCAGCACGGGGCACGATAGCTCCTCGCTCAGACGCGACGCCGGCTGGCCGAAGGCAGCGTCCGTCGACCATTCGTCACCTACACCGACGACGGCCACGCTGGCCTCGGTTGACCCGACCACGGCCGCGGCGATGGCGTCGCCGTCGGTGCTGAGTACCTCGGGGACAACCCATACTCCGCTCAGGCTGCGCAGGCTGTCGGCCTGTAGGGCCAGCTTCTCGGAGTCTCCGTCTCCGCGCACTTCGTCCGCAGCGCTCACGTAGCCCGCGAGCCTCATGCTTGTGGAGAGCGAACTGGCGATGTGCGTCCCGATGAGGGCAGCCGCGCCGTCGTGCTTCCCGCCCGAGAGGACGGTGAGCACCGCTCGGCCTTCGACGTGCTGGACTCCCATGCCGACACGGTCCACGAACACGGCCACATCGCAGGGCGCCAGGCGGAAGGCCCGGTGGACAAGCGCCGTGACCACGCCCTGCTCCAGGGAAGCGCGATGCCAGCCCAGGAGCATTGCATCGCAGGACTGCTCGCCGGCCACCCTGGCAAGGTCCCGGCCAACGTCCGGAGACAGGAACGAGAGCGGCCTCGCTTTCACGCCGGCTGCTTCCGCATGTTCGACGAAGTGCCTCATCGATTCAACGGCGGCGTCAACCTGGGACTCTTCATCGAGAAGGCCCGTGCGGAATTCGGGCGCGCGCGGCGTCGGGATGAGGCGCACCAGCAGCAGCTCGGCAGGCCGCCGCGAGCCCATCATCCTGATCGCTGCGTCCACCAGGTAGCCGGCGTTGGCCGGGTTGCCGAGGGCAACGAGGATGCGGGACGCCACCGGGACCTGAGGCTCTCCCTCCGCCTCGGCGATCTCGCGGAGCAGGCGCTCACGCGGCATCATCCGGTTGACGATTGGCGCGGCGATCAGTGTGGTGACCAGGGCCATGATCACCATCATGGCGAACAGGCGATCGGAGAGGACGCCGAGGCTGAGGCCGATCGAGAGGATGACCAGTTCCGTCAGGCCCCGCGTGTTCATCAGGGACCCGATGATGACTGAGTCGCGCCACGAAGCGCCGGTCAGCCGCGCCGCCAGGCCACAGCCTGCGAACTTCCCGACGATGGCCACGGCGATGATCAGGAGCAGGTAGGCGATCAGGGAAGGGCTATCCAGGGTGAAGAGGTTGGTGCGCAGCCCGGCGACGAGGAAGAACACGGGAAGCAGGACGATGACGGTGAAGTCCTCGATCTTGTCGGTAAGCTCCCTGGTCATACCGGCCCGCGACGGCATGATCGCACCGAAGATGAAGGCCCCGAAAATCGAATGGATTCCTATCTCCTCGGTGGCTAGCGCCGCGAGCAGCACGCCGCCGATCACTGCTGCCACCATGTCAATCGTCAGGTGGCCCGTGGCGTCGTAGCGCGCCGCCAGTCGCGACAGCAGCCAGCGGCCGACGGTAACCATAAAGACGATGAAGACGAAGGTCAGCGCGAATACCTCGCCGGCCTCGGCCACGGAACCGGTTTGTACCAGCCCGACGACAGCGGCCAGCAGGATCCAGGCGCAGACATCGTCCACGGCCGCGGCGCACAGGGTCGCAGCACCCACCGGGGTCTTGTAGAGGCCGGTTTCGACGAGGATGCGGGCGAGGACGGGGAATGCAGTGATGCACATGGCCGCGCCGAGGAAGAGCGCGAATGAGAAGTCGTCCGGTGGAAAGTCGGTGCCCTCGAGGAACTCGCCGCCGAGGTTCACGTCAACCAGGAAGTAGCCGAGCGCGATGCCGCCAATAAGTGGCAGAACGATACCGCTCAGCGAGATCTGCAGGGCCCTCCTGCCCTGCGCCCGGACCATCTTCGTGTCCAGTTCGAGGCCGACCAGGAACATGAAGAACACGAGGCCGAGGTCGGCGATCTGTCTCAGCGGCACCTCGGCGGGGAAGATCTCGCCTGGCAGGTCGGCGTCGATGCGGCCCAGGATCGTCGGGCCCAGGATGATCCCGGCCATGATCTCGCCGACAACGGCCGGCTGGCCGACGCGTCGGGCCGCCCAACCGAAGGAACGAGCCGCTGCGATAACTATCACCAGGTCGAGGAGGAGGTAGAGGAGTATCTCGCCGTGGTCCACTTATCAGCGCCTCGTTGAGCAATCGCGATATTGAATGTGGCAAGATTATATGCCGCGCGATAGTTAATGACGATAAGCGCGGGCTAACCCTGGAGCGCGAAGATCCGCCACTCCTCGGGAACGCCCTTGAGGACGTGGGTGCCCCGGTCCTCGAAAATGAACTCAGAGCCCGTCATCATCTGGCGGACGGTATCTGAGACCAGTACCTGGCTGGCGGTGGCGCGCGCAGCAACCCGGGCGGCGATGTTGATGGCGACGCCGCCCACCTCCTGCCCCAGGATCTCGTACTCCCCCGTATGCAGTCCCGCCCGGATCTCTATCCCCAGGTTGCGCACCTGCCGGCTGGCTGCCAGTGCACAGCGCAAAGCGCCCGCAGGGCTGTCGAAGACGGCGAAAAAGCCGTCGCCGGCGGTGCTGACCTCCCGGCCAGAGAAGCGCTCGAGGTAGCGCCTGATCAGCGCGTTGTGCTGACGGATCACGTCGTTCCAGGCCGCGTCACCCATCTCGAAGGCGCGGACGGTCGAGTCGACGATGTCGGTAAACAGGATCGTGGAGACCACGCGCTCCCGCGCCACATCGCTCAAAAAGCGGCGGAATCGCGCTGCCAGCTCGAGGCCGCTGTCGGGGCTCTCGAGATTGGCGGGCCACTGCTGGAGGTCGTCCGTGGCCGCTTCGGGAGCAAAACGCATAAAGACATCCTTGATGCCCTCGCCCGTCTCCCTGTCCAGCGGCGAGCTCAGATAGAGCACGGGCACGTCGGTGGCCGCGCGCCGCGCGACCAGATCCAGCGTCTCGAACGACCGCTGGAACTGCGCCAGGTAGCCCCAATCGATTTCGGCGTCGATCCGCTGAGCCAGGCTGTCAATCGAATCCTGCTGAATGCCGTGCAGCAGCGACTGGAGCCATACTGGCGTCGGGCTGAAGCGAGCCCGGTTCTCCCATGAGCCGGCAACATCGGGCAACCCCAGTGTCAGCAACGTGGCGTTGGGGACGGCGATGCCAACTGAGGTCAGCGAACGAGCCCTGTGGCCCTCACCGGTCAGCGCCATCAGCGCGATTGGTGTGGCGGCGCCGAAACTGAGAAGATGCGTGTTGGATGTTATGTCCCCTGCCAGGGCGTCCACCGCGCCCTGCCATGTGGCCGGTACCGCCGGCCCGCCCTTGATGCATGGCCAGGTGAAGACGTCGACTTCGAACGACGTCCTCAGGTCGTCGAGCAGCGAGCGGATGCCGGGAAGGGATCGGCAGGCTATCGGCGAGACACGCCACGTTGGGACAAAGAGGATCCGGGCGGCCACGGGCCAATGCTAGAGCAGGCGACCTCACCGGTCTTGACGGGGAAAGGTGGGTCAGCGGTTGCCGAAGCGGGCGACTTCGCGCTCGATGTCCAGCGGCGCCACGATGGCCCGTCTTTCGTGCTCGCCCCAGTCCTCACGCGGTACCATCCACATGACCTCGAACTCGTTGCCGTCAGGGTCGCGTCCGTAGAGCGACTTGGTAGCGCCGTGGTCGCTCTTGCCGGCCAGAGCGCCCAGCTCGGCCAGCACGGACGCCGCGTGCGCAAGGTCGCTGATCGCGGGCACTTCCCAGGCCAGATGGTAGAGCCCGACGGCGCCACGCGAGGGGCCGGGGGCCTGGGCGCCGAGCGCGAGGAGGCCAAGGTCGTGATGGTTCGCAGAACCGGATGCCCTGAGGAAGCCATCGGCCCCTCGCGCGCTACTTCATCGAAGGCGAAAGCCTCGCGGTAGAAGGCGACGGAGCGATCGAGGTCGCGCACGAAGAGCACCGCGTGGTTCAGGCCGGTTATAGGAATCGGGGCTGTGTGAGTGTTGGGCATTACGCCACCTTCTGTGATTCGGCTTACTATTAGTAAGTATACCAGCATTCCCCAGGGAGCAGCCATGATAAAGATCCGCCGAGACAAAGAGATACATCGCAAGGACGGAGACTGGTTTTCGGCCCGCTGGCACTTCTCCTTCGACAGCTACCGCGACCCCGAGTATGTGGGTTTCGGGCCGCTACGCGTGTTCAACGACGACCGCCTGGTCGCGGGCGCCGACTGGCCCATGCATCCCCACAAGGACATCGAGGGCATCACCTACGTGGTCGAGGGTACCTTCGAGCACGCTGACAGCAAGGGCAACGGCGGTATCCTCAAGCCCGGCGCGATCCAGCGGGCGACCCTCGGTTCGGGCATGTGGCATTCGGAGCGAAACGGATCCAAAGACGAGCCCATGCGCTTCCTGCAGTTCTGGATTCTGCCGGACACGGCGGATCTCCCGCCCTCCAACGAGCAGCGCCAGTTTACCCGTGAGGACCGTACCGACCGCCTGCTGCGTGTGCTGGGTTCCGAAGGGGGGCGACGTCGTCAAGGTCCATCAGGACGCCTCGGCCTTCGTCTCCGCGCTGAGCTCGGGCAAGGAAGTAACCCACGCGCTCGCCGAGGACAGAGGTGTCTACCTGTACCTGATCAGCGGCTCGCTTGAGCTGAACGGCCAGGGCCTGCGAACGGGCGACGCCGCCATGATTGAGGGTGAGTCCGCGCTGTCCATGAAGGCCCTGGAGGACAGCGAGCTGATCCTCGTCGACCTGCCCATGCAATGGACCCCGGTCGGTGTCTGGGCCGGACACC
>WHTO01000143.1 GCA_009377665.1 Dehalococcoidia bacterium
TGGCTGCACATCTACAATCATCACCGTCGACACACAGCCATCGGAGGCTTCCCTCCCATCAGCCGTGTCACCAACCTCCCGGGAAAGTACACCTAGAGGCCAATCCGGGCGAACAGCTCATCGACGTGGGCCAGGTAGTACGAGTAGTCAAACAACCCGTCCAACTCCGATCCCTGAAGAAGGCGTGCGACCTCGTCGTCGCCGTGCAGGAGGTCGATGAAGGGCACGCGCTCCTGCCACGACCGCATGGCGTTGCGCTGGACGATCCTGTAGGCCGCCTGGCGGTTCATCCCGGTGTCAATCAGCGCGAGGAGCACGCGCTGCGAGAAGACGAGCCCGTGGGAGATCTCCATGTTCTGGCGCATGCGGTCCGGGTAGACGATCAATCCGTCCATGATCCAGCGAAAGAGGTCGAGGATGTAGTCCAGCACGAGACAGGAGTCGGGCAGGATGATCCGCTCGGCGGACGAGTGCGAGATGTCGCGCTCGTGCCAGAGAGCGACGTTTTCGAGCGCGGTCACCGAATGGCCGCGGAGCAGGCGCGCCAGTCCGCAGACCCGCTCACACTTCTCGGGGTTGCGCTTGTGGGGCATCGACGAGCTGCCGGTCTGGCCAGCAGCGAACGGCTCTTCTGCCTCCAGCACCTCAGTCCGTTGCAGGTGCCTGATCTCCGTCGCGAATTTCTCGAGCGAGGCAGCGATCAGGGCCAGCGTTTGCACGAACTGGGCGTGGCGGTCGCGCTGGACGACCTGGTTGGAGACGGGGTCGACGCCGAGCCCCAGCCGGCGCATGGTTGCTTCTTCCACGCCTGGCGGGACGGTGGCGTGGGTGCCGACCGGGCCGCTGAGCTGGCCAACGGCGACGGTTGCTTTTGCTTCCGCCAGCCGGTGGGCGTTGCGGCGCATCTCCTCGACCCAGATTGCCAGCTTGAGCCCGAAGGTCGTGGGCTCGGCGTGCACGCCGTGGGAGCGGCCCATCGTCAGGGTGTCCTTGTGCTCGCGTGCTTTGGCGACCAGCACGTCGATCAGGGCCTCGACATCCCGCTCCAGTAGCTCGGCCGCGGCGACGAGCTGCAGCGCGAGAGCGGTGTCCACCACATCGCTGGAGGTCAGACCCATGTGCACGAAGCGTGACTCGTCGCCGAGGCTGTCGGCCACCGCGCGCAGGAAGGAATTGACGTCGTGGTGCATCTCCTTCTCGTACTCGGCGGCCCTGTCGGGGTCGACCGTCGCGCGCCGGATCCGCTCCATGTCCTCCCGGGGGATGCGTCCGGCCTCGGTCCAGGCCTGGCAGGCCGCGATCTCGACGCGCAGCCACTGCTGGAGGCGCGCCTCGTCGTCCCAGATGGCGGCCATCTCGGGCCGTGAGTAACGGGGGATCACTGGTTGCGCATCTGCTCGCGCACCGCCTTGTAGGCGTCGGCGATCTCGGGGTGCTTGACGCCCAGGATCTGTGCGGCGAGGTAGGCGGCGTTCTTCGCGCCGTTGATGGCCACGGTGGCGACGGGCAGCCCGCTGGGCATTTGGACAATGGCGTACAGCGAGTCCAGGCCGCGCAGCTCGCCCGAGGCGAGGGGCACGCCAATCACGGGCAGCGTGGTCCAGGCGATGACCGCGCCGGGCAGGTGCGCCGCCATGCCGGCGGCCGCGACCAGGACCTCAATGCCGCGCCCTTCGGCGGTCGATGCGTACTCCTGGACGCGGGCCGGTGTGCGGTGCGCCGACATCACGTGGTGTTCGTGTTCGATGCCGAGCTCGGTAAGGGTGTCGAGGCAGCCCTGCATCACCGGCAGGTCCGACTTGCTACCCATGAGGACGCCGACAAGCGGTGGCATTGCGCCCTCATTCTCGGGTGCGTGTCGCGTTTCGGGAAGGCAAGAGCTGGTTCGTCAACCTGTAGTGGTCGGCCTAAGGCCGACATGCGGTCCGACATTCTGTGCCATGGACGGTTGAGCAGGCCCCAGAGCCTGCCACTACAGGACCTAGACGGCGCCGATGTCGGTGCGGTAGTGGGCCTTTTCGAAGCTGATGCGCTGGACGTTGTCGTAGGCCCTGTCACGGGCCTCGTCCAGGGTCGAGCCCTGCGCCACGACGGCGAGCACGCGGCCGCCTGAGGTCACTGTGCGGCCGTCGTCGTCCTTCGCGGCGGCGAGAAAGACCTGCGCGTCGCTATCGGCGCTGCTGAGCCCCTCGATTGGATAGCCGGTAGCGTAGGCGTCGGGATAACCGCCGGAAGCCATGATCACGGCGACCGACGCCCGGTCCGACCATCGGACATCGAGCCCGGCCAGGCGCTCGTAGATCACGGCCTCGATGATGTCGATGAGGTCCGTTTCGAGCAGCGGCAGCAGGGCCTCGGCCTCCGGGTCACCGAAGCGGGCGTTGAACTCCAGTACGCGCGGGCCGTCCCCGGTGAGCATCAGGCCGGGGTAGAGCACGCCCTTGAAGGGCCGGCCCTCGTCGGCGAGCGCCTTGATAGTGGGCGCAACGACGTCGGTCTCGATTGCGTCGGCGAGCGCACGGTTGAGGCCCGGGGGAGGGCAGACGACGCCCATTCCCCCCGTGTTGGGACCGGCGTCGCCGTCGAAGGCACGCTTGTGATCCCTTGAGAAGGGCATCATCGAGAAGAAGCTGCCGTCGCTGAAGGCGTGGACCGACAGCTCGTTCCCCTCCAGGAATTCCTCGATGACGACGCGCTCGCCGGCCCGCCCGAAGGTCTGGTCGGTCATGATCGCCGAGAGCGCACCCAGCGCTTCCTCGCGAGTTGGCGCGACCGTAACGCCCTTGCCGGCGGCGAGGCCGTCGGCCTTCACCACGAAAGGCGGCGCCATATCTCGCAGGTGGCGCTGTGCCCTCTCCAGTGAATCGAAGCTGCGTCCCTGGGCGGCGGCGATCCCGTAGCGACTCATCAGGGCCTTGGCGAAGCCCTTGCTCGCTTCGATCTCGGCGGCGCGAGCAGTCGGGCCGAAGGCCGGGATGCCCGCCTCCTGCAGGCGGTCGACCAGTCCCCAGGCCAGCGGATCGTCGGGCGCGACGATGACGAGGTCGGCCCTGCAGCCGATCGCCTGGGCGACGGCATCCGAGATGAAGGAGTCTATCTCGGTGGGGTCGGCTGAGGACCCTGGCACCCTGAGCGGCAGGTTGGTCCCGAGCTTCGCGGTCCCGGCGTTGCCGGGCGCGATGAAGAAGTTGTTGAGTCGCGGACTCTGGGCGAGCTTCCAGGCGATGGCGTGCTCGCGCCCGCCCCCGCCGATGAGGAGGATGTTCACTCGCCGGGCTGGCTCACTCGTTGCGCAATGTGCCGGCGGCAGCGCCCAGCCCAGCGCCTATCGCGATCCCGATGGCGATGCCTATTGCGATTGAGTCCAGGAAGATGCCGAGGACCGCACCGAGGCCGACGCCCACGGCTATGCCCGTGCCCATCGACTGCGACACGTCGTTCGTGGCTGCACCTCACTCCCACTCGATGGTCCCGGGAGGTTTGCTGGTGATGTCGTAAACGACGCGATTTATCCCTGGTACCTCGTTGACGATGCGGTTAGAGATGCGGGCCAGCACGTCATAAGGCAGGCGCGCCCAGTCCGCCGTCATCGCATCCTCGGCGCGGACGGCGCGGACGGTGACGGCGTAGCCGTAGGTACGGAAGTCGCCCATGACGCCAACGGTCTTAGTGTCGGTCAGGATGGCGAAGGACTGCCAGAGGTCGCCGTAGAGCCCGGCGGCCTTGATCTCGTCCATGACGATCCAGTCGGCGCTGCGCACGAGCTCCAGCTTTTCGGCGGTCACCTCGCCGATCACCCTGATCGCGAGCCCGGGACCGGGGAAGGGCTGACGATAGACGATCTCCTCAGGCAGCCCCAGCTCAAGCCCCACCTGGCGGACCTCGTCCTTGAAGAGGTAGCGCAGGGGCTCGACGAGCTGAAATTTCATGTCGCTGGGCAGGCCGCCAACGTTGTGGTGGGTCTTGATCTTGGCGGCGGTTCCCGTGCCGGTCGAGGCACTTTCTACGACATCGGGATAGGTCGTCCCCTGGGCAATGAAGTCAACCTGACCGAGCTTGCGCGCCTCCGACTCAAAAACGCGGATGAACTCCTCACCGATGCGCACGCGCTTGGTCTCAGGGTTCGTGACCTCGGCCAGCGCGCGCAGGAAGCGTTCGCGAGCGTCCACGTGGACGAGCCTTATCTTCTGGTGCCGCTGGAAGGTCTCGACGACCCGCTCCGGCTCTTCGCGGCGCATCAGGCCGTTGTCGACAAAGATGCAGGTGAGCTGATCGCCCACGGCCTCGTGCACGAGCGCGGCTGTGACCGCTGAGTCCACGCCGCCCGACAGCGCACAGATGACCTTGCCCTCGCCCAAGTGGTCGCGGACCCGTTGAATGCCCTGCTGGACGAAGTTGCCCGGGGTCCAGTCGCCACGGAACCCGCAGACCTTGAGCAGGAAGTTCTCCAGCAGGTCCTTGCCCGCCGGCGTGTGGACGACCTCCGGGTGGAACTGCAGGCCATAGAGGCCGCTATCGTTGCCCATCACGGCGACCGGTGAGTTTTCGGAGAAGGCCAGCGGCCGGAAGCCGGGCGGAAGCTCGACGATGCGGTCGCCGTGGCTCATCCAGACCGGCATCGTCGAGTGCAGGCCGGAGAGCAGCGGGTTGTCGTCATCGATCCCCCGGGTGTTGATCATCGCCGGGCCGTACTCGCGCTCCGTGCTGGCAGCGACCCTGCCACCCAGCTGGTGCGCCAGCAGCTGCATGCCGTAGCAGATGCCGAGCACGGGAAGCCCGGAGTCGAAGACGTAGGGCGGGGCCTGCGGCGCTCCCTCGTCATAGACGCTGGCCGGGCCTCCCGAGAGCACGAAGGCCTTCGGATTCAGGTGGGCGATACCCTCCCAGGAGGCGTCTGGGGGGACGAGCTCGCAGTAGACCTTCAGCTCGCGCAGGCGGCGCGCGATCAACATAGAATATTGCGATCCGAAGTCGAAGATAACGACGCTCTCGATGCTGGGATCGCGGGTGGGTGGAGGATCTACGGGCGCCTCGCCCGCCTGCTCGCGCGTTGCTTCAAGGTAGGCCGCTACCTCGAGATCGTCGCTGGCGGCCAGCCGATGGGTTTCGTCAGCGGCGCGAGACATCTGTCCGTGTCACTCAGGCGCAGGCTAGCATCGGCTTAAGAATGGGGTCAACTTTCCCAGAAGAACCAGCGATCATCGCCGAGGCCGCGCGCCTGCTCGCCGCCGGCCGGCTAGTCGTCCTGCCCACCGACACGGTGTACGGGCTCTGCGCCGCTCCCTGGGACGCCTCGGCGGTCGAGAGGATGTACGAGGCCAAGGGACGGGTCCCGGGCAAGCCAATTCCGCTGCTCGTCTCCTCGATCGACGCCGCCGAGGACTTCGCCGAGCTCGATGACGCTGAACGCAAGCTCGCTGCGTCCTGCTGGCCGGGGCCGCTGACGATTGTCGTCAGGGTTCGGTACGGCTTCGAATCCAGGGCGCTGGCCGGAGGACGGACGGCTGGCATCCGTATGCCCGACCACTTCCTGGCGCGCGCCGTGATCGAGCGGGCCGGCGGCGTGCTGGCGGTGACCAGCGCGAACCGCTCGATGGAAGCCAACTCGCGCACCGTTGACGAGGCGCGAGCCGACCTGGGTGACATGGTCGATCTGTACGTGGATGGCGGGCAATCAGCGGGGAGCATGGCCTCCACTGTTGTCGCCATCGAGGCGGGCAGGTTGGTAATAGTGCGCGAAGGCCCCCTCAGTCGCGAGGAATTGGAGACAGCGCTGGCCGGATGACTTTATCCCGCCTTGACCTGTGCGCCGCCACTCCTGAACCTCAGAGTGCGGTATGACCATTCTCGACATGCACAACCATTCCGTCGCGTCCGATGACGCCCGGGCGCGCGTCGACCAGTATGCGAAGTGGCTGGACATGCTCCGTCGCAAAGGGCTGGCAGTGGACGGGTTTGTGCTGACCGAGCATCGGCAGTTCGACTCGACGGTCAGCTACGACGACATTGCGGAGCAGCATGGGCTGCTGATCTTCAACGCCGCCGAGCTCGATACCGATGCCGGTCATTTCCTTGTCTATGGCGTGAGCGAGGAGCTCAAGCGCCGCTTTGACTTGAGCAACGTCACGATTCACGCCGAGGACCTCATAGAGGTCGCCGAGGATACGGGCGGCATCGCTATTCCGGCGCACGTTGGCCGCTTCAACATCGGCCTCTGCGAGTTCCTGGGCGAAGCTCGGCCGTTCGAGCGAGTGCGCGTCGTCGAGCACCTCAACGGTGGCAGCAGCGCTCTCGAGACCGAGCGCGCGCTGGCGATGATGGACGGGCGCTTCAAGGGCATCGCTGGGAGCGACGCCCACTTCGTGAACCGCATCGGCCGTTACCTGACGCGCTTTCACGGCAGGATCGCCGGCATCGAGGATCTGGTGGCTGCGCTCCACGCCTGGAGCTTCGAATCGATGGTGGTCGACCAGGCGGCGCCGGTGGTCGAAGGCTGAGGGATGGGCATCATCCTGCTTGCCCTGCTGGCGTTGATCGCCTTCGTCA
>WHTO01000144.1 GCA_009377665.1 Dehalococcoidia bacterium
CAGAACGTATCCGGCGCTTTGGCTCTCACCCATACAAGCCCCCACCGGCGGGGTCTCGCACGAGCCAGTCGATGATCTTAGCCAATCCGTATCGACATCAGGATTGGAGCACCCCGGCTAATCGGCGCCGGCTCCAGAACGCCGGGAAAACCCCGGGCCGACGTCGCTACTGTTTAAGCAGCGAGGGCGAGTTCTTGTCGCTCGCCATTTACATTTGTTTGCCAACGGATTTACGAGGAAGCTGGCATCCTCGGCCTGCAACTCAGGACCATCCTTCCCTGTCGAACCCTTTCGTCCCCAGGGAGTTTCATTGTAGCAAACATGCGGGCAAATGTTCTGATCACGGACGATACCGAAGGTGTGTCAGGTGTTGAACGACTCGCCGGCCACGACTCCGTTGGCTGCCGCCCACTCACCGGCATCGGCCTTCCGTTGGCCATCCGGCGCCACGCGGGAGACATACAACGACCCGCCGGGTAGACCAACCAACAGTCCGCCCCCGTCCACGCCCTCGATCACGCCGGGCTCGCCGCGCTCGCCGCGGAGCTCCGCGTCATAAACACGGAGCCGCCCACCACGAAGCATCGTGTGCGCCCCCGGTTGCGGATTGGTGCCGCGCACCAGGTCGAACGTCCGCTGCGCCGGCGCGGCCCAGTCGATTGCGGCGTGCTCGTCCTCGCACGGCGGCTCGTACGTAGCCGCGGCATCATCCTGCACGATCCGAGGGGCGTCGCCCCTTTCAACCAGGCCGACTGCCTCCACGAGCGCTTCGACGCCAAGGGGGAATAGGGTCTGGAAGTAGAGCGAGCCGACCGTATCGGTAGGTCCAATCTCGACCTCCTTCTGGAGGAGGATCGGGCCAGTATCAATGCCCTCGTCCACCCAGAAAATGGTCAAGCCCGTCCTGGTTTCGCCCTGGATGATCGCCCAGTTGACCGCGCTCCGGCCCCTGTGCCTGGGCAGCAGCGAAGGGTGATACTCGATCGTCCCCAGCTCCGGCGCGTCCAGCACCGACCGAGGCAGAATGGCAGTCACGAACGCCATCACCGCGAGGTCCGGCTTGAACTGGCCGAGCCAGCCGGGCGCCTGCCGCGCCATCGCGCGCGTGTCGATAACCGGTATCGCCAGCGCCTCCGCCTTCTCCCACAGCTGATCCGTCCGAGTCGCCGCCGCCGCCAGCGGTGCCGACACCGCGACAACGGAGTGTCCTGCCCCCTGTAGGGCGTCGACCGTCGCCGCTCCAAACGCCGCCTGTCCAATCAAAGCTACTCTCATCGGCTGCCACCACTGGCGGCGCTCCGCAGCCCGGATATCGCCGCACCAATTGAGCCATCCGCGCCAAACACGGACATACCGGCGACCAGGACGTTGGCGCCGGCCGCCACACAACTTGGGATGTTGGACCCGTTCACGCCGCCGTCTACCTCGATGTCGAGCGAAGGGTTGGTCTCTGCCGCCCTCGACCTGATCCGCTTGACCTTGGAAAGGCAAGATTCGATGAATGGCTGACCGCCCCACCCCGGGTTCACCGTCATGACGAGCGCCAGGTCGATGTCCTCCAGCAGCTCGTCCAGCATGCTGGCCGGCGTGCCGGGGTTGATACCCGCACCGGCACGGGCGCCAAGTTTCCTGATGTCATAGACCAGTCGATGGATGTGGTCGGTCGCTTCGTAGTGCACGGTAACGCTGTCGGCGCCCGATTCCACAAATGGGCGCAACAGGTGGTCTGGCCTCTCGACCATCAGGTGCACGTCCAGGAACAGCTTCGTCGTCCGGTTTATGGCCTCGACAATCAGGAGGCCCAGGTTTACCGGCGGCACGAAATGCCCATCCATAACGTCAACGTGGAGCATGTCGGCGCCGCCGGCCTCGGCCTCCTTGACCTGGTCGCCGAGGCGTGCGAAGTCCGCCGCCAGCACGGACGGGGCGATTTTGATTGCCTTCAATCCGCCTCCAGCCTGGCGCGGGCGGCCCCCAGTGCCTCATTGACCCGCCGTGGCGCCGTCCCCCCAGGCACGTCACGAGACGCGAGCGAGGTCGCCACCGATATCGTGCTCACCCCATCATCGAATAGCGCCGACGCCTTCCGCAGGTCGGCGGGGTCCAGCGCCGAAAGTGACACGCCGCGCTGCTCGGCCAATCGCACCAGCTTGCCCACGGCGGCGTGAGCCTTCGAGAAGGGCGCTCCCCGCTGCACGAGGTAATCCGCGTAGTCTGTAGCCAGGAGCGCATCATCCGACGCAGCCTCGTCGAGGGTGGCGCGCTCGAAGCTCAGTGCTCCCAGCATCCCCGTCGTCGCCTCGAGGCAGGATGCAAGTGTGCCTACTGTCTCGAACAGTCCCTTCTTGTCCTCCTGCAGGTCACGGTTGTACGCCAGCGGCAGACCCTTCATCGTCGCCAGGATCGCCACCAGGTTCCCATACACGCCCCCGCTGCGGCCCCTGATCAACTCGGCGACGTCCGGATTCTTCTTCTGCGGCATGATGCTGGAGCCGGTGGCGAAAGAGTCATCGAGCACGGCGAAGCGAAACTCGCTGCTCGTCCAGATCACGATCTCCTCCGCCAGCCGCGAGAGATGCATCATGCAGATCGCAGCCACGGACTGGACCTCGATGACATAATCGCGATCCGACACCGCGTCGATGCTGTTGCTCGTCAACCGGGCGAAGCCAAGCTCATCTGCGACCATCTGCCTGTCTATCGGGTAGGGGACGCCAGCCAGCGCCCCACTTCCCAGCGGCAGCTCGTCCGCGCGTTGAAGGCAGTCGGCGATCCGCGAGCGGTCCCGGTCCAGCATCTCGAAGTAGGCCAGCAGATGATGCGCCAGCAGCACCGGCTGCGCCCTCTGCAGGTGGGTGTAACCGGGGATCAGGACGCCCTCGTTCCTCTCAGCCAGGTCGATCAACACCTTCTGCGCCCCCGCAACCGCGGCTCGTAGCTCTGGCAGGCGCCGTTTCAACCACAGCCGCAGGTCGGTGGTGACCTGGTCGTTGCGCGAGCGCGCTGTGTGCAGGCGGCCGGCGGTTTCCGCGCCGATCAGCTCGGCCAGCCGTGCCTCGATGTTCCCGTGCACGTCCTCCAGGTCGGCCCGCCAGGTGAACTCCCCACGCTCGATCTCGCCGGCAATCGACTGCAGGCCCACCACTATGCGTCCAGCGTCGTCCGCCGGGACGATCGACCGCGCCCCAAGCATCCGCGCATGGGCGATCGAGGCGTCAATGTCTTCCCGCCAGAGCGCCGCGTCTACGTCGGTCGAGGCCGTGAAGGCTTCGACAAGCTCGTCTGTGCGCCCTTCGAAGCGGCCGCCCCAGCGCTTATCGCTCATCGGGCAGGAGGCCGGCGCCGTGCAGAAGCTGCCGCTCCATACCCGGGCGGCGAAAGAGGAAGTCCGAAGTCATCAGGAGCGGCGAGTCGATGTGGCCGTGGACCTCGAGGCACTCGCGAATCAGGTAGTCTCCGCCGATGGCCAGGATCGCCTTCCGGTCGCTTGCCGCGAGCTCGCTCTTTCCGAGCTCACGCGCGAGCACGCTCTCTATCTCGTCGGTCGTCCGCACTTCAACTTCCGTCTCGTACGGCTCCGACACTTTCAAGAACGCGCGGTCGCACACGCCGTCGTCGACGCAGCGGTCGAGGCTGACCTCAAAGAGCTGTTTCATCCTGGACTTTCAGTCCGCTCTCTCGCAGGCGGCGTTTGATCTCAGGAAGGAGGGCCGACGCAGCCGCCAGCAGCAGGATGAACAGAATGGCCTTCCTCATTTCGTCTCCTCAGGAGCCGGATGGGCTATCTCCAAAGGGCCCTCCGGCTGCCGCAGCAGCTGTTTCCGCGCCTGCACCTGCGCTGCTAGCCCGAAGACCTTGATGAAGCCTATCGCCGCTCCCTGGTCGTAGGTATCGCCGCGGTCATAGGTCGCCAGGGAGTAATCGTACAGGCCGCTATCCGACTTTCGTCCGACGACCGTCGCCTGTCCCTGGTGCAACCTCAGGCGGACGCTGCCCGTTACGTGCCGCTGGGTGCTGCGCACGTAGGATGCGATGTCCTGGTGATGCGCGCTGAACCAGAGGCCGTTGTAGATCAGGTCCGCGTACTCCTGGGCGATCTTCTCCTTCAACGCGAGCTGCGGACGCGACAGCGTCATGTGCTCGATCCCTTTGTGCGCCGCCAGCAGGGTGACCGCCGCCGGCGCCTCGTAGATCTCGCGTGACTTGATTCCGACCAGCCGATCCTCGAGGTGATCAATTCTGCCGATACCGTGGACGCCCGCCAGCTTGTTCAGGCGCGTGACCATCTCAACGCCGCGCAGCCCCTCGCCGTCCAGCGTTAGGGGCGTCCCTTCGACGAAGCCGATTTCTACGTACTCCGGCTCGGCTGGCCGGGCGGCCGGGGGAGCCGTCCACTCGAAAACGTCCTCAGGCGGCTCCGCCCACGGATCCTCCAGCACGCCGGCCTCGATGCTGCGTCCCCAGAGGTTCTCGTCGGTTGAGTAGGGGCTGGCTTTCGTTGCCGGGATCGGCACGTTGTGCGCCTCCGCGTATTCGATCTCTTCGTCGCGTGACCACGCCCACTCCCTGACCGGCGCGATGATCTCCAAATCGGGTGCCAGCGCCTGCACGCTCACGTCGAAGCGCACCTGGTCGTTGCCCTTGCCGGTGCATCCGTGGGCGACCGCGGTGGCGCCTTCCTCCCGAGCCAAGTCGACGAGCAGCTTCGCGATCAGCGGCCGCGCCAGCGCCGTAGCCAACGGGTACACGCCCTGGTAGATCGCGCCCGCGGCCAGGGCCGGAAACACGAAGTAGTGGATGAAGTCGTCGCGGGCGTCCTTCACAAGCGCCTTGACGGCGCCTGTCTGCAGAGCGCGCTCGTGGATCGTCCGCAGGTCTTTTTCGTTGCCAACGTCCACGGTCAGGGCCACGACATCGTAGCCGCGGTCCTCCGCCAGCCAGCGGATGGCGACGGACGTGTCAAGACCGCCCGAGTAGGCAAGAACGACCTTCGGCTTCACGTCAGTCAATGCTCATCAACGCCCCGTCGAGTATCTCCACGGCCTCGTCTATCTCCTGCTTGCTCACCGTCAGGGGTGGGATAAGGCGCAGGATGCTGTCTCGGACCTGGCTCACTATCAGCCCGTGCTCCAATCCGTATTGCGTTACCGCCGAAGCGGCTGGCCTGTCCAGCTCGATGGCGCAGAGCAGGCCGACACCGCGGGCGTCCTTGACGAAGTCATAGCGGTCTTCGAGGCTGCGCAGCTTTCCCAGCAGGTATTCGCCCTTTTCGGCGACCTCGGCGACCAGCCCGCTCTCCACGATGTGGCTGATCACGGCGAACGCCACGCCCGTCGACAGGTTGTTTCCGCCGAACGTGCTGCCGTGGTCACCGGGCTCGAATACATCAAGCTTCTTATTGCACAGGGCGGCGCCCACTGGGACGCCACCGGCCATCCCCTTGGCCAGGGTCATGATGTCTGGCTGGATCCCGTCCTGCTCGAACGCGAACATCTTCCCTGTACGGGCGATCCCCGTCTGCACCTCGTCGAGGATTAGCGCGATGTTCTGCTCACCGCACCAGCGCCGGACCTCCTTCAAATAGCCAGCAGGCGGCATCAGCACCCCTGCCTCTCCCTGGATGCACTCCAGCAGGATGCCGCAGGTTAGCGGCGTGGTAGCCGCCTTGAGCGCTTCGATATCGCCGTAGGGCACGAACTTGAAGCCGCCGGGTAGGGGCTCGAAGGGCTCGCGATAACGCGCCGTACCCGTCGCAGCTACGGCGCCCAGTGTCCTCCCGTGGAAGGAGTTCTCGGTCGAGATGATCTCGAAGGCGCCCGCCTTCTGGGTCTTGCCCCACTTGCGGACCAGCTTGAAGGCAACCTCGTTGGCCTCGGCGCCGCCGTTCTGAAAGTAGATCCTCTCCATCCCGCTCAGCTCGCAGAGGAGGCGCGCCAGCCTGGCCTGGGGGACGGTATAGAAGTTGTTCGAGGCCAGGATCAGGTTCTCGGCCTCTTCCCGTATCGCGTTGACGACGACGGGGTTGGCGTGCCCCAGCGACACCACCGCGATGCCCGCCAGGAAGTCCAGGTACGACTTCCCGGCGTCGTCAAAAAGGCGGCTGCCGCTGCCACGGACGATAGTGACCGGAAACCGGCGGCCGGTGGTCATGAAGTAGCGATCGGTGACCGCCATCCAGTCGGTCGTGTCCGTGCGCGCGGCGCTGGAAGTCATGGCGTGCCTTTCGTGGGGATAAGAAGGCGATTATATTGGCGGCTACCGGCGCGAGCGAGGTTAAGGCCGTTGAGCGGCCCCGATCCGGGTGCCCCGCGTGCGCTCTTCGAAGCAGGCGGCGAGCGAGCCGCCCACGCGGCCGTCGACGATGGCTGTCTCGATGCCGCCGGCCGCCGCCCTGATCGACGCCGTCAGCTTCGGTGCCATGCCGCCGGCCGCCGTGCCCTCGCGCAACAGAGCCTCCGCGTCGGCGATGGACAGCGTCTCGAGCAGGGCGCCGCCGGAACCACGCACGCCATGA